>JAGOHK010000156.1 GCA_017996175.1 Leptospiraceae bacterium
AGCCACGAACCAAACAATGGATACAAGATTGTACTTTTTTTGGTTCCCATTTTTGGAATTGTTTTTGGTTCTACGCTACTATGTCTCATTTTCCTATTTTGGCATAAACAAAGAATGGAGTTAATCAAAACAGGGCTTTATAAACCCTTTGAGTTCGATTTTAGAGCTTATTCCTTTTTTCTTGGACTTTTGTTGACATTTACAGGAGCCACTCTTGCAATAGTATTCATCGTAGTCTTGGGCAAGTCTTTGGCTATGTTAGGAGGGTTAATCCCATTAGCAATCGGTCTCAGTCTATTGACATTTTACAAACTGCGCAAATTTCCGAAGAGGTAAAGATTCTCTGTAATCCGGCAGACTGGTCATGTATTCAATCAGTCCTACAAGGTAATTTTTCTACATTTGAATTTCTGATGGATAAATACCAAGGAATGGTATTTTCCCAAGCAATCAAATTTACCGGCAACCAAGAAGAAGCCGAAGACTTAACACAAGAAATTTTTCTAAAAGCATTTGAGGCACTTTCTACTTTTAAAGGCGAATCCCAATTTTCCACATGGATATTTTCTATCGCTCGAAACCAAATTCTAATGAAACACAGAAAGGAAAGTTCACGTCCTCAAATCGCGCACGAAGATGTAGAAGAAGTTCATAATAAATACTTTGACAAAATTAAAAAATGGCGAGAACAAATTACTCCCGAAATGCAAATGCTAAAACAAGAGATGAATACAAAAATAACATCTTTACTTTCTCGGCTTCCGGCTAACTACAAGAATCCGCTAATGCTCTATTATTTTGAAAACATGTCCTACAAAGAAATCTCCGAAAAATTGGATATTAAAGTTAACACCCTAAAAAGTTATATCTTTCGAGGCAAAGAGCTAATGAAAGATTGGTTACAAACAGACAATGAATAAAAAAAGTTATTTCACAAATCCAGATATTTACGCGACATTTGATCCAGCACCAGACAAAATCAAAAAAGGATTTTTTGCGAGAATCATTCCCTACAATTTTATCAAGTGCACAATGTATTTGACATCACTTCTTTTTATTTCACCAATCATCCTTGTTCTGATGAATTTAGATTTGATGAAGGATGAAAATATATTCTATCCAATTTTTTGGACTCTTTGTATTAGTTTTGTATCTTATACAATTTTAGCTGGAGCGATTTTAATTGTTTATAAAATTCCTTACATGCAAGAATTAAAAGATAGACTTGGCTATACAGAAAGATAATTAATTTTTAAACTAATCCCAACTGTTTACAAAAATCACGAAAAGGTAAAACACGACCGGTTTGAGGCATTCCCCAAGTTTTGTCTCCCATGTGAACTTGGTAGAATGCTGGAATGTTTGTTCTCTCTTGGAAATATTTAATATGTTTGGAAATATTCTTTTCTCCCGTTTTACATTCCACTGCAAAGATTGGTTTTTTATTTTTTAAAACCACAAAATCAATTTCTCTTCCATCGGTATCTTTTAAATAACATAATTGCATCGCATAACCTTGCGTATCCTCTATATAGTGACAGTATTTTAGAAGATGCCCAGCCACCATGTTTTCAAATCTCGCTCCTGGATCTTCCACTTGTGACCAATCCCAAAGATAGACTTTTTGTAATTTTTTGACAGCGCGAACTTTAGCAGAACCAAACGGAGGAACTGAATAACTGTAATACATCCATTCCAACAATTGCAACCAACGTTTAATTGTAGGCATAGAAACTTGTAAATCTTCCACCATACTTTTGATAGACAAAGGGGAACCTACTTTAGAGGGGAGTATTTCTGCCAAGAGTAGAGCAAGTGTTACATCTTTTACATTTTCTAAATCTCTCAGATCTTCCAAAACAACTTTAGCCATTCTGTCTCTAATCCAGATTCGATGGTTGTCTTCATTTTTTTCAAACAGTGGTTCTGGAAATCCACCAAACTTCAAAAGTGTATCTAAATCTTTCTGATTATTATTAGAAGAATATTCTGGAAGTGTAAATGGATGCAGTCGAAAATATCTATATCGACCTAATAATGAATCCCCACCTCTTCTGTAATAATCTAATCTTGCAGAGCCTGTTACTATAAATTTGTGTTCTGTATGAAATTTGTCATACAACCCTTTTAGTAAATTTCTCCAAAGTCGGTATTTATGAATTTCGTCTAAAACTGTAATTTTTCCAGAAAAGGGAATTTGGTTTTTTAGAATTAAGGATTTATCAGTGTTGTTGTCCCAGTTTAAATAGTTTGGATTAGTAGTTTTGGCAGGTTTGAGGATTTGTAAACTAAGTGTAGTCTTTCCAACTTGTCTTGGTCCTCCAATAAAAACCATTTTTTTTTCTAGTGTTTTTATTATATGTTCATTCAGGTATCGGTTTTCAGCACTATTCATGTAGTTTACTCTACATATGAATAAAGTAAAGTCAACTTTAATTTATTCATCTATTTATTAAAGTTACCTTTAAACTACTCATGGTGTATAATTTCAAAAATTTTGACTGTTTTGAAATAAAAGTTGGATTAAAAAGTTTGGATTTTTCCAGAGTCTTTGCCTAGTATGATATTACTTGACTTATAAAATAACTTAGATGAACTGGAATCAACTAACTATGAAAAAAAATGTTATTACTATTATATTAATTTTACTGCCTTTTTTGTTATTTTCTCAGGAACAAAAAAGAAAAGTAACTGCTGAAGAACTTTTAAATATGGGTGAATCCCAAGCGTTTAATACGATTGCAAAATTAAACAAAACTGATGTAGCAGAATTAATCACTCAAATTCGAGGAACAGCGAAGAAAGAATATCCTAATATTGATAAATTTTATTTACTAATTTCACACCTAGAAAATATCAAAGCAATCGAAGAAGAACAAACTCGTTTAAAAAGTTTGAACTTGGTTTACGGTCTTGGACTAATGCTGATTTTGGGGTTACTCGGATATATCCTCTACTCCCAAAGAAAAACAATTCAAAATCTAAACCAACTTTTAAAATAATGGGAAAGTATTTTAGCATTGAGGAAATTCAGGGACAAGACACCGCCCTCCAATACATTCAGCATTATGTAAAATCTCCTCACAAAATTCCACCACTCTTAGTTTTTTACGGACCATCAAGCGTTGGTAAATGGGCATTAGCCGAAAGATTTTCTAGACATGTTCTATGCCTGCATGGAACTGCTTGTGATATTTGCCAGTCCTGCAAGTCATTTTTTGCAAATCAACATCCCGATTACATTGTATTTCCTGTGAACCAGAGAATTGCAATTGGAGACGACAAAGATCCGGCTGAGTTTACAGTGCGTTGGCTACAAAACAGGCGACTCAATTATAGACCTCATCTTTCCAAATACAGAATTATACTTTTTCCTGATGCAAGTCTTATTAATAATGAAGCAGAATCTGCTCTTTTAAAGTCCCTCGAAGAACCTCCGTCTCATTCTAGGTTTATATTTATAGTAGATGATTTGAATAAATTAAAGCAAACTATCATTAGCCGCGCAATCTGTATTCCATTTCATTACTTAAATAAACAAGTTCTACAAAATCTAAGTGCAGACCTTGAACTTTACCGCGAAGATTTTTTTGGAGGAAGTTTAATTCCTTATGAAATTCCAAGCGAGGTAATTACTCTTACCCGCGAAATGATTTCCAAAAACTTAAAAGATTCTATTTTACTTTTACAATTAGAAAACTGGATCAGGGAATACAAAGACGACCACCCTGAGTGGACAGAAGATTTTAATTACACTGAATTTTTAGAATTAGTATCTACCATTATGATTTATGAACTTAGTAAAGATGGACTAGAAGAAAACATTCCTAAGATTGAGTATCTCTATCACTTCAAACTTCAATTACATAAAAATATTCCTGGACTAGAAAATTTTTTACTCAGTGACTTATTTCATAAATTTACACGTGAGTAAAATTTTTACTACGATGAATAAAATGAAAACTAATGTATAAATTGACAATTTCATTTTGAAAACGGGGAGATAGGGATGAATGAAAATTTTTATAATTTAACTCCTGATGTTATTTTACAATTGGTAGAAAGTCTTGGGCTTATACCGACTGGTCATTGTTTTGCGCTAAATAGTTTAGAAAACAGAGTTTACAGTGTTAAATTAGAAGAGGGTGAAAATCTAGTCGTAAAATTCTATCGCCCGGGACGTTGGACGAAAGAGCAAATCTTAGAAGAACATAAGTTTTTATTTGACCTACAAGAAAATGAAATTCCTGTTTGTGCTCCTCGTATTTTCCAAGGACAAAGTCTATTTGAAAAAGCAGGAATTTATTGTGCGATATGGAATCGGACAGGTGGACGTGCACCCGAAGAACTTTCTTTTGATGAGTTGCAAATGCTCGGTCGTTATTTGGGGAGATTACACAACGTAGGCGCATCTTCTGTTGCAAAACATAGAATTCACCTCACATCTACTAAATATGGAATAGAAACTTTAAATTTTTTAATTCAGAATGAGTTTATACCCATTAGCCTCCAAAAAAAATATACCGAACTAGTAAATCAAGTTTGTAATACATATAATTCTTTTTCAGTAAATGAACCATTCATTCGAATTCATGGAGACTGTCACAAGGGAAATATTCTAAAAGGAGAAAATGGATTTTTCTTTTTAGACTTTGATGATTTTTTGGTCGGTCCTGCTGTTCAAGATATTTGGATGGTTCTGCCTCCGCAAAATACAGAAGGAATAGTTGCACGGGAAGCACTACTTGAAGGCTATAGAGAATTTCGGGAGTTCAATGATTCCTCTTTACGCCTAATCGAAGTTCTCCGCGCTCTGCGTTATGTTCATTATTCTGCTTGGATTGCAAAAAGGTGGGATGATCCTTCTTTTCCAAATGCATTTCCCCATTTCGGAACAGATGAATACTGGGAAAAAGAAATTAAAGACCTTGAAATACAGTTAGGATTTATCCAAGGCGAAGAAAGTTTTCCAATCGAGGAAATATCTATAGAGGCAAAAGAAGAGTTGCCACTTACCAATAAAGATTTTTTCTGGGATATGTGAATCAAAGAATACCACCGATGAACACCGAGGTCACCGATACGGATAAAAGATTAAGGATTATTAAAACCCAGACTCAATTTTGCTTCCTAGGTCGCAACAGAATGTGCTATAGCATTGGCAGGTTTTCATCCGTGGTAAAGAAAAAAAAATTCACATTATTTTTACTTGTTCTAATCCTTTCTAATTGTACAACCGTTGGATTTCATGATGATAAAGTTCGCAATTCAATGGATTTTGGAGCCATACAAGACTTGAATGTATGTGTATTTTATGAGAACACTATCGGCAAATCAGAAGTAGCCGAACTAGAGAAAAAATGGGCGGATGAATTATTACTTTATAATATTAAACTCCAATTTAAAAAAACAAGAAAAATAGAACGGGTTGCCTTCTTTGGAACTGACGTATTAGTCTCATTACGCCCCTATAAATTAAGTCCAGATTGTCATAGAATCGTTTACATGGTTGGGCGAACTTGGGGAGATATCGGATTTGAAATATTTAGTTTAGGGATTTTTGTTGGTATTGGAGTGAAACTAGAAGTTCATGGAGCAGTGGAAGCTCAATCTAACACTCGGGGTTTCGTCAAATCGAAATATGCCGCTCTACTTCAAATCCTTTTCACAAGCCCCAGTTCTACCCTTATTCACGAAGGTTACCATCTAATGGGTTGCCCTCATAATCTCTGGAAGGATGAATGCTATAAGATTATCTTAGACGCAAAGAAGAAAAATTTAACAAACACTAGGTCGGATAAAATCTTTTCAGTGCGCTCTCTTTACAACAAAGAGGAGTTTTATTCTAGCGAACAAGTGAATTATTTCTGGGGAAGTGAAAAAGAATTTTTAGAGGATACAGTCAAATAGCCTCTAAGAAATTTGGGATTTATTTTCCGTGACTCGCATAATGAGTATAGAAGCGAAAAATAAAATTAGCAGAGGAATAAATAACATCATCATAGAGAAAACGTCAGGACCTGGAGAAAGCACTGCGGAAACCACGGAGAGAATAACAGTCGTTTCTCTCCACTTCGCTAACAGAAAAGTAGATGTAACAAGCCCCAGTCTTCCAAGAAGAATCAACACCACGGGTAATTCGAAACTTAGTCCAAAGATTAAATGAATATTAAAGAATACATCATAGTATTCGTCTATCGGAAGTTTCATATCAATATCCGGTGGACGAAACATGACGAGAAAAATTTTAAGAAAATTTTCAAATACTGTAAACCAGCAAAGAGCAAGCCCGGACCAAAATAAAATTGTTGCAAAGGCTATCATTAATTTGCCGTAATGTTCCATACTAATATCTACTGCTGGAGCAATAAATCCCCACATGATATATAGAAGCAGTGGAACACTAAAAAGAATTGCGAGCAAAAAAGAAGTTTTAAGATAAATCAACATCGGTGCCATTAGTTTGATTTGGTAGAATGTAGCATTAGCACCTAATACTTTCTTATACGGGGAAGCAAATATCTCATGGACCTCAGATCCAAAAATTAAAAATCCAATCGTAAAAATAGCTACAATAAAAATACAGTGAATCAATCTTTGCCTAAGCTCCTCCAAATGATCACCAAGGCTCATATATTTTTCCCTAGTATCAGAAGAAATGATCTCATCCACAGCTTGTCGCGGAACAATTTCTATGTTTTCTATTGGTGAATTCGTGATAGACTTAGGAGAGTTTTTTGTTTTTTTTAGGCTCTCTTTTTTTTTAGGTTGTTTTAATTTTACAGCCATTTATTAAGATTTTTTACTGCTTCCTTTTTTAGGAAATTCATCCTCTTTAAAGTTGCTGCTTGTTGTTGGTTGTTCAGGCTCATCAGATGTCGCATTGGATAGAGATTTTTTGAATTCCTTAATCCCTGTTCCTAAATCTTTTGCTAGAGCTGGGAGTTTTTTCCCTCCAAACAATAGTAAGACAATTAACAAAATAATGGCAATTTCCCACGGACCTAAATTGAATATCGCAAGCGGTGGTAACATAAAAACTCCTTAGTTTAAAACTCACCCCGAGTGAATTTTTAAACTTTAATGTTAGTTTTATAAGCTTAAATGGGAAGTCAATGAATTCTCGTGTCAATTTAGATTATGATTTTATTAGGATACTATCAGGCTTCCGTGCTCGGATTTGAATTTAGAAAAAGTGCTCTCTAAAATTGAAATCAAACTACTCTAAGAGGTAGTAAGAATCGGAAAAATACAAGACCAAACCGCAAAACTTTTAGGAATCAGTCGTGGCTCCCTGCAATATAAGATTAAAAATAATCCTGAACTGTAATTTTTAAGCGATTAAAATTAATCTTTTTCGCTTAAACAACACCAATATTGCCGAATGCAATTAGCCGTATTTTAATCTACTTTGCAGAATCGAAAAAAAAGTTTTTCCTAAGTCAATCTATATTGAACTTATAAGTCAATTTGAGCCATTATAGACATAACTTATTCAGATTTTGCAAACTTAGCAATCTTAATTTTTGATTAAAATTAAGTTTTATAAACTTGGCACAGTTCCTGCAATAGTATAAACAAGACAGCGAAAAGCTGAACTCAAAAGAATTGATACGAGGATATACACCATGAAAAAAACATTAGCAATCACTTTAACAATCGCAGCATTAGCCCTAACAACAAGTCCAGTATTTGCAGTAAGCTCAGACTTAGAAAGTTCACTTTTAGAAAAAGCCCTTATTGAAGGAGCTGTTACTGAACAACAAAAATCAGCAGTTCAAAACTATTTATCATCTGTCGCTTCTGAAAAGAAAAAACTAGCTGAGTCTTATAGGGAAATGGCTGGCGTGAATTATGGTGGAAAAGCAATGACTCAAGAATTGAGAACACAAAGACTCTTAAAACTTGCAAAATCTTTGGATGAATTAGCTGCTAGTTATGAAAACCTTGCAACCAATTATTCTCCAGAAGAGTACAAAAAACTTTCAAAACTAGAACAATAATAACATCTCATACATATATTTCTAGCCCTTGCTCTCTCCTTAACCTTGTAGAGCAAGGGTTAGCTTTTTTCTTTGCTCACTTCCTTCCCTTTCGAATATTAAAAGTTTTACTCTATTTTAATAATCTCGTACAATGCCTCACGTATAACGGCTGACGTTGTATTTCGTCCCCCCGACACATTCCAGCCATCTTGGTTTTCCTTTTTTTCTTCTGAATAATCTACGCTTAATTTGTAATTTCCAAAAAAGTTTAATTGATCCGCTTTTATTTCTAATTTATCAGAAATACTCGGATTGTATTTTCCATAGACTCCGCGGCTCAGCTTACCATCGTTTTTCCATTTAAACCAATACTCACTAATATTTAAATTTCCAACCGAATCAAGCTGAAAAACTTTTCCAACCGGCAGACGAGTAAAGTAGTAGCAATCTTCTTCCTGTTTGTCAAACTGTATACGAATATCTCCAGATTTAAGGTATACAAAATGAAATTGTTTTTGCGACTCAGGTAGAGTTCCATTTTTTCTTTCGGGGTAAATACAAAGTTTCCCCTCAGAAGTGGGAATCTGAGTAATAATCGTAGTATTGCAATTATCAAGGAATAAAATTAGAATTATGCAAAACAAATTAAAATATTTTTTTTTCACCTTTTCCTTTCTCCTCGCAGGTTGCAGCCTAACAGATGGCTATGTATATTCAACAAAATTCTTTGAGCCCGCAGCGTATAAGAATCCAATTGCAAAAAAAATCTGTCTATTGCCAATCGAAAATAATGACCCTCTCATTTTGGTATATTTAGCCGAAAGAGAATTTTCCTCCTATCCTCAAGCAAACAAAACAGATGCACAGAAAGAAAGTTCCAATTATAATATCAGCTTAAATCAATCTCTTTTGAAATACATCCAATCTAAAAATATTTTTCAGCAAATTGAGTTATGTGAAAAACAAAAACAAGACTACCGTTTAAAACTACTATTACAAAAATATAACTGGCATTATTATCACCCAATACATCCACTACCTTCAATCATATTTTTAGCGGGTTTACCTCTTTTTTTAGGTCATGTTGAATACAATATTTCTATTAAGATAGAAATATACCGAAACACGGAAATAATCTCTGAATACTTGCATATAGAGGACAAAAAGTTTAATGTATTTGAGAGAAAAATTCCTGAAGATACGTATAAATATGTTGAAATCCCTTTAGTCACAGCGGGCGGTGTATCAGAAATTTACATGGATGGAATCTACGACAAACTATTCGATAAAATATATTTAGATGCAAAATCATGGAAATAAAATTTATAAATAAGGAATCATCATGTTACAAGAAAAAGAAATTTTAACAGAAACAGTATTATGCACGAGTGACGGAAAACTAAACAAAGATGTTTGCGGATACTCTCGGTTTCCCTTACAAGTTTGCAATTTAAAGGGAAATGCCTTTAGGAAAAAACGATGGAACTATTGGTGTTTTACTAACGACGAAATTTTATTCTCAGTAACACTTGCCAATTTAGATTATGCAGGAACTGGATTTATCTACCTGTTCGATTTGAAGACAAAAGAATTTATCGAAAAAACAGAATTGATTCCTTTCGGAAAAGGATGCATTTTAGGAGAAAGGGTTTCCGATCGTGTATTTTACAAAAATTCTAAAATGGAAATATCTATAGAGTATTCGAAAATAGGTGATAGTTACGAAATTAATTTTAAAGTATTTTGTAAGTCATTTCAAGGAGAAAAAGATTTACAGGCAGAAATAAAAGCAACCCAACCATTTACGTATGAGAGTTTAAATGTAGTTATCCCCTGGGATGAGAAACATTTCCAATTTACTTCCAAACAACATGCAATTTCAACATCTGGAAATATTCAAATCGGAGAAAAGAAATATTCCCTAAAGGCAGAAAACACAGATGCTACTTTAGATTTTGGTAGGGGAATATGGCATTATTCCTCTTCTTGGAATTGGGCTGCTGCCTCTGGAAAAATTGGCAATAAAAAAATAGGTTTAAATTTTGGGGCGAAGTGGACGGATAATACTGGTTATACGGAAAATGGAATTTTTTATGATGGGAAGTTGTACAAACTGAGCGAACAGGTTTTATTTGAATACGATATATCGGATTTTACAAAGCCATGGACTCATAAAACGGCTGAGACCGATATGGTAAATCTTACCTTTCAGCCAATCAGAGAACGAGTCGCGACAACTAATTTTGTAATCATTGCCTCCAAAGTACACCAGTTATTTGGATATTTCGAAGGGTATATTCGGCTAGGAATTGACAAAGAGAAAATTATTATCTCTAAACTCTTCGGATGGTCAGAAGAACATTATGCAAAATGGTAAAACATATCTAATTATTCTTGACAAATCATTTATTGCCTTAGACCATCTTGCCCATGCTGAGGAGATGGTTAAATGGAAAAATCTGATTTTGATGAAGATAAAGCCAACGAGTCATCACAAGACTTACAAGATTTAGAATCTTT
>JAGOHK010000040.1 GCA_017996175.1 Leptospiraceae bacterium
ACTTCATTTGAGTTAGTTTGAATGTTAGCTTTAGCAGAGTCATACTTATTTTTTACGAGCGGATTACTTGGATATAACTCTTTCACTTTTTCATACAAAGGAATCGCTCTTGCATACTCCCCTCTTTCCGAAAAATAGTCCGCTTCCAAAATCCAAAGTTCTGTATTATAAAAATTCAAAGTAGGATCATTCGGATTATTTTTTAAGGCAAAATCAATTTCTTTTCTAGCATCAACTACTCTCTTTGAATCAATCATATTCTTAATATGTGAATAATCAAAAGTATTCTCTTGCGTGTATAAAGGAAAAGCTAAACAAACGAGACTTGCAAATAACCAATATTCGATTAAATGGAATGATAATTTTTTCATATTCATTTTTCCCGATTTAGTAATAATGCCTTATGTCCAAACCTAGCAACTACATTAGAAGGAACGCTAGAAGCAGTCCAACTACTTAAAGTAGGATTTGAAACATCTATAGAATACATTGTATTTAGCGGAATATTTATAGTAGTCGCACCACCAAAGACATATAATTTTCTAGTCTCATAAGAAACCTCTGAGGCAGGAGCATAGAGGTTTACAGGCAAATTGCCGGATTGAATTGTATTAGTTGATGGAATATAATAATCAAAACGGTTTGTGGCAGAAATTACAGTTGGTGGTTGGCTTGTATTACTTACGGGGGTGCGACTTCCTCCAATTGTAAATATAGAAGGAGTATCCGCAGGATAAGAATCGCTTGTCCGCGGTTTATAACATACAGAGGCAATACCGAATCTACCCTGAGTGGAACTTGCTTCTGATAAAGATGTAATTGTATTGCCCGAAGGAATAAAAGCATCTGCGGCAGTTTGTTGTACACCGCTCGCATCTCTTCCGTTATTATAATAAATGGTTCCGTCTATTTGACATCCTGTATAATCTACTCTAAAGGGAATCGTAAAAAGAACTCCAGACCAAGTTCCCGTTTGTCCTAGTTCCGGCGTAAAACGATATACTGCATTTATCGCAGAGGCAGTAAAAATATCCGTACTACCTCCGAGTAAATAAATTGAATCTCCTACATTGGAAGCTAAAGCTCCTTGTAAAATGGTAGGTAAAGATGCAATAGCCCCTGTAGTCGAAGAACGCCATGTCAATGTTGTTGGATTAAACTCTTCTACTATATTTGTCATTGCCGAGTTAGCATTAATGCCACCGATGACATAAATTTTACCGTTTACTTGCGCTATGCCGGCAAAACTTCTCGGAGTTGGAATAGTTGTAACATTCGGAAACCAAGTATCAATCACCGGGTCATATAAATCAATTTGAGCTACCGGTAATCCATCATTTCCAATTCCTCCTACAATCCAAATTCCTCTCTCCGCGGAAATAGTTGGTGGGTAAGCGGATAACGTTTGAAAACTCTGAATATAACTAGTCACGATTCGATTATTTTTACAATACGCAATGTATTTGTAATTTGTATTAGGCGTTAAATTCTGTAAGTTAATTTGATGAAGGGTAGAGGTAAGAGGAAGAAATTCAAATTTTTCCATTCCCAATTCTCCGTAAGAAAACATTCCCTGTGAGGCAAAGCTACATCCCCAATTGATGGTTGAAGCAGTAGTTCCTACACTTTGCAGGTTAAAGAATGTTAGCTTCAAGTCGGATGCGTCTTTTCCGTTCTGAAGTGGGTTTTTAGAACAATTAAGTAGTATCATAAGTAATAGTATTTTGCCGGCTACCAAGTAGAGTGGTTCGACTACGCTCACCAACCGCCTAAAGGTCATATTCTATACAATAAAGCGAATTCAACTCCTATATTCGCATAATTATAATTATCCACAACTCCAGTAGCACGAAGCCCAATCCGAGTTTGAAAATTTCCAAATTTTAATCCTTGCCAGCCTAGATTGAAAAAACCAGCAGGATTCAAACCCTCTGCTAAAAAGTCTTTCGCATAATACTTAATATACGCTCCACCTAAACCAAGTCCCGTGTAAAAGTCCAGTCTCTCTGAAAATTTCAAACGGTATTGTAAATAAATAAAACCATTGGACATTTCAATTCGATCTTTTCCAATTAAGTTCAAGAACTCACCAGCAAAGCCTAATTGTAATTTGCTTCTAAAATTTAAACTAACTGGCTCCAGAAAAAAACCTCCACCTCCAAAAGATGGGTTCCCATTTGCAATTTCTCCAGCATTCGCCCCACCAAGACCATAAATTCCTATTTTTGTTTCTCTAGTTCGATAAGAGACTTCTAGAAAATCGGAAGGCAGCAAAATTTCGGATTTATCCGGTTTTTTAATTTCAGAAATTTGTGTTCTATCAACGGTCAAATAACCAAGCCTAGACTTAACGGTGATGTTCTTCTCCTTTTCCTCGGCAATAACTCCCTTGATATCAGTTCCATCTTTGAGTGTAATAGACGTTAAACGGTAACTAGCGTGTTCTCCCGTTCTTTGCATATCTAGGTTTACAATTTCTTCTCTGGGTATATCATAAACTTTATCCTTCCACTTCACACGCACTGAATTTTTTTCTTCCATTATTACATCGCATAGAAATACATCACCTGATTTTAGAATTAACTCGGCAGGATAAACGGAGTTAGCCAGTAGGAGAAGAAGAATTGCTATGCGGATATTCATTATTTACCTTCTCCTTTACAAGCCTGCGCTGTTTTTTCTAGGTTTAGTTTGAAGTCTTCTTTGAATTGATTGAGTGCGTCTTCATAAGCTTTCCTATCCGCAAAAGGACCATCTGAAAATATATAAGCCGAAGCAATAATTAGTGGGAATAAGGCTAGCATACTTTGAGACGTTGTTAATTTAATACCATTTTTTAAAATAGCGTACACGATCATAGACTTAATCAAATCAAAACCTAAGCTATAATAAAAGATTTTTTCCTTAGATTTGAAGCTATAAGCAAAAACTTGTTGATCATAAAAAATATTGTAATTAACTTCAAGTTGGGAATATAAAGGAGTTTTTAGAACTGGACTTGTTGACCAAATTAGTAAAAAATTTTTTAAACTATTTCGTGAACTTCTCTTTTCATCGTCTATTTTTTCTTTTATATAGAAAATATCAATATTTATTTCAATCCTCATACTTGCGAAGTAACAACTATTAGCCACTGGCAAAAGGATTTCTTTTATATCTTTTTCAACATTTCCTCCCGGCGATTGATTTTTAATTAAAAGGTTTCTCTTATATTCAAAATCACTGCTTTCGTTATTGATTCCATTTTCTTTTTTTACATTTATTTCAAGATTAATTGGTTTGTTATCTTGCTTATTCATTACTGAACAACCCCAAAATAGACATACAAGGATAAGTTTTATCACGTCTTAATAACCTAACCCAATAGGATTACCCATCGGTTTCCAATGGTCATTTAGTCGATCTAACCCTGAATCTTTTATTGGTCCATTCTGCCAATCTTGAATTAAATTACCCGTTATGCGCTCAATCACAAACGTCTGTACTATTTGAAGCCCCGCATTGAATCCTAGATTACCAAGTGAAGCAAGAAAAGGATTACCGGTAGCCTCTAATAAAAAAGTTTGAACTCCTGATTGACCAGCTAACGGATAGTCATAAACATACATATTCCAACTCACAGCACCAATTAAGCCGCCAACAACTGCTCCAGTCCTAGCACCAATAGAAGCATATTCAGCGCCTCTTGATTCTGATTCTTTCTTATCCCACTTCCCTTCTTTGCTAAAAAAGCCTCCTGCACCTCCAGAGATAAAACCGGACAGGTATCCTACTGATGCGCCGAGCACAGATCCGATAACTGCGCCAACAATTGGAGCGAATGGTGTAATAAGTAACGGTGCCCATAAGGGAATGGTAAGAATTACCGCTACAATCGCCCCTACAGCGGCTATCGCATAAAAAACCCCTCGCATATCTGTTAAATATCGACCATAACATTCCACAGGGTCTTTCAGGAATAACTTTATATTATCCGCCAATTTTACATAATACGGTAATACATTTTTCTTCCATAACTGAACCAAATCACTCTTCTTCCATTGAATCAGTCCTTCTCTCGCCTCTGCTTTTATCCTACCACCTAACTTATTGTGAAACCTGCCACTATCCGATCTCGCATACTTGTCGGCTAATCCGTTTTTGCCGTGGTGTTTTCCATACACAAACTGGTTGTAGCTTCTTACTGCTTCCTGTGGTGCTTTGCTTGCCCAGCGTAATCCGCCTAGTGCATGTCCTGCCATCTGATTAAACATATGCACATGCGCATTATTACCCGACGGGTCTCTATACATCACAGGGTTTCCATCTACATATTGATACAAATCCTGTCCTGTTAAACTTACTGCGTTAGTCACTGAATCCGATTGCATGAATCGACCTATGTATGGGTCGTAGTATCTCGCTTTATAAAAATAAAGTCCAGTCTCTTGGTCGTCTTCTTGGGCTGTGTATTTGTATCGGAATATATCTGCCCCCGCCGAATTCGTTCTGTTTACCTCTCCATACGGCTTATACCGAATTGTCGCTGCTCCTGTATTATCCACATCTCCTGAGACTATCGTTCCTTGTGCGTTAGTTATCATTGTGATAGTCTGGGCGTTACGGCAGGCACACAGGATAAGAAATATTATTCTGTAATAAAGTAACACATAATACTGTTCTGCCGTCAGGCTGTCAGCTCCGGTCAATAAATTGCGATTAAGCGCAGAGATTACACTCTGTCGGAGTATGCAATTTATTGACCACGCTTCCATCCTTAACGCGGAGACTTTATTATAGTTAGACAGCTTCATTCTATTTACCACCGTCTACCTTATAAACTTGCCGCTTTGTGTTCATACAATTTATATACTTTTGTTCTATTTCTGAAATTAATCTATCTTCAAGAAATACAACCAGGCTTTTCAGAGATTCTCTAGAATCGTAAGTTTCGTAAATTCCGATGCCTAACATCGGCAGCATTAGTTCAACTAAATTATTATTTTCAAAAATAAGAAGCAAAACTAAGAGCAACCCCAAAGATTCTAATGATATATCCTTTTTAATCTTCAATGAACTATGAGCTAAATTATAAGAGTAATGATGTATATCCGCCAAACAATTTTTTTCATTTATCTGAATTATATAACTAGCATTGAAATTAATCGGTTTAACAATTTGGAAGAATGCAAAAGTATTTTTCCTGTCTTCTTTAAATTCTATTTCTAATTCTTGTAAAAAAATATAAACATGATAACTATGAGTATTTTCTATATTCACTAGCCTATTTCGTAATTTTGATTTGATGTTACTTTCCATTACTCCATAAAATCCTCTTTGTCCAAATTTTTCGAAACTTACGATAAGTGGGGCTATAATATCATAACTTGAGTAACTGAACTTTTCTTTAACAATAGGCTGGTTACATCCAACTAAAAGAATTAGGATTATGCGGATATTCACAATTTACCTTCTACCCTACAAGCTTGCGCCGTTTTTTCTAGGTTCATTTTAAAATCTTCTTTGAATTGATTGAGTGCGTCTTCATAGGCTTTTTTATACGCAAAAGGACCATCTGAAAATGTATATGCAGAAGCAAATATTGTTAAAAATATTGCCAACGTTCCTTGAAGAGATGTCAGACTAAAATTATTATTTACAACGGCGGCTAATACAGATAATTTTAAGATGTCAAAACCCAAACTCAAATAGAATATTTTTTCTTTCGATTTGAAACTATGTTTAAATTCTCTGTTATTGCAAAAAATTTTGTAATCAAGTTCTAGCTCGGAATACAGAGGAAATTTTAACACAGGTTTCATTGCCCCATATATCACAAATATACTGAAATCGGAGTGTATAGTTCTATTTTTTTCTCCTTTTTTTTCCACGATATAAAACTTATTCACATTAACCTCCGTTTCTAAATTTTTATTATCATCAATAAGAAAGAAAGGAAAAAGAGTCTTCTTTATATCTTCTTCAATATTGGAAAAAAATAAATATTCTTGCTCGTATTTATTTTCAGAAATCAAATAGGAAAAAATTACTTTACTATCTTTAGTATTCACTTTGATTTGATGTATACCCTCTTTTTGCTTCTCTATTGTTGAACAACCTTGGAGTAAAAATAGCATTATTAAAAGTGTTCTCATTTAAAGTCCATTTAAGATATGCATTTCTTTAAACTTAACATCTAAGATGTTCTTTTTTAATTGTTTAGATTTTTCTTTGTTTACGATGAACTCAATTTCATATAGTTTATCTTTCTCAATTTTCACAGGCATTATATATTCATGATCAATATCCCAACCATCGCATTCATTGCTAAATAAATCTATATTCAAATTTCCGATTCCCAATTCTATTGGAATCACATATTCCGAATCATAATTAAATAAAGTGCATTTGATTATTCCTATTTTTTTATTATTTAAAATGTTCTCTTCTTTTATTTTGTTGGTGGTTTCATATAGACTCATATCCTTCTTAGGAGGGTTTAATATTGAATAATCGATATTTTTAGAAAATAAAAATTTAGACATACTTTCTTTTTGTAAAAACATATACGATACAAAAAAATCTTGATCAATTTCTGTTAGGGCATCAGGGTAGATGATATCTTCTTTCCTGGGGGTCTTAAAATAAAGATAAGCGAAATTACCATTAGCTTTAATTGCATTCACTCCATTTACATATAAACAATAATTTTCGGAACAACAGTTGATTCTTGATTTTACAAATATCTTTTGTATACTTCTACCACAGGTGTACGGAAGACTCGTTTTGAAGCCACGTGCTAAATCATATAAATTTATATCATCGTATACTCCATAGTTACTTTTCATGGAACAATTCAAGTGACTAAATAAAATAACGAGCAAAATATATTTTTTAAATTTCATAATAAATCAAAAGGATTTTTATTATAATAAAAATATCTGAGATAAGACTCTGACGGGGGACCTGATGTAAATCTAGTGATTATATATTCGGTTCCTTTACCCCCATAAAATTGATCTATAAGATTTGCTTGTCCTTGGAATATTACACCTTCTTTCGTCATCCCAGTCTCGTCCATTTCAGAGCCAAATTTTCCACCCGTTGCCAAAAGATCGGTCACACTTTTATAAGCATTAATAGAGTTACCTATGTTTAAGCCAACCCTCATACCTTTTCTAGCTTCATATTTATCCCAAACAATACCATCTTTGAGGTTTGACTTAGAATAACCTCCGATTAGATATCCGTGGTGGGCACTAATAACGTTGATTGCAACTCCAATAAGATAACCTTTTATTAATGCTGCAACGTATGGTAATCCAAACATAATCCCCAATAATATCAGTGGCCAAAGTTTAATTATTATGATGGCAGCAATAGCTATCATTATGGGGACTCGTGCCTCAGTCAAAGAACGTCCTATTACCTCAGCAGGGTCTTTTAAAAATGCTTTTAAATAAGCACCTAATTTATGATAAACTTTACCATTAATTGACCTCGCATACTTATCGGCTAATCCGTTTTTGCCGTGGTGTTTTCCATATACAAACTGGTTGTAGCTTCTTACTGCTTCCTGTGGTGCTTTGCTTGCCCAGCGTAATCCGCCTACTGCATGTTTTACCATTTGCCCAAACATATGTGAATAATCAGTGCTATTCCCACTCGGATCTCTATACATCACTGGATTTCCATCTACGTATTGATACAAATCTTGTCCTGTTAAACTGGAAACGTTAGTCACTGAATCTGATTGCATGAATCTGCCTATGTAGGGATCATAGTATCTCGCTTTGTAAAAATACAGTCCAGTCTCTTGGTCGTCTTCTTGGGCTGTGTATTTATACCGGAATATATCCGCACCAGCCGAATTCGTTCTGTTTACCTCTCCATACGGTTTATAACGAATTGTCGCCGCTCCTGTATTATCCACATCTCCTGATACAATCGTTCCTTGTGCGTTAGTTATCATAGTGATGCTTCCTAGATGATCGGGATGAAAAAAATACATTCCTTCTACGGGAGTTCCCACTGGCATTCCAGCAGAGCCGCCACCTGTTCCTCCTGTGTAGGTTCCGCCGCCTCCAGAAGCCGGGTTATTCCCATTTGGTCTGTTGACCGATTCTGCTTGCGATGGACTTGTGCCAAATGCGGCTAACGCCCAAAACGGTGTTTCCCCGCTCGATACTCTCCCACCACATCCAACTGTAAATGTTCCCATAATTGGTAGGAATAAAAGAATGGAAACCAATCGCATTCCGAAATTATACTGGTAGTCGGCATTTTGATGGAGTTTATACTGAGCGTTGCCGAAGTGCTCGATGTCCGGTCTTATGTCGGTCATCGTTACCTCGACTCCGCTCGGCAACCGATTTATAATGTTCATCGACCGGTTTATTACGGTCATCGAGCGGAGTTCGCACTGAGCCTGTCGAATGTGTCGAGATGCCAATAAGTATAAAGTACAGAGGATTACAAATAGTAGCCCTGCAACTGATTGGAAAAAATAGCGATTACGGTAAGATTGATTCACAATAAATTTGACAGCCTTGGATCTAAATTGAATCAATTTTAAAATTGGACCACTAAACGCATACTTATTATTTTCCTCATAAATCGGAGTAGACGCAATCAAATCAACATTTGTGAGAGTTAGCTGGGATACTAACTCTCCTTGGATTCCCTTTACATACAAGGTATGTCTATCCGGCTGTCCATCTGTACGGGCTACTTCGTATAATCCACCTAGATAGTAGACAGAACTGTTAGTAGAATCAATCACCTTTTTCACCCTAGAGCCTGTATAGTCGTATATATATTGCACCGTGTCATCCGGGTTGTTTTGTTTTTTGATTTTTTCTAATTTGTTTCTTTGGTTATAGAGAAATACATCATTGTCTCTTTGGATCATATTTCCTACGTTATCATATTGGTACTGGATAGTATGCGTATTAAACCCTGCTTCGTTTAAAATGGCAACTGAGGTAACTGCGTTTTTCTGCTTCGATGGATTTCCATACGTATAATTCATGGTTCTTTTTGTTTTGAAGTTTCCAGTAGTAGAATCTTCTATATATTCTAACTTTGCTCCCAAATTTCCAGTAGCAACATCAAACTTGTATTCTTCTTTTTCGGCTAACGAATTTCCATGTTTCCAAGTTGCTTCCACTAACCGGTTTTGGGAATCATACAGATACTCGGTAGTATGCGTTTTATTATAATAATCTATATCGGTAATTTTTTTGATATTCCCCATTACATCATATTCATAATTCCAATCCTGCGCCTTTTGTCCACCGGCTAATTTCGTTTGTACGGATGCCACTCTCAGTTTTATCGGGTCATATCCAATCTCAGTCACAACTTGGTTTCCTGTTATCCGTTCAATTGTATGTCCGGTATTAGACTTTGCATAGTTTACCACATCATTATTCACCGAAGTCATATCTTTGTTATCCATACTAATCCGATTTAAATTTCCTGCTAGGTCATACTCATAATTAGCCACATACCCATTTGGATAGGTCAATCGTTTAGGTCGATTTAGAGAATCATATTCCTGTCTAACTACAAATTGAAAATCACCAATTTGTTTTTTG
Organism: Leptospiraceae bacterium; assembly: GCA_017996175.1. GTDB lineage: Bacteria > Spirochaetota > Leptospiria > Leptospirales > Leptospiraceae > UBA2033. Next base: position 9,579 of record JAGOHK010000040.1, read on the forward strand.
CTTTCAACGATATTTCCTCTAATATCATACTGAAAAGAAGAAGTTCCGGAAGAATCACTCACAGAAGCTAAACGACCAATAGAATTAGACCCTCCAGCGTCATAGGTGAGGATTGTAGGAGTTTCCGCATTGGGGCTAATTTGAATGATTCTCCCCAAATCATCATAAGTAAAATTTACTGTTCTATTATCCGCATCCACTTGCCTGAGTAAGTTTCCGCGTGCGTCATACGTATACGTAGTGGCTCCTGTATTATGATCGGTTTGCATTTTTTTCTTTCCATCCAAGCGGTAACTCATTACAGTCTTTTTTCCCAAATGGTCTAATGCTTCTATCATTCTACCGGCAGTGTCATATTTATAACTTAGTTTTTTTGCCTCGGCAAGATTAGTTCCAATCGTTCTAAATTCCACTTGACCGAGTAGATTTTTTTCTTCCTTATTGTACGAGATCATGGTATTGTCAGCGGCAAATGTCTTTTGTTCGCTCACTAGTCCATTGGTCTCAAGTAAGGTGTAACTTCCATCGGGGTAATTGACTCTTTTTAAATTTTCGTATGTAGAGTCATAGATATAATTTGTAAAATACTTGGGAGCAATAGGATTTCCACTTGCATCTGCAATAAAGGAATTCGATTTTAAAACTAGCCTGCCTTTTTCATCATATTCTTCAACCTGCATAGCTCGTTTGGTATTATCCTCATCAATTCTACTTTCGAGTATCTTTCTACTAAACCAAAAACTTCCTACCGTGTAATTGGTATTTGTCTCTTTCGTCCATAAGTCGGCTTGGTTTGAACTATCCTTTACTTTTTTTAGAACATAGGATTCATTTGGATTCCCAGTTCCAGAATAAAACATTTTCTCTGACCAATCTGTTTCTGCGGGATGATTTGTCTGGATATTTCTACCATACTGGTCGTAGAGTTTACTTACGATTCCCCCGTTCGGCTCAGTTGTGTTCAGTGGGTTTCCTGTTTTATAATCAAAATTACTTAAAATACTTTGTCCTAAAGAGTTCGTCACAGTAGTTGCAAATTTATGTAAGAGTGGATCATAAACTAGATTAGTCTCTTTTCCATTCGATTGAATTTTTGTTGGATTTCCATAACTATCATATCCACTAATCGGAAGCTCAGTCTCTGACCAAATCCCTGTATCTACTAACGTTCTAAACTTAGTAATTCTATAAGGGAAGCTGGTTTCGTATTCAAATGCCTTACTTTCTACTTCTTCTAGGTTTATAGTCTTAGAAATACTTGTAGGTCTACCAAATATCCAATTTGTTTCATCCTGTGTCGAATACGCTATATTTGTCTCTACTACATGAGAGCCTGCCTGCATAGACTGGGAAGTAATATTGCCATACAAATCATAATGGACAGAAGTATTTTGGGTAATATGGAGTATCCCCTTATCGTATATTTCCTCTGCACTTCCGTTCGAGCGAATAATTTTATTTCCAAATTTACTTGTTATTACTTCATAAGTAGGCGTTGATTTAGAAATTTTAATTCCATTCGAATACTTGGTAGTAGACGCAACTTGCCCAGCTAAATCCAAATCTAAGCTAGTCGCATACCCTCTTTTGAAAGAAGTCTGCTCGGTTTCAAGTAGCATATTATTTCGATAATACTTAACAGCCATCTCATCAAAACCCAATGGTTTTCTTTTTTCAAAATCTCCTAGATAAACTCTATACCCACCGGAGAACGAATACTCATCTTTATCCGTAAGTCCTACCGCCAAATTCTTAGTAACCGTAGTGACTCTAAAGTCAGAAGGAATAGAAAATACTTTCGAGTTCACTTCAACTTTGCTAACGTCACTAAAATCCTTTGTATAGGAAATCGCATAATTCTGATAAGTCCCATCAATCTTAGTTAAAACATTTTCAGGAGTATAAACGGCAGAACCAATTTTAGCCACTAAAGTTCCATTTCTTCCGTGTGTTGTAAAATTGTATTGTTTAGATAATAAATCAAGCACCCCAGACGGTCTGAGAACTCCTAATTCAAAAGGACGCGATGGATTATAAACTTCTAATTCTGAATAAATTCCCATGAAATCTGCTCTTCCGTCTTTATTCAAATCAGTAGCGAAGGTAAATGCAGTTGCGGGAATCGACAAATCACCACCCTCACTATAAAATAATTTTTGGTTTTTAATTCGGGCATAAGAAATATAGATACGGCTACCATCAAATCGGACAAAGTCTGCTTTTCCGTCTCCGTCCACATCCGCAAATGTTTTATTCAATTTCCAATTTTGGAATTTTTTTTCCCAGTCAGCACCTTCCGTGATTAAACTCTTAGGTTGTAAAATCTTTGGATCAAACGTTTGAACATTCGTATTTCCAGATGTTGGAAAATATACATTTAAGGAATCGGCTGTGACTGTAATTTCTTCCTTTGTTCCGTCTAGGTCTAAATCATAAAGAGTAGCTCCATCTACACTGAGTGGAATTTCTAAAAAGGTATCTGCCCGTTTTAGTTTCAAAAGAAATTTCATATCTGGAGTTCTAGACAATTGATCCATTTGTCCATCATTGTCAGCGTCTAATTCTACGTATCCGCTTGTTGTATTCTCTAATTTAATGTATGCGGAAGTAACAAAATGAGCATGGGAAACAGGCATATCAGAATGAGAATTGAATTTTTCCCCATTGAATAAACTTACTTGGAGAACTTTTGACTCAGAATAGTTAATATAATCAGGATACCCATCGCCATTGACATCCGCTAAAAAACGATTACCGTTAGTTCCTATTGTAGCCTCAATATCAGAATAAGTAGTTCTTAAAGTAGAAAGATCTCGATTAAAAAAAGTAATTAAAATCCTTCGTGTAGAATTATTGATACGAATAAAATCAGGAATTCCATTTCCATCCATATCTATAAATTGCTGAAACTCAGTTCCAAAATCGTCAATGTCCAAATAGTGAGCTACATAGTTTTGGCTCGATAAATAGGCAACGGTAGTTTTTCCATTAATCGGGGTAAGTAGTTTATAAGTAAAATCTGATTTTCCATCTCCGTCTAAATCCGCAGCAAAATGTGTTACACTGAAATCTAAATCAGAAGCTCGTCCTAAATTTCGAACGATTACATTTCCTAAAGTATGAATCGTAGGTTCGCTTCTTCCATTCGAGTAAATAATCTTTAAAGGAGCTTCCTCTCTCTCCAATATAAAAAAATCAGTTTTAGCATCCCCATTCGCATCAGCGGGTAATACCATTCCATCCTTTGAAAGTACAAAAGAAGGGCTTATTTGGGGAAATGAATTTAATGCAACAAAATCTTGATTTGTAGAACTTGTTCCATTTGTAAAATAAATTTTTAAATGATGAGAGTCTTGGTTACCATTAACCGCAACAAAATCAGCTCTTGAGTCTCCGTCTATATCAACAAATAGATTCTGCGCTGTATCCAATCCTTGTGTACAATTCAGCCCAAATTCAACGATTCCTTCTAAGCAATACCTCTGTGCAATCAGAAGACCCACATTACAAACAACTGGGTTCGCCGTGCAAGCACAAGCAAGCTCCGTCATGGTACACCATTCCCGTCCCTCGGACATAAAATAGCGATAATTCAAATCTAATTGATCGCCAGCTAAATTAATGTCTCGATAATTTGCGGCTGTTAGAATCTTGGAATCGGAATATGTAAATGTAAGAGGCTGGAATTTTTGTTTATTAATTTGATAAAGTCTAAATGCATTATTGGCAGAATCAGTATTATAAGAAAAACTATAGGAATCAAAAATAGTTCCATTGTGGTTAATAACGATTGTCCTTAATCTACTTCGAAGAAGAGTTCCTGTAATAGACGCATTAGCATATTCCTCTAAAGTAATCGGATTATTTTCATAGGTAAAACTAATTGTAGTAAGAGGCAATCCGCTTGTCCGATCGAAATTGAAAGTAATATTAGATGGATACAAATACCCATCCGCATAACTGGAAGGGGCAGTGGTTGAATAGGCGATTTTATAATAGTTTCCATATACATCTTCCACTTTGGATAAAGACCAAATCTTGGCAAAACCAGTATTAGTCGCAAGTCTGGAATCAGAAGTATCCCCAAAGTAGTATTTAGTTCCATTCCTATCTGTAACCAACCAATAGTCATTTGAACTATTTCCCATTTTTTGGTATCTTAAAAAGGATTCATATTTAGTATAATAAGTATTTCCAGTAGATAATACTAATTGTCCTCCGATAGATGATACAAACCTATCATTAGAATTATAATGAATTCCGTAACTTGCATCTCTGGCTATGACTGGAATTCCCTCCAAATCCCAACCAACACCTAACATACTAGTCCCAGCCGAAGAATTATAAACAAGAGATAGACTTGGAGCTAAATCTTTTGTAGCGGGTGGCATTAGTATAGGATAATTAGAATTAGCCTTCCCATCTGGAGAAACAGAAACTTCTGGAATGGGTTGGGGAATAATGGTCTCAGTCGGAGGCTCAGGGAAGGGTTCTGGAATGCTAACTAGATTTAAAAAAAAGAAACTTAGAACTATAAATAAAAAGTATAAACGAATTCTATATTGATTTCTAACTAAGCACATAACATCACCTCTGACAAATAATATTCTTAATTCCTATGCAAATACAACAAGCCACTGTTAGGTGTTAGGTGTTAGGTGTTAGGTGTTAGGTGTTAACCAGCATGAGAATTATTCAATTTTTACTACTAATGAAATCTAATAATTTAGTGAGAAATTTTTTACAAGTATTTTTTATTTATTTTGGGAGAAAAAAATCCTGAGCAGGTTTTCCTGAGCAAAAATCCTCTAGTTTTAAAAATAAAATTTTAGTACTTCGTCATTGGCTACCCACTGCAAATACGATTGTATACACTTCCTTTTAGTTGCGGATACACTTAGTATTGGGGTAAAGTTTCCCGTAAAGATTCCTGCAAACAGCGCAAAAAAAAATTTTAGCCATCTTTACAGGAATCTTTAAAGGACAGTTTAGAGGTATATTAAGTGTATCCGTAATACGAACAAACTGCGAAGAAACCGAAATTTTTTCCCAGAACTAAAAAAGCAAGGAAACCAACAAGTCTAAATAGAATTGACTCAGACAAAGATAGAATGAATAATAAAAACGAAAATGAAAATAAATAGAAAAGCATTTCTAAAAATACTGTCTCTCTTAACACTAACTGGTTGTGATATGAATACAAAAGAATTAAATAATATTTTACAAAGTAAATCCAAAAGCGGCAAAATGCCAGTAATCTTTGTGGGACATGGGAATCCCATGTTTGCCATTACCCCAAACCCTTATAGAGATGTATGGGCAGAGATTGGAAAAAAGATGCCTACTCCGAATGCAATTTTATGTATTTCCGCGCATTGGCTTACAAAAGGAACTGCTGTGACAATGGTACATAAACCCAAAACGATTCACGACTTCGGAGGTTTTCCAGACGAACTATTTAAACAACAATACCCGGCAGCCGGCTCTCCCGAATATGCAAAACTTACAATTGATACAGTTAAATCGACTAACGTATTAGAAGATTATGAATGGGGGCTCGATCATGGAACTTGGTCTGTGTTACTCAATATGTTTCCTAAGGCAAATATTCCCGTATTTCAAATGAGCATTGATTATTACAAATCACTTCAATACCATTTTGACCTAGGAAAAGAATTATCAGCATTACGCGCTAAGGGAGTATTAATTATAGGAAGTGGAAATGTAGTTCATAACCTAAGACAAGTTAGGTGGGAAGAAAATGCGAAACCATTTGACTGGGCAATTGAATTCGACGGTCTTGTAAAAAAAAGTATCGAGGATAACAATCCTAAACCGCTTATCGAATACCAAAAACTAGGACAAATTGCAAACCTAGCTCATCCAACTAACGAGCATTATCTGCCACTACTTTATACATTGGGGCTAAGGGACAAGACAGACGAATTTCAATTTTTCAATGACTCGATAGATATGGGATCTATGAGTATGCGAGGGGTTATTCTGGGGTAAATCTTACAAAAAAGTCTTTACAAATCCTAACATGTATAACACAATGTTATACATGTTAGCTTTGAGACTACCAGCCATACTAGAAGATAAATTAGAAGAAATTTGTCGTTCTGAAAAGAAAACCAAATCGGAATTACTCAGGGAAGCGATAGAATTATACTTTGAAGCATACCAAAAAAGAACTTCTGCTTACGAACTCGGAAAAGAATTTTTCGGTAAATACGGAAGCGGCGTAAAAGATAATTCAGAAAACTATAAAAAACGACTCAAAGAGAAATGGAATGCAAAGCGCTCTACTTGATGCAGGACCACTCATTGCCTTATTTGACAACTCAGACAAACACCACAAAAAGGTTTTAAGTTTTTTTCAAAGCTTCACTGGAAAACTTTATACAACCTGGCCTGTCCTCACAGAGACAATGCATTTTTTAAATTTCAATCCAAACGTTCAGTCTGATTTTTTACAATGGCTCCAAAGAGACCCAATCCATATTCCCGAAATGGGCAAAGCAAATTTAGAAAAATTACGAAAGCTGATTTTGAAATACAAAAATGTCCCGATGGATTTGGCAGATGCTAGTCTTGTATTATTATCCGAAGAAATGAATATCAAACAGATTATCACCTTGGATTCAGATTATATTGTTTACAAAATAAATAAAAAATTTTTTAGAAATATCCTTCTTATTTAACGTAAATTCGGCATAAGAAAAGTTATCCTTTTTGTCATCCCCATGCGAAGGCGTTGGTCGCGAATACTTGGAGCGAACGGCGGATCCATTATCGGTGCTCTCGGTGTTTATCGGTGGTAGTCTTTTTAACATTACCCCCGAGGGTGATGTTTTTTGTGAACTTCCTTGAGAGATTTGTTCGCCATTTGAGTATAAATCTGAGTTGTAGAAATGTCGATATGCCCGAGTAATTCTTGAACAGAACGAAGATCTGCATGGTTCTCAAGTAGATGAGTGGCAAATGAATGACGCAAAGTATGCGGAGTGACTTTCTTTTGAATACCTGTGCGTTTGATATAAAGGTTGAGTAAACGCCAAACTGATTTGCGATTGATGAAAGATCCTTTTTTGGAAACAAATATATAATCACATTTACGAATTTTTAAAATTTCAGGACGACTTTTTTCTAAGTAGAGCTGAATCATATTCAATGCTTTTTCCCCAAACGGAACGAGCCGCGCTTTACCGCCCTTACCCTCAATTGCTAGCGACATATTTTCTAAGTCTACATCTTCCATTTTTAAATTGCAGGCTTCGGAAATTCTAAGTCCAGACGAATACAGTAACTCGAAAATGCATTTGTCTCTAAGTTCATAGATATTGTCTTCTTTGATTTTGTCGAATAGTTCATTGATTTCATCGAGTGTGAGGTGATCGGGAATGGCACGCATTACCTCGGGAGTTTCAATTTTGTCAGTGGGGTTAAAATCAAGTTGTTTTTCGTCGCGAAGGTATTTGTAAAATTGGCGTATCGCAACTACTTCGCGGGCAAGTGTTTTAGAGGAAATTTTTCGGCTTTTTTCTTCGACTAAAAATTTCATAATATCTTTTGATTGCACATTGAGCAAGTCAATCTGCTGTTTATCTAGATAAGACTTGAACTTATTTAAATCATATCCGTACGAAAAAATAGAATTGTCACTTAGTCCTTTTTCGACAGAAAGATATTCCTGAAAGTTTTGAAGTAATTTTACTTGAGCACTGCTAGCCAATTTTTTTTCTCACTCTACACTTGATTAATAACAGAATCGGTCGAACTCTTACCTTTTTTTGATTTTTTTCTAAAAGAGACAAAGTTTTTTTATCTGCGCCATTCTTGTACTAGACAAATTTTTATATAAAATCATAACATTTAGAAAAAAGTTTTAAAGATTTTTACACTTCTATTTCCATGTAAATTAGCAGTAAAAATCCCAACAAATAAGACATAATATGCAGCAAAAAAGAAGCAATAAAAAAAAGACTCTCTCTAAAAAAAACTTAACAAAATTTAAGCACTTATTTTTTGAATGTATACTCCTTTGGCTAATTCTAATCGGACTCACGAATTGCTCTAGGGAAAAACAAATCAGCCAGGAAGCTTACAAAAAAGAACAGGCAGGAAAAAAAGCAGAAGCCCTCTACGATTACACCCGTGCTCTAGAGATAAATCCAGACTACGCATTCGCAAATAAACGGATTGGGTTTATTCTTTCCGAGTCCCCCGAATCGCAAGATGTTGCAATTCACCATTTAGAGATGGCAAAGCGAGAATCAGAGAATGATATGGAAGTTACTATGAAACTAGTTGATTCCTATATTTTAAACCGAGAATTTGCGAAGCTCAAGAAACTACGGGGCGAGCTCACAGTGGGACTCGACCTACAAACATTTCAACTTCTAGACGATATATATAATTGTATGTTAAAAAAAGACGAGGCAAAAAATACTGCCAAGAAAATACAATTTTCATTCGAAGCACAGTATGCCAAACTCTTTTATAGAAGTTGGGCAGCTTGTTACGAAATAGCGGAAATGCCCGAAAAAGCAGAAGAAATCAAAAGTAAATATAGAAATGCTGATTAAATTTATCTTAAACATACTGCTAATTCTTATTTTATCAGAGGGAATTCTCTGGATTGTACGCCCCTCTGCCCTCGAATTCTATCGAATCCAAAAGACTTACCACAAAGTAGAACCAAGTTATCTGATCGATTTAGAGCCAAATGTGAAAGTACATGTAAAACATTTTCAAAAATTCTTTGAGATGGATTTTAGCACAAATGAACTTGGATTTCGTGGATCGCCTAATGTAGATAATTCGCTACCACAAATTGTTTGCATCGGGGATTCTGTTACGATGGGTTTTGGGGTGAGTGATAAAGATACATTTTGCAATAAACTAAATGGATTTACGGATAACAAAGATAATTCCTACCAAGCCCTAAACCTTGGCGTAGATGCTTACGGTCCATCTCATATCAATTTAAAATTAGAAAAATTTCTTCCTAAATTAAATACAAAAATTTTGTATTACTTTCCAAGTAATGGAGACAATATCGATGAAGTCACCTTTTACAGCAAAAAGAATAGCAAACTTGCGATGTTTTTATTTGAAACACAATTTCAACTGGCTAAGCACAGTTATCTCTTCCTTGCATTAAAAATGACACAGGAAAATTTGATTTATCGTTTCAATGAAACATTCATCTGGCCAATTCAAAAAATCCAGAAGACACGCGATTGTATGAACTCTCTATTACCCGCAGATAGATGTACGGACGCGTATTTCCCCTATACACCTTACAGCCTAAAAGAAGATTTTATCCGACCAGAAAAACGAGATCCATACTCAGCGCCCGTTTACCCAGCCGACGAATGCTCTGACACACCGGTAAATTTCGATACCCCCCAAGGGATGCTCGAACAGATAAATAAAATGGTAACACTCACCAAGGAAAGAAATATCAAGTTAGTTTTATTTTTAGCTCCCATTGATTTAGAAACTGCCTACTGTTCGCAAAAGGGCAAATTCCATCACTACTATGCGTATCTTTCTACCTTAAAAATTTATTTGAAAGAAAAACAAATCGACTTTGTAGACTTAAATGAATACACCAAAGAAATGACCTACCAAGGGCAAATGAATGTTCGCCCCTACTACATTTTTGGCGATGGACATTATACTGCTCTAGGTAACGAGTGGGTGTATCAGATTGTAAAAAAGAAAACTCAGGAGGTACTGGACTCTTTAGGGAAATGATTTAAGGTAATCATCCTGTCATTCCCGAAATTTTCAGTCGGGAATCTCTCCTTCTTGAGACCCCCTACAGAAAATTTAGGGGGTGACAGTAAGTAACCCTTCTATTATTTTAAAACTAAAGTCCACAAAAAAACTATGCTATTTAATTCCCTCCACTTCTATGTATTCTGCCTAATAGTCTTTCCTCTCTATTTTTTTCTACAAGAGGATAAGCAGCGTAAACTGCTACTTTGGGCTTCGGTGTATTTCTATGCCTGTCTAAAAGTAGCCTTTGTTCCCCTACTTCTTTTATCGTTTATCGCAACATTTATTGGTTCGATTCGGATTTTCGAGACAGAAAAACAGAGCACAAAAAAACTCTGGCTCTATTTCGTTTTACTTGTAAACTTAGGAATTTTAATATTCTTCAAATACACTGACTTTCTTCGTTCCATCCTACACGACCTAGGGGTAAATGGAAGTAATCCGTCCGAATTTAAAGCGATTGGATTTATATTACCTCTTGGAATTTCTTTCTATACTTTTCAAGCAATCGCATACTCAGTTGACGTTTACAGGGGACTTCTAAAACCCGAAAGAAATTTTTCTGACTTTTCTTTATTCCTCTTGTTTTTTCCGCAGTTAGTCGCGGGTCCTATCATGCGAGCGGATGTTTTAATTCCACAATTTGCGGGCAGAAAACTTTTTTCACAAGAAAATTTTTCACTTGGAATGGGACAGATTGCACTTGGAATTTTTAAGAAAACCATGATTGCAGATCCAATTTCGGATTTCATCGAACCAATATTCGCAAATCCTTCTGAGTATAATTTTCTTTCTTGTTTACTCGGGGCTTATTTTTTTACAATTCAAATCTATTGCGACTTTGCCGGATACTCCGATATAGCCATTGGATCAGGAAAAATTTTAGGTTTCAATATACCAATTAACTTTAGACGCCCGTATCTCGCATCTTCCTCAACAGAAATTTGGAAACGATGGCATATATCTCTCTCTACATGGCTTAGGGATTATATCTATTTTTCCCTCGGCGGTAATCGAGTTCCTCTACTTCAAAATTACTTTAACGTATTTGTTACAATGATCATTGGTGGAATTTGGCATGGAGCAGCGTGGACATTTATTGTTTGGGGATTTATTTGTGGACTGAGTCTGACGGTAGAAAAGTTTTTTATCGAATTTGGTTATGAAAAATATTTTTTAAAAATCCCGAAGGTAATTAGAATCATTTATACATTTAGTCTTTTTATGTTAGGTGGACTTTTCTTTCGCTCTCTAGATTTTAAACTAGCAATTATAATGTTAAAACGAATCGTTACTTTAGAAACAAATGGAATTTTAACGATCGGTTACATCTTGTTTATCCCAATTACGATTTTATTTACAATTGAAATATTAGAGGAAACAGGAAAACTGTCCAAGATAAAAGAATCTGGAATTTATCAAATGATAAGAGTCCCTGTTCTAACTTCTGTTTTTTTAGTAGCAGGATGCATTTATACAGTGACTGCAAGTCCCCAGTTTTATTATTTTCAATTTTAGGAGTTTTTATATGGCGCACAAAATAGTTATCATCGGTTCAGGACCTGCGGGTCATACAGCAGCAATCTACGCAGCAAGGGCAAACTTAAATCCAGTTATGTATGAAGGATTTATGGCAGGCGGAGTTGCGGCTGGAGGACAATTAACCACAACTACAGAAGTAGAAAACTTTCCGGGCTTTCCAGAAGGAATTGACGGAACGAAGCTAACACAGTTATTCCGCGAGCAGTCCACCAAATACGGGACAACTATCATTACCCAGACAGTGACCAAAGTCGACTTCAATGTTCGCCCTTTTAAAATTTATACAGACGAAGAAGAATGCGAAGCAGAAGCTGTCATCATTGCAACAGGTGCCACAGCAAAGAGAATGAATATCAAAGGAGAACACGACTACTGGCAAAGAGGAATTTCCGCTTGTGCAGTCTGCGACGGGGCACTCCCGATTTTCCGCAACAAAGAACTCGCCGTAATCGGTGGTGGTGACTCAGCAGTAGAGGAGGCAACTCACCTAACTAAATTTGCTTCGAAAGTCTACCTGATTCACAGAAGAGACAAACTCCGTGCGTCCCAAGTAATGCAAGACCGCGCAATCAATCACCCAAAAATCCAAATGGTATGGAATAGCACAGTAGAAGAAGCAATTGGCGGTGCTGGTGGGATAAATGCGATTACCCTCAAGGACACTGTGAACGGAGCAACTAAGACTTTGCCTGTAGGTGGTCTCTTCTATGCAATTGGTCATACTCCTAATACAGAAATTTTTAAAGAGTTCTTAGAGTTAGATGAAGTCGGTTATATCAAAACAATTCCAGGCTCTACTCGCACTAACGTCGAAGGTGTGTTTGCCGCAGGTGATGTGCAAGATAGAATTTATCGTCAAGCAATCTCTGCCGCCGGCTCCGGCTGTATGGCAGCCCTTGATGCAGAAAGATGGTTAATGCATTGAGAAATTAGAATTTTACAATTGTAAAAAATATTACTAATATTTCTAATCGAGGGAAGCTACGCTCAATGCTGTACAATTAAGAAAAACATTTAAAGATTACCACCGATAAACACCGAGAGCACCGATAAAAGATACGATAATTTCTGAATATTCTTAGATTGGTTTGAATCCATATCATTTTTTATCGTTCTTTTATCGGTGTCCATCGGTGGCAATCTTTGAGAGGTTCCCTTAACTTGACAGCATTGAACGACGATTAGCTATTAGAAATCAGGGTAGTAGTATCTTGCCTATTTTCTAAAGTGGTAACAAGATGAAAGTATTAGCAGAAATAGAAGCCAAGGCTAACAATTTAGAAGAGATTAAAAAGATATTTGGAATTCAAGAATTTCGTGGATCACAAGAAAGAATTATTCAAGGCGCATTACAAGGAGAGCACTCTCTAGTTCTAATGCCAACCGGAACAGGAAAATCCCTTTGTTACCAAATCCCCGCCTTGACACTAAATGGATTGACAGTTGTATTATCACCCTTGATTGCACTCATGCAAGATCAAGTCGCAAAATTAAAAACCCTTGGAGTTGATGCGGTCTTTATTAATTCTTCTCTCTCAAAAGGACAAAGACTAGAACGTTATGCGGCACTGAAAGAAGGCAAATACAAATTAGTCTACGTTTCTCCTGAACGATTTAGAAAAGATGATTTCATTGATGCCATAAAAAGTAGAAAAATAGCTCTTCTCGCGATTGATGAAGCACATTGTATCAGCCAGTGGGGTCACGATTTTCGTCCTGACTACACAAAGATTCAAGAGTTTAGAACCATACTTGGGAATCCAACTACAATGGCACTAACGGCAACTGCAACACCCGATGTTAGAAGTGACATCATCCACAGCATGGGATTTTCCTTATCAGAAATACAAGTATACAACGATGGAATCTGTCGCCCGAATCTTTGGTTAGGCACAAGTGAGCATATTGCAGAACAAGAAAAATTCAATGCGATTTTAGAAGCACTACAAATAGAGGAAAATAAACAGTATGCGCCAGCCATAGGCACAACGATCATCTATTTTAATCTGATTAAGAGTTTAGAACGATTTAGCCATTTTCTTGACTTAAAAAAAATTCCACACTTACTCTATCATGGGAAACTAAATCCAGATAGACGCAAATCAGTCCAACAAAACTTTCTTAAGACAAAAACGGGATTACTTCTAGCAACTAACGCTTTTGGAATGGGAATTGACAAACCAGACGTTCGTGCGATTTATCATGCTGAACTTCCTCCCTCTTTAGAGTCCTATTATCAGGAGATTGGTCGTGCGGGTCGTGATGGACTTCCCTCTCGTTGTGAAGTCTTTTATTGTCAGGAGGATCTCACTGTTCTAATGGATTTCATTGACTGGCAAAATCCCGATACCCAATTTCTAAAACTTGTATACAATACACTAAAGAATATGCGTCATTCGCCTGAGTCTATGAGTTATCAAGATCTCCAAGAAAGAATAGTTTTCAAAAATAAAGGCGACCATCGACTTCAGACAGCTCTCAACTTATTTGAGAGATACGGAGTAACCGAAGGAGACTTAGAGCGAGGCGATCTTCAAGTTTGTGACGAATTACCGGGAGTCCTTACTTCGAAGGAAGCACTTGAAGAGAAAAAACGTTTTTCCCTTCAGAAACTTTATCAGATGGTTCAGTATTTAAAAACGGAAGTATGTCGTCGTGAGTTCGTTTACGACTACTTTGCCGCTACTCGTGTTACCTGTTTTGCCTGTGATAAATGTGACGAATAAAAACCCGGATGCCAGTCCGCAGTATCTCTAATGCTTTTACATAACGTTAACTCGACGTAAGGATTTTGAGTTTGTCATTCCCAAAATTTTCTGTTGGGAATCTGTAGTCCTAAGCAGGATTTTATATTATTTGAGACCCCCGACAGAAAATTTCGGGAGTTACAATGAGTGATTACCCGTTACACCGAACTCACGTTACATAACAAAATTAATTTTCTGTATTTTTCATTTTCACTTTTAAATCTTCAATCGCCTGCTGTTTTTCAAATTCGTTCATAATTCCGAGTTCTCGTTCGTTGATTTTTAGTTCTAATTCGAATTGACGACGAAAACTCTCAAGTGCGAATAATCGTTCGTAATCCTCACCATAAATTTCTTTCCGAGCTTTTATAAGATGATTTTTTTTGGAGCGAGGCATATCGGTGTAATGTTTCTTTAAATACCGATTTGAATATGCGTAAAATTTCTCGACTGTTTCAAAATCTCGACCTGTGAATAAAATATCTACTAATTTCTCTCCAAATAATTCAAATCGAAGCATGTCTACTTTTAATATTTTTTCATAATCATCCAGGTCTTTATCTCCTGCAACTTTTTGTTTTTCCTTTTCAAATCGAAGATACATGTCGAGAATCTCGACAAGGACTTTACTTCTCTCCCCCGGAAAATCTCTCTCCAATTCTTGTATAAAATTTTTTCTGGGCGAACCTGGATTTGTATAAGTATGAAAGAGCATCCTTGTCCTAAAAAATTCTAGCAAGGGAAGAGAATTAATTTGGATTAAATTTTCTTTTACTAAATAATCAGGATTATCTTTCAATTGTAAAAAAAGCGAATCAGAAACTGGGTGATAATCTGGCTCTTCTAAATTTTTTTTATAAATTTTGAAATAATAAAAAAAAGCTCCCGCAACAATAGCTACCAAAACACAAAAAAGTCCAATTAGTTTATAATTTTTTTTATCCATACTACAGTTCTATTATCGTTCGTTTTTTTTTCCTGAAAGAAAAAATCCAACCTCAATTTGCAAATTTGTAAATGAATTTCTTTTACAGAGGACATATACCAAGAAAAAATGCTATGCAACCAAGCGAAAGAAGAACATACTCAAATTTAATCGTGTTTAGCTTTTAGAAAAATTATGCCGTTAAACAATTGTGGGCAAAATACTAATAGCCAAACTTATCGAAAGGAATTGTAGTCTATTCTATATTAGTTACGAAAAATATACTAGGATTAGAATGATTTTCGGGATTTTCAGGATTAAGAAATCTTATTTTAAAGTTTTTTTTCTACATCGAAAACCGAAAACGAATTTGGCTTGAGTATAAATCCGAATATTGAAAAAATAGGAGACAGGCTGAATGGAAATTTTTCAGAAAACAGCCTTTTAAAAAATCTATGAAAACAGACGAATTAATCAAACATCTAGAAGTGACTTACACAGATTACGAAATCGAAAAACGACTTCCGGTAATCGAAGAAATCAATCGACTCAAAAAAGAAAAAAACGCAGTCCTACTCGGTCACAATTATATGACACCCGACGTTTTCTATGGAGTGTCTGACATCGTAGGCGATTCTCTTTATCTGAGCAAAATGGCGGCAGAAACAAAAGCGGATATCATTTTGTTTAATGGAGTCCACTTCATGGCAGAAACAGCAAAGATTCTTTCACCGGATAAGAAGGTGTTAATCGCTGATTTAAAAGCAGGATGTTCTCTAGCCGAAAGTATTACAAGGCAAGATGTAATTGACTTAAAAAAACAATACCCGGGAGTTCCGGTTGTAACTTACGTAAATTGTTCTGCTGAGGTCAAAGCGGAAACTGATGTTTGCTGCACTTCAGGAAATGCGATTAAGATTGTAAATTCCCTTGATGCGGATACTGTCATTTTTCTCCCAGACCAGTATCTAGCGTCTAACGTTCAAAAACATACTAAGAAAAAACTAATCACTCACCCTGGAAGTTGTATGGTGCACGAACTTTATACAAAACAAGACATAGAAAGCACTCGAAAACTATTTGACGATCTAGTAGTAATTTCTCATCCAGAATGCAAAAGTGATGTGGTGGATGCATCTGACTTTGCAGGCTCCACGTCAGAGATGGCAAATTTCATCGCAAAGTCCGATGCAAAGAATATCATGTTAATCACAGAATGTTCGATGGGCGATAATTTAAGATCCGAATTTCCAGAGAAAAAATTTGTATCTACATGCCAGACTTGTCCTCACATGAAAAAAATTACTCTAGAAAAAATTCGAGACTCCCTACTCTATGAACAATACGAAATTATCCTCGACAAAGAAATCATCGAAAAAGGCAAACGCTCTGTTACCCGCATGTTAGAACTCTCATACAAATAGAAATACCAAGGATTTAGAAAATGAATCAGCAAATAATAAATTTAATAGCCCGCGGCAGCGAGCCCACTGCTAAGTGCCCCATTCCCAAGTCCAGCGTGGGAAACGCTGGAGTATAAGTGTAAGGTTATAATGAAAAACAAAATTTTTATTTTAGACGATAGTAAATCCTTTTCCAAACTTCTGGCAAGTCGAATCAAAAATGATATGGGAATGGATTGTATTTTTGCTGCCTCCTTCACTGAGGCAAAACAAGTTGTAGAAAAAGAAAGAAGTTCCATTTTTCTATCTCTAATTGACTTAAATATGATAGATGCAAAAGGTGTAGAGCATATTGACTATATGCTACAACAAAAAATCCCTGTCATTGTAATAACAGGAGAATTAAACGACGAAATTCGAAATAAAATTTTAGAAAAAAATATCATCGATTATATCTTCAAATCGAAAAAAGAAGATATGGACTATGTAATTAAGTTACTAAAACAAGTTCTACGGAACAGTGAAACAAAAGTTGTGGTTGCTGACGATTCGCCGCTATTTCGAAAACTCACAAGCGATTTACTGAGACTACAAATGTTTCAAGTTTTGGAAGCAAAGAATGGTTTAGATTGTTTGAATATCGTAGAAGATCATCCAGAAATAAAACTTGTTCTGACTGATTATAATATGAAGGAAATGGACGGATTTGAACTTACTCTTCGTTTGAGAGAAAAGCATTCTAAGGACGAACTCATAATTATTTCCATTTCTGGAAACGAAACTAAAAATATTTCCTCCAAGTTTATTAAAATTGGAGTAAATGATTTTATTACAAAACCATTTACCAAAGAAGAATTCGCCTGTAGAATCAATATGAATATGGACGCACTCGAAAGTATAGAAAAAATTCGCGATATTTCTAGGCGTGATTTTTTAACAGGTCTCTACAATCGACAATATTTTTGGGAGAAAAGCAAAACACTATTAGCCACTGGAAAAGAAACTGCTTTAGCTGTATTTATCATTGACCATTTTAAAAAACTCAACACCGACCACGGAAATTCTGCGGGTGATTTAATTTTACAGTCGATTGGAATTATCGCAAAATCTCATTTTGACAAATCCCATTTGTTATTTCGCCTAGAAGGAAAAAAATTTGCCGTTCTAATTCAAAATATTTCTAGGAATGATGCGATTAGTTTATTTGAAAATTTTTGTAAAAAGGTAGCAAGTCTTCCAGTAAATGTAAATGGAAAAAGTATTGACTACACAATTTCAGTTGGTCTATCTTTAACACAAAATCCAGATCCTGAATTTCGAGACAAAGAAGCAGAAGACCTACTGAGTAGTGCACGAAGTTCAGGCAGAAACCGAGTGACTGTTAGCCAGTGAGATGCTTTATCAAAAAAGACTAGACAAAGAAACATTTTAGTGAAGTAATCATTGTATGAGCCAATTAGATCGAATTACATTTAATACAGACATTATGGGTGGGCAAGCGTGTATTAGAGGAATGAGAATTCCAGTCTCACTGATCCTCAACCTACTTGCCAATGAAATGACACAAAAAGAAATTATTAATGAATATCCAGATTTAGAGGAAGCGGATGTAAAACAATCGCTACGTTATGCGGCATGGCTTGCGACTGAAAGAATTTCTCTGAACGTAGCAGTTTAGCAAAATGAAATTTTTAGGGGACATGGGTATTTCTGGATCAACAATTCATTGGTTACTAGAACAAGGATTTCCCGCAAGACATCTAAGAAATTTAGGACTACAAAAATTACTAGACAGCGATATATTACGATTAGCCAGAGAAGAAAACGAAATTATTCTAACCTGTGATCTTGATTTTGGCACCTTACTTGCTCATTCAAAAGACTCCTTACCTAGTATCATCCTATTCCGATTGGAAAACGAAAGACCGGAAAATATCAATAAACACTTAGCTATTGTTTTAAATAATTTCAAAATAGAATTATTGAAAGGATGTATAATTTCCGTAACAGAAAAAAAATACCGAATCAGAGAGTTACCTTTCAATCCATGAAAAAAATCATCATCTTTGGATCCAGTGGAAGAGTTGGACAAAAACTCGTAGAATATGCATTAGCAGATAATTACTTAGTAACAGCATTTGTCAGAAATGAAAATAAAATTCTAATAAAACACCCAAATCTGCAAATAGTAACTGGCGATGTATTTAATGAAAAAGAAGTAACAAATGCGATAGAAGGACAAGATATTGTTCTATCTGCACTCAGTGGTCGTTCTACCAAGCCCGACTACTCAGTATTATCCGTTGGAATGAAAAATATAATTTCGGGTATGGAAAAATTTAGAGTAAGTAGAATTTTAAACGTTGCCGGTGCCGGAATTTTAGAAGACAAAGAATTTGGGCTTCGTAGAAATCGCCCTAATTATCCAGAAACTTTCAAATTCGTCTCAGCAGAGAATTGGAAAGTATTCGATTTTTTGCAAACAACTAACGTCCATTGGACCATTGTATGTGCTCCTGAAATGCCAAACGAAACTCGCACAGGAATCTATCGAACGGCTACTAATTATTTGCCGGAGGGTGGAAAAAGAATTTCTGTTGAAGATGTTGCTGATTTTATTTTGAAGAGTCTAAATACCGAAGTTACTTTTCAACAAAGAATCGGAATTGCTTACTAAATCTGAATTTTTCGTTTAATTTACTTTTACGATGCCGATTTAACGATAATAAATAACGGGAGATTACTCTCTGTCACCCCCGAAATTTTCTATCGGGGGTCTCAAGAACTAGAGATTCCCGATATCGCTTGGCGGTCGTGTGAGCGAAGCGAAAGGGTGGAATTTCGGGAATGACAGCTTAAATCTATTGTCAAAAGGCTCTAATTCCTTACATCGAATCCACGTTAAATAAGAGGACTTATGGACATTATTGTCAAATATTTAGAAGAAAATAAACTATTTCTACTTTTTCTTGTGATTGCGATAGGATATTTATTTGGAAAAATAAAATTCAAAGGATTTAGTCTAGGAATAGCGGCTGTGCTTTTTGTGGGAATAGGATTTGGATCTCTCTCTGAAAAGTTAGCTCTGCCGGATATCGTTTATATTTTAGGACTAGTATTTTTTGTGTATACAACGGGTCTCCAAGCAGGACCTGGATTTTTTACAAGTTTCGATAAAAATGGAATTATTTATAATCTAACGATGATCGGAGTATTGTCATTTACTGCTGTCCTAACAATCTTCCTAGGCAAGACTTTTGAAATGAACGCAAATATTATCTCTGGACTTTTTGCGGGATCTCTTACCAGCACTCCAGCTCTTGCGTCTATCGTTGATACTTTAAAGATTTCACTCATAAATACTCCCCCAGAGGAATTAAGTAAATTTTTAGGAGAGCCTATTGCCGGTTATTCAATTGGTTATCCTTACGGAGTCATTGGAGTTATTATTTCTTTTTTCCTCTTCAAAAAAATATTTAAGATCAATGTAGAAAAAGAAAGTAAGGAAATTGCAGAAAAGCTAGGCATAGGAAGCCAGGAATTAGAAAGAAGAGATGTAAAAATTACAAACCAAAACGTAATTGGAAAAACCGTTGAAGAACTATTTGCAAACAATCACCTAGAAGGTCTAGTGATAGCCCGAATCAAAAAAAGGGAAAATCTAGAAATAGTTCACGGTGGAACAATATTAGAAAAAGACGATATAATAACGTTAGTCGGCACTAAGCTAAGAGAGCGCACTGCCTTTTTCGGAGTTCACGATCATACTCATTTATTTTCAGATAGATCGACTTTGGATTTTAGAAGAGTATTTGTATCGAATAAAGATGTGATTGGATACTCCATTGGAAAATTAGATTTGCATAATAAATTTCAGGCAACCATTACACGCTTGAAACGAGGGGATTCTGATATTATCCCCTCTCACAATACAGTATTACAAGGTGGAGATAGAATCCGAATTGTTGCGGCAAAAGAAGATATGGACAAAGTCTCAAAATTTTTCGGAGACTCGTATCATAGTCTAACGGAGATTGACTATATCAGTATGGCAATCGGAATTACACTCGGACTTTTTATAGGAGAAATTCCAATTCCGCTTCCTGGAGGTGCTTCTTTCAAACTAGGGTACGCAGGTGGACCTTTAATTGTAGCACTCGTCTTGGGTTATATCGGAAGAACTGGAAATATTGTATGGGGAATGTCGTATAACGCAAATCTAACCCTACGGCAAATGGGTGTTGTCCTCTTTCTTTCGGGTATCGGACTTAAAGCAGGATTTTCCTTTGGAACAAACTTTGCTAAATACGGGTTACTACTCATTACCCTCGGATTTATTATTACAACCGTAAACACAGCCTTAATGATCTTAATCGGTAGACTCCTTCTAAAAATCCCCTACCCTCTTCTTATGGGAATCATTTCCGGTATGCAAACCCAACCAGCCTGTATCGCCTACGCCAACGCCGAAATAAAAAACAGTGTCCCAAATTTCGGTTACTCCTTAGTATTTCCGATCGCCATGATTTCTAAAATCTTACTCGCACAGATAGTCTTTAATGTGATGAAGTAAGAAGACCAACTGTGGGCTCGCTGGATAGAAAATACTTAAATCCTGAAAGTTCAGATTTTTATTTGAATCTCTTGAATATCCATTCCATTTTGGTCAATAAGGATGGTAGACTTAAATGGAAAATAAAAAAGAATTAGAATTGGAAGAAAGACAAAAATACCGACCGGCTGATATTGCGCGAATATTGTTTAGTTTATTAGTGTTGTTTATAAGTCGAGATATTGCCGTAGTCAATTTTCTGATGGGCTTTCATTTATTCACCTCAATTGTATGGATCATTCAGAGTGAAAAATCCCCCCTTTTTCAAATCAAATATCCTTTGTTCTGGCTAATTCCTGCGAGTTTAGATGTATTAAATTGTCTTATGATTATTTATGTAACTGGCTCTGCTTATTCCAGTTGGATATTATCCCTAACGTTCCTAACAGCTATCTCGGCATCCGATCCGCTTCGTTGGCGTGGAATATTTACTGTAGTTGCGGGTGCTATTGGTTTGGCGCTACTACTTGTATTAGTCCAAGTTGGAGTTTTGCCTTTTGTTGATGTTTGGAAAGTAAATTACAGACCTAATTCTTGGAGTCTAGTAGTTCAGACTGTTACGCTTAACGCAGGTGTTTCTTTTTTCATTTGGTCTGCCATACATAGCAGAATTAACCAATAGGAGAAAGAGTGATATGAACAAAACAGCCGCTCTATTTCTGCCAGCAGTTCTGGCATTGATTTTAAGTGTATTTATTCTAAATGATGACAGCAGTTCTAAGAAGAAAAAAAAGCATAAGAGAAAAATTTCTCATACTGAAGAATCCATAGACTCTCTCCCAAAGAACACAGATCCCACCTTCCTGAATCTTCCCTTGGCGGATAATGAAATATATCCACCAGAAGAAATTCAAAATTTTATACAGTTACTTAAAGAAGAAGAATCAAAGACAATTAACACTCATACAGGAATTCATTCACTCACTTCTAGAGTGGAACAATATTGTAGAAATATGCTTTCAAGGCAAAGTAATCAAAGTATGAATGACTCCTTACTAAGGAATTGTTTTGAAGAAATTGTGAAAGCAACCTTTCCAGAGAGATTGGAGCAAATCAGTATATACCTACAAAACCTAATCCAATATAGAATGGCACTAGAATCGGAAAGTAATTTGACTGATTCAAAAGCAAATAGGGAAGCGGCTCTGTGGCGCAAGAGATACGAATTATTTGGATATGACGCTGCTGAAGAACTTTATGCAAGTGATCGATTTTTGAAAAAAGTAGAGCAGAGGATAACGGAAAATACTTCTAGTAAAAAAAGTTTGGATGAAAAAATCCGTTTTCTGGAAGAAGAAATTGCGAACATTAAATCCCTACAACAAAATCAGCAAGATACAGCCAATGAGGAATTTATTGAGTTTGGAGAATACTTTCTGTCATCCCCAGAAGTGCAAGCGAGTTTAAATTCCATGTCACCTAAAAATCGAAACCAAAAACTCAGAGCAATCAGAATTTCAGTCGGAGTACCAGAAAGCCGCTTGCATGAATTAGAAGATTGGGATAAAAGCAGACTAGAAGTGTGGGAAAAAGGTAAACGATACAATAAAGAACTGAGTGCCTTAAAATCTAAACCAGATTTAAGCAAAGAAGAATATGATCAAAAGTTGAAACAACTAAAGGAATCATTTTTTGGAAAGGAACTTGCAGAGGAAATTGAAGAAGAAGAAAAAAAAGGAATCGACCGTTTTGCTGTTAAGCCAGAATTTTTTCTTCAATGAAAAATATTAAATTGACACTTTTTTTTTAGATAAAACATTACGAAATACATTTCAGGGTTTTCAGCGAATATTAGAATTTTAATATTAGACTTACGTGAAAATTAGAGATAAATGAGTTTTATCCGCAACACTCTGGTAAAACGATTCTGTCTGTTTTATTTTAAAGCAACTCTAATATTAGATTTGTTGGTAAATAAAATAGAGAGAGCAATTTCATCATTCTCTTATTTACCAACAAATCTATTTCTATCTTTTTGATTGCAGTTGTCTTGAAAAAATAAATAAATGAGGATAATTATGAAAAAAAAATTTCATCTCGCCATTGTGTTGGCGACAGTGTTAGTAAGTTTAAGTGGCTATTCAAAGTTATACGCTGTAGCGGATACACTTGATTATGGGTTTTATTGGTTTGGAGCAAATAACCAAAAAGCAGATGCAGTTGCAGCCAATGGAACTGCAAACACTGTGAGTACATCATTTTACGATCCTTCCAAACCAACCGTTCTCTATTTCCACGGCTGGCAAAAAGGAACATCTAAATTAAATTACTCAAGAGAGACATTCCTATACACTGATCCAACAACTAAAGCAAGCGTTGACACAATTGCTAAATGGAAAGCTGACGGTTGGAATGTTGCGATTTTTTACTGGAATCAATTGGCAGATGAAGATGAAGTTAAAAATGCAGAAGCAAAGATTTGGAGCACTTTAGGTCCACAAAAAATGCGCTATAGACTGAGTGATGGAACTTACGGAACTGCATTTACCCCAACGAAAAGTGTGGGCGAACTCGCATTAGCCCAATACGTTGCAATGATGGTGAATTACACTGGATCAGAAGTAAGATTTGCAGGACATTCTCTCGGTAGCCAATTAGCTGTCAATTTAGCGAAACTTGTGAGTGACTACGTAGCGGCTAACGCTACAAAAATCAAACTCATGCCAAAACGTCTAGAACTTCTGGATCCTTATTGGAGCAAAGACGGAAAAACTTATTTTGGAGACAAATACGGATCTGCCTATTCAAGCTGCAATGGAACTAAAGATGGAAAATTAGACTGGAATGCAGAGGTCGTTAGGTGCTATATCTATAATATGATTAGCAAAAACAATCTCCTCGTTACTTGGTATAAAACTTCTGCCATTTATGACTTTTGGGTTGGAGATCAAAATACTCCACTTGAATCAATTGTTGCCATGCACAATCCAGCTTCTTATTGGCTAAACACAACTGATCAAACCGGTAAACATGTGTGGGCACGTTTTCTTTATTTTTGGACAAAAACTGTTGCGACATCAACTGGTTTTCCAAAAGAATGCACTATCAGTGGAACAACAAGAACCCCAACAGGAAAAATAACAACATACGCAAACACACCTGATGCAAGAGTAAAAGAAATGATGGGCAATACTTATTATTGGGTGCAAGTGGAAGGAAGAAACACTCCAAATCCAAACGACGACTGGTATGAAAGAAAAACACGTTAATTCAATTTGATAAAATTTCATAGAATGCGGCATTTGCGCCGCATTCGAGAAAATTCATCTTATATTACTCATATTCAATATTTTTTAAAATAAATTTATAGATCGATTGGGAGATTAATATTTCGTCATATTTGGAGGGGAGATTTTTAAGTTCAAGTTTATCTTGCGAAATGTAAATGACTACATTGCTATCTAGAACTATTCTCGCCATTCATCTCTCAAGTTTTTCTGCCATTCAACGGGATTTTTTATTTCTTTGAATAAATTTTTATTCTTCAATTTCGCAGCAGAAAGTAAAACCTTATCTCGATTAGAAGTAAATTCAAGCTTGTAATTTTCAAGAGAATGTTTCACCCGTTCCAAAAGAAAAAATAACTCTTCTCGATTCAGTTCTTGAATTTTCATTTCTACAAGTTGCATGGTAGTCATAATGGGTATATTCTATTAGGGAAACTGAATTTGTCAAGAGTAATTGAGTGAAATTTATTATCTTCTCACGCAATAAATTTTGTATCAGCGCGAGCGAGATGCCCCAATTACAAAAAGCTAAACTAATTCAATAAACTCCCTTGGACTTACAACAGAAATTTTATATTCTTTCCTGAGCGGAAAATCCTTCTTATTCCCTGTGATTAAATATTTTACTTTGGAGCCAAGTGCAATTTCTAAAAATGCTTCATCGTCGCGGTCAGGTAATTTTTGGAGTAAGGTTGAAGTTAATCCCCATTCACCGCTCTCTTGGATATACTCTAACACAATGGAAACATCATCTCGGTCTAATTTGAATTTAGGGCGATTTAAAACTTCTCTGTATTCTGCGAGAATTCTAGCATCAAAACATAATGTCAAAAGACCAGAGCCTACTCTGCGTAAAATTTCACCCGGAATACTGAATGGTTTTAACATCCCACTTACTAAAACATTGGTATCTAAAACTACTTTCAATGTTTCTTTCTAGATTTCCTTGTAATTTTAATTTCTTTTCGGATTTCTGATTCAGAAATTTCTGAAGTTTCATTGATAAGAGAAATATTTTGAATGCGACCGAGAGCAGCAAGTGCCTTGGCTTGTTTCAATGCTTTCCATGTCTGTTCTAAATTTTTTTCTGTAACAGAAGAAACAATAGCGATAGGTTTTCCATTGGAAGTCAAAACTAAATCATCCGAAGGAGAAAGACTACTAAAAAGTTTGGCAGAATTATTTCTTAAATCTCTAACTGTTAAAAATTGCATATCTAATACCTGTAGCACAATTGTAGCAATATATGTTACTTACGCAAGAAAAAAAAATTCTTGCTTAATTGATTTGTAAGTGTAAGTTCGTACTAGACGATTACAGGAGCAAATTATGGCAGAAAATTCTTCCACAGAAACACAGGCACAAACAGAAATAAAACCAGCCGATACAATTCAAGATGTATCCAAAGAAGACCAGGCAAAGATTGTTGAACTCGCAAAACAAATTAATATCGAAGATACTCAATCCGTTCTTCAATACGGCTCTCAGTCACAGAAAAAGATTTCTGAATTTTCGGATCAAATTCTAAGCCAAATTCGTGCGAAAGATACTGGTGAAACTGGACAGATTTTGACTGACCTCATGCTCAAAGTAAAAGACATGGATGTAGAAAGTCTATCAGATGAAGATAGTTTTCTTTCTAAAATTCCACTCATTGGTTCTCTTGTAAAATCTTCGCAAAAATTCATCGCGCAGTATGATACACTCAGCGTCCAAATCGAAAAAATCGTAGATGAACTTCATAAATCAAGAATGATGCTTTTGAAAGACATTACCCTTTTTGATACACTTTATGCAAAGAACTTGGATTACTTCAAAGAGTTAAATCAATATATACTTGCCGGCGAAATGAAATTAGCCGAACTGCGTGAAAAAGAACTTCCCAAATACAAAGAAAAAGCAGAGAAAGGCAACGACCCAGTAGACGCTCAAAAATACCAGGACTATATCCAGTTATTAAATCGCTTTGAAAAAAAGTTACACGATTTAAAACTCACAAAAATGCTTTCTCTTCAAACAGGACCTCAGATTCGTTTGATTCAAAACAGCAACCAAGTTTTAGTTGAAAAAATTCAAAGCTCTATTATCAATACAATTCCACTTTGGAAAAATCAACTAGTAATTGCAATCGGACTTTTAAGACAGAAAAAAGCTCTTGGGGTACAAAAAGAAGTAACCTCAGTCACCAATGAACTACTTTCTAAAAATTCTGAAATGCTAAAAATGGGAACCATCGAAGTTGCCAAAGAAGCAGAAAAAGGTATTCTGGAAATTGAAACATTAAAGAAAATCAATACTGATTTGATTTTCACTCTGGACGAAACTTTGAAAATCCAAACCGAAGGAAAACAAAAACGTCAGGCGGTAGAAGTCGAGCTTACCAAGATGGAAGAAGAAATCAAAACCAAACTCATGAACACAAAATCACTATAAGCTATGGAAGAAGAACAAAAAAATATCACCGAAGACGAGATAACATGGGGTAGGCGCTCGCATTTATCTATGTTTCTCGCTTATCCACTTCTACTCATCCTGCTCTCTAAAAGTATTCCTTTTGCATTTCCAATCGCGATGCTCGGTGCGATGCTTGTGCCTTTGTATATTTTATTCACCAAAGGGGGCAAATCTAAGTTTGTCGCATCTCATGCAAAAGAAGCAGTTTTTATGCAGGGCTTTATGGCGACCATAGGAACAGGTGTAAGCTGGCTCTGGGGTGGAGACAAAATGGTCGATGGGAGTTTACCAACAGGGAGTGCTATCATGCAAATCCTGAGTTACTCTGGGCTTGGACTTTACCATATAGGAGCTACTATCACTGGATCCATTAAAGCATCGTATAAAACTTTAATTAGTTATCCTCTTAGTTTTTTCAAAACTCCGAATTTAGAAAAAGAAAAAACTGACTTTGAAGAACAAATGGCTGAGCTTCGTGCGTTACAGAATTTAGACAAGGTAACAGCGAGTATGCTCAAAGAAACAATGTCTCTCGGCAAAGACAAAGTAGCCGAAATAGACAGACTCTCTGAAAAAATCAAAGACCCATCTGTAAAAGAGAAAGTTTTAGAAATCCGAGAACAAGTAGTAAAAATCTTTGAGAATTTCAAAAATGACCCAGATGACATCAAAATTTCCAGACAGTTTCTATCTTACTATCTAGATACTACAATCAAGATTATCCGCAAGTACATTGATCTTTCTTCTCAGAAAGTAATTTCTGTAGAATTAAAAGAATCTCTAAAACGTGTAGATGAAATTCTAGTCCAAATCATAGATGCATTTCAAAAACACCATGATAAACTGATTCAAAATGACATCATGGACTTAGACGCTGAAATCACAGTCATGGAAAAAACCATGAAGATGGAAGGAATGTAATTTTTGGATACACTTTTAATCAAAACCCAAACCCACGAAATTTTAAAATTAGTAGTTCCCCTCGCAGACTACTATCGATTAAACTACAAAGACATTACTGACTACGAAAAAAGAGTCATTTACGCAGAACACTTATTAGCCTCTGAAATGATTCGGATAGCTAGTTTTCTATACGCAAATGATCCAAGCGAATCCGATAAAACATTACCCGCAATTGTCGAGATTTTAAAAGAAATAGACAAATCTACTCGCTACGACAAAACAAAACTACTTTCTGAAATTGAACTTTATATCAAAAACCAACCACAAGGCAAAAGGGATTTAGTCATTGAAGAACTTGATCCTCCTATGTTACTTCGAGTTGTTAAATTCTACGATTCTGTTTTCCTTACGAATAATATGTACATCGTCGCCAATTACTTATTTCAAATTCTAAACTTGATTGTCAAACAAGATGGAATTGTCACAGAAATAGAGAAGCGGTTACTCACTCGTTACCAGACGATTCTACATGAATCCAACGAAGACTTATATTCTGACTTACCAGGAACAAAAAAAGATTATCTAAATTTGAATTCTGTGTTCAATGATTTCTTTGGAAGTGTAGCCACTACGATTCGAAAAGATTCTGGAAATACGAACAACAATTCAACCAAAGAGGCTAAGGAAGAGAAACCGCAAGGGAATGTGCAAGAAGCTGGAAAAGAAGAAGTTTATGATCTTGACCAACTCATGAAAGAACTAAATGATCTAATCGGTCTTTCTGAGGTTAAAGGCGAAGTCACAAACTTAGTAAATGTATTAAAAGTAGAAAAACTCCGCAAGGAAAAAAACCTTCCCGTTCCAACTAGAAGCCTTCACATGGTGTTTACCGGTAACCCGGGAACAGGAAAAACAACTATAGGAAGGCTCATTGCCAAGATTTTTAAAGCGTTAGGCGTTTTAGAGAAAGGTCATTTGATTGAGACTGATAGATCAGGACTAGTTGCGGGCTACGTAGGACAAACCGCCGCTAAGACAATTGAACTTTGTAAAAAATCTCTAGGTGGAGTTTTATTCATAGATGAAGCCTACGCTCTTGCAGAAGGCGGAGAAAACGATTTCGGAAGAGAAGCTATCAATACTCTGCTAAAATTCATGGAGGATAATCGCGGTAATTTCATTGCAATCGTTGCGGGTTACACGGATAATATGCAAGAATTTATTAATAAAAATCCAGGGCTCCAATCAAGATTCAATAAATACATAGTATTTGCTGACTACAGCCCAGACGAACTATTTGCGATTTTTTCTTCGATTACAACCAAATCCAAACTCAAACTAACAGAAGAAGCGGCAACAAAGGTAAAAGAAATTTTACAAAGTCATTATGACAAACGAGATAAAAAGTTCGGCAACGGTCGGTTTGCCCGTAATCTCTTCGAAAAGATTTACGGCAATCAGGCTAACAGACTAGTAACCGTAACAGACCTTGACGAAGAAGGATTATGTACGATTACT
>JAGOHK010000229.1 GCA_017996175.1 Leptospiraceae bacterium
CAAATTGTTTCATCGCGGGTGTTGTTAATGGGTCAGATTCTTTTTGCATTTTGTATAAATTCTTTGATTAATTTTTTGTCTTTTTCGCCAGGACTTGATTCAACGCCGGATGCCACATCAACGCCATACGGGTGTACTACGCTGATTGCTTTTTCTACATTGGAAGGATTTAACCCACCGGCTAATAGGTATTTTCTACTCACCTTTTTAGCATTTTCCCATTCAAAACTATTCCCACTTCCCCCGCCTAATCCTTGTTTATAACTATCTAAAATTACAAACTCTGTGTCATATTTTTTTAAATCTTCGTCTGTGATAAATTCTTTTACGGAGACTTGCGGAATGATATTTTTATGTAAAATACGAATCAATTCCCAACGAACTATTTCATCGTGAGTAACAAATTGAATAAAGTCAAATGGAATTTCCGAGATTGTTTTCCTTATTTCTTCTTCTGAGTTTTTATAGAATAAACCCACTGTAAAAAGTGAACTTGCCCTTTTTTTTTGAAGTGAATTGTAAATAGCAACAGCAACTTTTAAATCGACTCTCCTTTTACTTTCCGGAGAGAAATTTAACCCAATCATATCCGCACCCGAATCCCAAGCGGATAAGGCTATGTCTACAGATTTAATTCCACAAATTTTTACTAATACTGCCATTTAGTAGACAATGAATTTGTCGAGTTTGTAGACAAGTTTTTTAGAAATAGAAATTAAATTTCTATTTCTAAACCTTCATACGCCATGATAATATCTAACTCGTTGTTCTTGTCAAACATCTCTTTGTAGTTGAGTGCACGAAGATAAACTGCATCTAATTTATCATCATCATAAGACGGGTCATGGTGAAACATCACTAATTGTTTCACGCCAGCTTTGAGAGCAATATCAGTTGCAATAGAAGCTGAGCTATGACCCCAGTCAATTTTTTTCAAAGATTCATCAAACGTGTATTGTGTATCAAATACAAGCACGTCTGCTCCTCGAAAGTATTCAATATAGAGGTCGATATTTTCCATTTCGTCGATATTAAATTCAGCGTCAGACGCAAAGATAAACGTTTTATCGCCCTCTGTTAGTTTGTAGGAATAACTTCCACCTGGATGCCTAACGGACTTAGAAAGTAGAGAAATATTATCTATCTTTACAGTATCGCCTTCTCGCACAAAAAAGTAGTTCTTAGTGGCTGAGAGTGCTTCATAAGGAACTGGAAAGTGAGTATTTCTATGCTGGTATTTGATTCTTTCTTCTACGCCATCGACTGACGTATAAATATCAAACCTATTTCCAGGAATGTAGAGAGGAACAAAAAAAGGGATTCCTTGCAAATGATCCCAATGAGTATGGGTGAATATCCAATTAGCTTTCCCTTTTCCTTCAAGGAAGCCTTCCATCAGAATTGAGTTACCCAATTCTCGAATACCTGTTCCACCATCAATAATATACAAATTATTCTGTGAATCTCTGATTTCAAGACAGGTAGTATTTCCCCCGTACGTATTGAGAATGGAAAAATTCAATGTGTCTAAAAAGAGTTTTATCGAATCTGGACTTTGAATATCGGACGGAGTAGCCATGGAAAGGATCTTTTCGACCTTAGATTTAATTGTTTTACCTGAACAAGGAGATGCAATAGAGCCTCTAACGCCCCAAAATTTAATTTTCATGAGTGAATGAATATAAATATAGGAAAAGATTGCAAGATAAATTATTTGTAAAAAAATGTTTTTTTATAGATAAAATCCTTGCAAGTAAATAACGATGTTGTAAGAGTAAGAAAGAGGAATTATGTTTAAATCAGAAGTAGAAGTAGTTAACGGTGTATGTACAATCTCCTTGAACGGAAACATTAGCTTAAAGAACGCAATTCAATTAAAAGAGCTAATCATGAAGCAAGTGGATAACGGAATATTGGATATAGTATTAGATTTCGGTGAAAATGTTTATATTGATTCATCTGGAATTGGTGCGATTTTTAATTCACAGAAATATGTGAATGAGAAAAACGGAATTCTTAAGATTAAGAATATCGGACATGAAACGATGACTATTCTTAAGATTGCTAATTTAGATAAACATCTTAATATTATATAAAATTAGATTTCCATTATCGGTAAAGTCGCCTTTTCTGCCTATTGAACATACGATAGGCGACTTCCCAACCATGATTTACCGTTTGAATTAGAGATTTTTTATTGGTAGTCGTAAGACCAACAGATGTATTATGTACTGGGTCTAGGATTTTTATTTTAATTCCCTTAGGTGGATTGTTGATAATCTCTTTAGCTGCGTTATACGCTATATGATGGCGTTCATTTAAAAATTTCCTTACCTCTGGAAGTGTTGGAAAAGAAATATAACTTACTAGTTTCCCGACTGGCTTAGAAAAATGATTTCTAGATTTATTGAGGATAACAGTTATATCTCGGTAACCTGCTTCTATTACAGCTTTAACTGGAATTGGATCCATTACTCCCCCGTCTGAGTAGAGATTTTGTCCTATCCATTCTTTTCCCTTCGTTGCAATGGGAAGAGAAGTAGCAGCCTTTAATAATTGTAATATATTTTCTTTGCTAGCGCGAATGTAATCAGGCACTAGAGTTTGCAAATTGGAAACAACAACATAAAATGGAACTGTGTCTTTGTGGTGAAATTTGTTCGACTCAATCTTATACTTTTCCCCGAGCAAATAATCGATTAAGTATTTTTGATCTAGAGGTTTTTTTCCTTTTAGAAAATTTAGAAGGGAAATAAATTTAGAACCATCTAATTCATTCTTCCAAATATCTAAAATCGTCTGCTTTGAAATTAATTTTTTT
>JAGOHK010000157.1 GCA_017996175.1 Leptospiraceae bacterium
CTCCTTTTTTAAAGGAAAATATGTCGATCTAGTAACTACCTTTTCACGAAGATAGTTACTGACGGCTAGGTTGAATCAAGTCTCTTGGTCACGCTACTTTTATATGGGTTTAAGTCGGTTAGGTAAATGCCTACTCGTTAAAAATGGAAAGCCTCAGCTAAAAAGCTGAGGCTTTTTTATGTACGGAGCTTACCATAAATCGCAGACTATTCTTTCAAACAAGGCTGCGGCTAGCGATGACTTTGCGTAAAATGTAATAAAAGACTTGATTGGTTTATTATTTGGAAATAAAATAGATTTATGGAACTTACATTAAGAATCCCACAAGAAGTCTGGTTAGCACTCAAATTACCGGATCAGGATATGGAGAATGTTCTACTAATGGAATTATCAATTTCTTTATATGAAAGAAAAATTCTATCGTTTGGTAAATCGAGAGAATTATCAGGCTTATCAAAATGGCAATTTCACGAAGAGTTAGGAAAAAGAAAAATTGAACGTCATTATGATTCGGTTGCCTTCGAAGAAGATTTAAAGTATGGACTTGGATAAAGTCGTTAGTAACTCTTCACCACTCATAAATCTATCAAAGATTGACAGACTAGATTTATTAGAAAAGCTATACGGTCGAATTATTATTCCGAATGCTGTATAGGAAGAATTAATTTTAAAAGGCGAATATCCCAAAGACATTGAAAAAATTACCTCCCTCATAAAAAATAACGTAATAGAAATAAAACCTGTTAAGGATACAAATTTTATTCGAGCTTTACGAAAAGATTTGGACAGAGGTGAATCAGAAGTAATCGCACTTGCGAAAGAAGAAAATGCATCGCTTGTAATCATTGATGAAGTGGATGCAAGACGAATTGCAGAGTTTCACGATTTGAATAAAACTGGTTTTATTGGTGTGTTAATCAAAGCAAAACAAAAAGGTTTTCTTGAAGATATTGCCGAGGCAATTGATCTAGCGATTGAAAAAGGTTTTTGGATAAACAAGGAACTCTATAAAAAAATTTTGGATTCTCTTTCCTAACCTAAAAAAACTCTCTATTCCACTATAAATTTCTTGCCTTATTCATAAACTTTTTAATCCCCTGACTTTATGCAAGTTGCCAGACTTTATTTAAGTATTCCTGAAACAAGACAAATTAGAAATGCAGTTAGGAGGTAAATACCAAGTCCTATTTCATAATGCACCACAGTATTGGATTAGAGCAACTGATTTTACTCCTTTTT
This sequence comes from Leptospiraceae bacterium, assembly GCA_017996175.1. Classification (GTDB taxonomy): domain Bacteria; phylum Spirochaetota; class Leptospiria; order Leptospirales; family Leptospiraceae; genus UBA2033. Next base: position 1,240 of record JAGOHK010000157.1, read on the forward strand.
TCTGGAATGAAAAAGATGGTCAGAAGACATCTGTTCAGATAAAAACTATTTCATTGGATGAACTTTGGAAAGCTAATATTGTTAATGCGATATTAAATAGTTCATTGTTTTATATTTGGTTTATTTCTTTATCAGATTGCCGTCATCTCAACCTAAGAGAAATAGAAAATTTTCCAATTTCTTTTAAGAATGTAAATTCTTCCGTTCAGAAGGAATTCTCAGAATTGGTTCCCAAATTAATGAAAAGCTTACAAGCTAGTAAGAAAAGAAAAAGCACTCAGTATAAAACTACAGGTAGTGTTGAGTATGATGAGTATTATCCACGTCTTTCCAAACCCATCATCGACGAAATCGACCGCGTGCTGGCAAAGCATTACAACTTTACAGAAGAAGAGTTGGATTATATCATCAACTATGATATAAAGTATAGAATGGGGAAGGAGTTGGAGGGTAATGAAGATTAGCTTTTTAGGAATCAAATCCCCCCTAGCCCCCCTTTGGCAAGGGGGGTAATAGTTCTAAGTCGAACTTGGAACTATTTTATCTTAAACGAAAAAGGAAACAACTTTTACTAGCATCCCCCTTGCGAAAGGGGGAAAGAGGGGGATTTCAAGAACGAAAAAGTAATGCTTAGAGCAAAAAAACTGAAGAACAAAAAAGCAAAGGTAAAAACAGAAAAGCCAGAGAGGATAACAAGACTATGCTACCATACAACACTGCAAATACAAAACGAGCCCGCAAGTTAAGAAAAAAAATGACCATTGCTGAGAAAAAGATTTAAGAAAAAGAATACAAAATCTAGAGGCAACACATCATTCTATGCCAGTCTCACAGTGACTAAAAGAAAAAGTCATATTTATCACAAATAACTCTTCCCTTCCATATCAACCCAGCCAGTCTTAGAAAGTTCTTTGACCTTGTTACGAAGCCAAGGTTCGGCGGTGCCGATACAACAAAGATAATCGCTGTCATTATGATAGATTAAAAAATCTAGATTTTCATTTGTGATATAAAAAGTATAACCGGGGAATTCGTTTTGAAATTTTGTAAAGGATTGATTTTCAGGGAAAATATAAATCGCTGGGTCATCCCCTTTATCAAAGAAAAGATAGAACTCATCAAGTAATAAAAACTCATCCAACCATTCCCATGCATTTGCATCGCAGGCACTAAAGCCTTTGGTTGCCCCAACAGCTTCCCAAAGCGCACGATGTTTTTTTTACAAAATGGGAAATTACTTTTTGCGAAGGGTATATAATTCCATGTGGAAATAAATTTATAAATCTATGAGACAGCGAAGCGTGAAGGATATGTTTGCTCTGCTTATTCTTAGCGAATCGTCTGCGGTAAACCAGTATTAACCGGTGTAGAGCCTGGAGTTTGAGCAGGAGTTTGATTTTCAGTAGACATGGAAGGTTTCACTTTCTTTTTATCGTCTCCCACAAAGGAAAGTTTCGTTTTTTCTACCTGCTCAAATAAATCTTCTTGTATATTTCTAAACACAAAGGAACATTTTTCTGGATTAGAATAATCTTCTTTGTAAATAAACATACTATCTAGAAACCAAGCAAACTCTCCTCGGTTGAGTAATGGATTCTTGGGCTTTTTTGAAATAGTATCTTTATCATCTGGTTTGTTTTGATTTTGAGGCAATGGATTAGTAACTGCCATCGTAGATCCGGTTGTTGTATTATTAGAAGTTGTTCCGGGCGGCAACTGCCCTGTATCCACTGGTAGATTTTTAAATTCTATTCTTCTTAGTCTTTCTTTTTCTGAGTCGTCCGATTTTTCGATTTCGAGTTTACGTTCTCGTTCATTCCATTCATTTTCCATGGCGATTTGTTTCAGAATAGGAATGACTACTTTATCCCTTTGTCTCATTGCTTCACGCAAACAAGATTTCCTCTCTTCTAAAATTGACAATTCCTCTTTTGTCATTGGAACTTCTACCACAGCCTGAAAAAAATTTCGCGCAATAAAACCAGTATACTCAGTATTCTGTAAAGGTTTGATTCGATAATTTGGATCTGCCGGTTTACAAAGGGAAAAGATTAGTAGGGTAAATAAGGATATTCTCATAAAATGAATTTTCGAATAAATGCTCATTCAGTCAAATCTTAAATTCCAGGTAAAGATTCTATTTCGGGAAGAACTACAATTTCAATCCTGCGATTTTTGGCTTTGTTCTTTGGCGAGTCATTGGGAACTAAAGGTCTTGAGTCTCCGAAACTAGCGGCAGAGATTTTGGATTCAGGCATTCCAGATTGAATCATTGTGTTCAACACGCTAATCGCACGAGTCGCCGCCAAATCCCAATTAGTCGCACCTTCTACTTTGAATGGGTCGCTATCGGTGTGCCCCTCTACTTGAAATCTTTGGTCTTCTACTTCGACTAAGGTTTTTGTAATTTCAATGATTGCTTGTTTTCCTTTGTTGGATAAATCTTTCGATCCAATGGGAAATAAAATATCTGTTGAGAGGACAATCACCATTCGCCCCCCTACAATTTTTACATTGAGTTTGCCTTCGTCTCTGAGTGTTTTAATTTTTTCGTATTTACCAAGAAAGGATTTTAAAAAATCGGCTGATTTCTGGTCGGCAAGGTCTTCTCTATTATTGGTTCGCCCACAGTCTTCTACTACAATGGTCTGAGTGATGATGCTAAATACGAAACCAAGCAGGTTGTATAAAAAATCTAGTTTTCGCACCAAGTATTTCATCCGAATCTTTTTATTTTTAAGAGACGGAAGTTCTTCCTTGGTGAGAGGGTTAAAGGGTAATACGAATAAACCGTGGACAATTTTTTTTTCGTGTAGGATTTCGCAAGACTCAGAAAATCCACCGAGTCCAACTTGTTTGTATTCAAATCCTCCGTATTCGTGGGTTCGAACTGCGAGTGGATTTTTTTCGATGCTGGCACAATTTGCTAGGAAAAAGAGAATTAAGATTACCACCGATGAACACCGATGGGCACCGATAGAGGTTATTGTTAAAATTTTCTCACGATTCATCAATTTGTCATTCCCGAAATTTTCTTTCGGGAATCTGGATAACTTGAGATCCCCGACAAAAGAACTCGGGGATGACATAAGAAATGTTTTGAATATTTGCATTTTCATATTTTTTTACTCCACTGTACTATAAATGACACCGTAAACAGGAGAATTTCCTGTCGGGTAATTGGCGTTAAACGATAGAGAGCCATCGGTAGCGATTGTATAAAGACTTACTGTGTTACCAGTTTTATTTAAACAGTATAAAAATTTGCCACCTTGATCGGTAACTATATAACTTGGAGTTCCTGTCTGTGATAGAGTTGGTGTGGGTAATGACTGTAAAATTCCATTCGTTCTATCAAAGGACATTTGCCGGATTTGGTTGTCGGTAGATTCTGCTATATAAAAGTAACTACCAGAAGGATGAAATAAAATAGAAGAAGGACCAGCGCCCACAGCAGTATTGAGTGTCGCATATCGTTTCCATTCTCCACGGATTGGATCAATTTTAAAATTGGAAAGAGAATTTCCTACACTATTGACGGCAAATGCGTATAACCCCAAAGGATCAACCGCCGTCTGAAAGGGTTTAACGCCTGTTACCTGTGTGGGGATTACCAAAGGAGTTAAGTCACCAGTAGTATAATTTAAAACAAACTGAGAAACAGTATCGGAGTCACGATTCAGAGCAAATAAAAAACTACCTGAAGGATCAATGCTAAGGTGGATCGGAAAATTTTCGGTGGCAATAGAAGATACAGCCAGAGGAGTAAGGCTTCCATCCGTTGTATTCATTGTGTACATGGAAATTTGATTGGAGCTAGAGTCTGCTGCATACAAATATCTTCCTTCTTGATCTGATAGGAGAGACAAAACACCATTACCCCCAGTATAGGAATTCACAAAAGTTAAATTTCCGGTAGTAGGATCTTGCGAATAGAGTCTAATTCTATTTTCCCCAGTGGATGCCATATATACAAAATTTCCTCTAGGTGGAATATAAAGACTAGAGGGAGAATTTCCACCAACTAAAGTTGTAATACTCGTCAATACTCCTGTGTTTTTGTCAATGCTGAAACTAGAAATAGAGTTATCTGTTTGGTTTAAAATGTACAAATACTTTGGAACAATCGTAGCGGATATACTGGAATAGGCGGATTTTTTAGAAAAAGAATCTTGGATGAGAACGTTATAATAACTTACACTACCACGGATGCGCAAACTTGTAATTTCAAGATTAGAAAGAGAATTAGTAAGATTTGTCAGTGCTTCGCCGTTAGCCTCCATATCTGCAACTGTTTGAATATTGTTCGAAGAAGATACATATACTCTATACCCAAGGTTAGAACTTTCCGTTTTATCATCTAAACCTAAATTCCAAGAAAGAGTAAAAGTAGCATTCCCCGGATTTATTTTTTCTAGGATTCCATTATTTCCGGGAGTAGGGTGTTCTTTGTCGGAGAGAAAGTAAAGAGCGGCTAATGCGTATTCTTCGGCATTTGATTCTTTTTCAAATCTATCTGCAACAAATGGATAAAAAATAAAACAATTTGAGAATAGAAAAGAAAAAATTACAATTCCGAATTGTCTAAAATTCATAATTTACAACCACCATAATTAGAAGTTCCGAATATACAAGCACCAGAGGGAGCAAGATCAGGAACAAAAACAGGAGTTGGGGGAAGTATCGGTAAATAAATCAAAGCACTTATATTCTGACAAATAAATTGAACAGGATGAGAGAGGTTTTTATAATTATCCGCAAATACTTTTAATATGACCGTATCTGTTTCAATCCCCACTTTTTGGATTTTAAATTTCCCTTCTGTATCTGTAACGTAAACCTCTGTAGAGACTTGACTACTTGCAAAAGCATTTTGAATCGGAGAACCTGAATCATAATCCATCACAGTTCCACGCAGAGACTTTACTCCAGTAGGAGTATCCGCATCACATTGAATCACAATTCGAGCCTCTGCTTCTGCAAGCGGTTTCGCTAGATTAAACGCTGTTGCCATTTGGGAAAGTTTATCATCTTCGTAAGTAAACTTACAACTAGAAAATAGTAGGATAAGAATGAGTAGTAGCAATCCCCCTTTGTCCCCCTTTGCGAAAGGGGGCTTTGGATTAGGGAAATCTTTCGATTTAAGGATTCCTTTATTTTTAGAGGAGGATGTGGCTTCTCCGATTACCCCCTTTTCATTCCAACCTTCGGTTATCGCTAACCAGAGAAGATTATCACTATTTGTTTCATGTCTTTTTTTCATAAAATTCTCCTTTTTAAATCCCCCTGCCCCCTTTACAAAATGGGGTTTCGTAATAGTAGCCACATTTTCCGATAAAGGTTACTTATTAGTAGCCCCCTTTCGCAAAGGGGGTAAGGGGGATTTTCAATACTTCACAATCCAATTCACATACGCATTCACAGGACGAGTTTCAGAACCACCGACATAAGATGAATATCTGTATTCAGAATTTCCAATTGTATCTCCACAGCACCAAGGCATTCCTGGACTAACACCATTTGCGGAAGTGTCTGATACTGCATGTCTATGACTCTTAAACGCATCCCCCTGCAAGCTACCCACATTATCATTTATATTTCCGCCCGAATTCATAGCCGCGCGAGAACCACTATCGGGATCACGTCCAGTACTACCGTCTCGACCTCTTAGAAACCGTCCACGTAAATCAGGCAAATTAAAATTACCTCCACTGCATCCGAAGTTACAACCGATGACTGCGTAGAGGTCAGCGTAAGTTGTCTGGCTAACACTTGTTCCGTCACAGAGAAGCCAACCTGTAGGAGCGGATGTTCCTCCGTAGGCGCTGATCGTTCCGACTGTGGAAGAAATTGCGATTCGCAAAGATTCAAAGTTTTGGTTTAACTTTCCTGCTGTGAGTGTTTCTCCATCCGAAAAAGTATTGTACGTTCCAGTAAGCCCCGCCACCGCCCATACCGTTCCCAGTGAGAAGAGGATTACAACGATAATTCCCAACCCTTGGAAAATTCCTTTTTGAAATGAATGTTTAAATTCTTTGTTCATAATTTATATCTCCTTGTATTATAACGCTCGGTTCGGCGAAGTTCACACTGAGCTCGCCGAACATGCTCCAATGCTGTACAATTAAGAAAAACATTTCAAGATTACCACCGATAAACACCGAGAGCACCGATAACAAAACGATTTTAATTTGATTTATTATATTCATCTCGGTTTCATAAAGAGCTTCGTTTAGTGCCATATTATTCAATTCCAAAAACAAAATAAAAACTATCGTTCTTTTATCGGTGTCCACACGCTGACGCTATTCGATAAACTCAGTGCAAGTCGGTGGTAATCTTTGAGCAGACCTCTTAACTTGACAGCATTGAACGTGCTCAGGGATAGGAAAAACACCTTGACAAAAGATTCTCTAAATTCTAGATTTAACAGTATGACTAGTTTGTTAGAAAAAGCTATTGAGACCATCTCCAAAGAATCCATAGAAATACAAGACTGGATTGCTTCTTTGATACTGGAAGAATTTTTAGCTGAAAAAGCTTGGGAGCTTGCTTTTTCTAATTCTCCGAACACATTACAAACATTAGCCGCATCCGCTTTAGCAGAGATCGAAGCAGGTAACTTTGAAGACGGTGGATTTGATAATCTTTGAAATCCAGAAGAACTAAAAGTTTCCAAAAACTCTTTACCAAACTTCCATTGAACGTACAAGATTTGGCGATTAAATCTTACAAACTTTGGATACGCGACCAAAGCCATCCATCGCTTCATTTCAAAAAAATCCAAGACAATCCCGAAATGTATTCCGTTCGAATCGGTATTCATTGGCGTGCAATTGGAATTACAAAAGAAGATTTCATTTACTGGCACTGGATTGGCTCTCATGAAGAGTATAATAAAATTGTTTAGTTTGAAATCTTTTTTCATAATTTAACTCCTGCACGGTAATTCAAAAACATCTTGACAAAAGATTCTCTAAATCGTAAATCCTTAGTATGAATAAATTGTCCAAATCGAAATCCCAGAAGACCAAGAAAACCCCAAACTATATTTCGTTTGATCCTGATGTTCGATTTGGTAAACCCTGTATAAAAGGAACCCGTATTGCGGTAGTTGATATATTGGGTTGGCTTGGGGGTGGGATGAGTTATGAACAAATTTTGGAAGACTTTCCAGAATTGAAGCGAGAACATATTCTTGCTGCTCTGCAATTTGCGGCTAAGCGAGAAACTTTCACAAAGATTCTTGCGGCATGAAATTTTTAATTGATGCGAATCTTTCTTGGAGACTCTGTAAACTTTTAAAACAGAATCTTTCTGATTGTGTGCACGTAAATCGAATTCCATTACGCAAACCTGTACTGAGATTTGGGAATTTGCAAAGAAGAACAATTATATAATTCTTTCTCAAGATGAAGATTTTGTATTTTTATCTTATCGTTACGGATTTCCACCAAAGGTAATTTTTCTTCGAACCGGAAATCTAAGTGTTCAAGAAATCGCAGAAATTCTAAATTCCAAAAAAGTAGAAATTGAAAAATTTGTATCTGATCCAGATTATTCATTACTAGAAATATTTTCATAATTTAACTCCTGCACTGTAATCCAAAAACATCTTGACAAAACTGAAATTGAAACCAGACTCTATCTATGGAAACTATTACTCTTAAAGTGTCAAACCCTGCCGATAAAGAAGTTATTCTCCTTCTTGCACAAAGACTTAAAATGAAAGTCATAACAGAAAGTCCAAATACCCAAAAAGTAAAACGTGTCGCCAAAAACTCAAATGAAGCACTTACCCACTTAGAAAATATCGCAAAACTTGGAACTCTTAAAAAGAAAATTCCCGATCCCGTTAAATGGCAAAAATCCTTACGGGAAGATAGAAAACTTCCTGGTAGATAAATCAAACTTGCAGATTCTATCATTGCCGCAACCGCACTAGCAAAAAGCCTTCCGCTTGTAACAGTTAATGAAAATGATTTTAAAAAATTCAAAGAACTAACCATCATTAACCCCTTTAAAAAGTAATTTCTTGTTCATAAAATTTCTCCTTTTATACACCGCATGGTTCGGCTACGCTCACCAAGCGGGCTTTTTTGTAAAATGCTCGTAGTGCCAGTCCGCTCGGTGAGCATACTCTAAATAAGTTCCACTTGCTAAAGAACCCGGTTGGTGAGCGGAGTCGAACCACTAATACTTCACAATCCAATTCACATAAGCATTCACAGGGCGAGTTTCGTTACCGCCGGTTGAATTTAATGCACTGGTTGAACCACCTCCATAAAAACCCCAACCAACTCCTCCACCATCGAATTGAGTAGTGCCCAAAGCATTGACCGTATGCGTATGACTCTTAAACGCATCCACCTGCACAGAACCCACATTATCCGCTGTATTCCCACCCGTATTCATAAACGTGCGTGAGCCGCTATCTGGATCGCGTCCGATACCTCCGTCTCGACCTCTTAGAAACCGACCACGTAAATCAGGCAAATTGAAGTTACCCCCACTGCATCCGAAGTTGCAACCGATAACTGCGTAGAGGTCAGCGTAAGTGGTCTGGCTAACACTTGTTCCATCACAGAGAAGCCAACCTGTGGGAGCGGATGATCCACCGTAGGCGCTGATCGTGCCGACTGGTGTGACTAATCCTGATTTGTCTCTAACTCTACCGTTCGAACTTACAATATCGTTTAATACCGTTACTCCACCGTCAGCTAAAATGGCATCGTTTGCGCTTTTCGTCCAATTAGGGATTGACTCAATCGCTACTTTGATTGAATCGAAATTTTGATTGAGTTTTCCAGCCGAAAGTGTTTCTCCATCTGAAAAAGTATTGTACGTTCCGGTAATTACTACACCAAGTAATGCGCCACTCGCCAGACCTAAGGAAATAGCAACTCCCATTAGGTATTTTTGAAATAGTTTATGGTAGAATAGTTTTTTTCTCATATTGACTCCTTGTAATACACCGACCCTTCGACTCCGCTCAGGGATCGGACTTTGTTGTTAAATGCTCGAACCAGTCCGCTTGACAAACG
>JAGOHK010000158.1 GCA_017996175.1 Leptospiraceae bacterium
ATAGTAGTTTAATCATCTTTTTTTTCGTTTGGAAAATTGAGAACGAAAAAAGAAAGGAGAATGAAAAGAAAAGGTTTTTTTTTTATTTGTGAAAGTTTCATTATTTTTTCTTAGTTATATTTTTTATTTTTTATTTTTTTTTTTTTTTTTTCAGTCAAATACTTTTCCTAGTTATACAACAAAAAGTTAGAATTAGTATAGGTATAATCAAATGGCTAAAATAAGATTTGCAAATACTGAAATACTCGGTAACGTAAAAAGTATGAAAGTAATTTTTATGTTATTCTTATTTATTTTAAATTGTTCAACGAACAGGCTCGAAAGTAAAGATTCCAATACCATTAAAATAATTATTGAGACCCTGTCGAAAATACTTGTATTAAACACTATTCAATTGAACCAAAAGCAAGCAGCAGAGGAGAGGATACGAATATCGTTTGCAGAATTAGAAAGTTTTTCTTCTGATAAATCTTGTAGTGCGGATAACATTTGTAAGACTGTCGGAGTAGGGGATTATCAATATTGCAGTGGACCTGCAAGTCATATCATTTTCTCAAAAGAAAAAGTGGATGAAGAGATATTTCAAAAGAAAATAGACGTGCATAATGCGCTTACTCGAGAGTATGCGAATAAGTATATGGTAGACGTTACGACTACATGTGCGATTGTTTCGCCACCTACCGTTCTATGTATAAATAGTAAATGCGAGAATGCCTCTGGACTAATGAAGAATTTGTATCGTCTTTCATCAGATAATTCTTACAGAAAATGTAGTAATGTGAGCAGTTGCAAATCCAAAACTTTTATAGATAATTCTTGTGCTAGCAAGAGTGGCTATATCGTATATTCCGCTGAGTCATTGGATGAGTCCATTGTAAATCAAGAAATAGGATACCGAAAGAATTCTAGCCAAAGGGAGTAGTCTGCAAATGCCTATTTTATCCTCTTGTGTCCAGAATGTATTACCCGTTTTAATTTGTTCAAGTAATTTCTGTTCTGCTAGTCCCTAATAAATTATAAGTCGAAGGCAAAATAAACTTATCCGACTCTGATGAAAAGAATTTTACAGATTCAATTTATGAAATTCCGTTTAGTTTTTGGTTGACGAAATGAATTTCAATCCAAAACCTGAGAGATTAGATGTAATCTTTTCGAGGAGATTTTTTAAAATGAAAAAACTATTTTTGATACTGATTCTTTTTCTTTTTGTGGCTTGCAAAAAAGAAATTTCAATTTCAATGGTGACGGCAACGTCTATGCAAAACGGATTGCCATTTCTGGCATTGAACGATTCCAAGTGGATGCCAGAGGCTAATGCTGAGTTTGTGAAGTTTCATGTTTATTTAGATGAAGCTGTTCAACTTTCTAAAGTGGAAGTCAACTCCTGTGGAGAAAATTTTAAATCTAGAATTGATATGTATATCAACTTCGATGAAATGATTCAGACGATGAAAGAAGAAGGAAAAGTTGCAAAGTATGATTTTTCTACGCCTGTGACTGCTCGCTCGGTAACGTTTAATTTTTCTAAGAATTCCAATATTTGTCTTTCTTCCGTTCATTTGTATGATGAGAAAGGAAAACAGTTCAAAGTTAAGTCGCCGCGGATAATCGAAGGAACCGCTGTTGCATCCGAAACAGGAAAGCCAGAAGCTTCTTATGGTGTCATGAATTTATTTGATTCAAGATATGAATATTCCTATGCATCGCTTGATAATTCAAAGGGAGTTTCCATCGACTTCACTTTCAAAGATGCACAAAAAATCAAATCAATTAAAGTATGGAATGGTTACCAGAGATCAGACGTTCATTGTGTAGAGAACGGGCGGGTAAAGACAATTAACCTCACGGGTGACGATGGATATAGCGAAAAGATTACTCTGAAAGATGAAATGGGTCCACAGATTGTCGAATTACCGAAGTTATTCTCCGGAAGAAATTTAAAGATGATAGTCGATGAATCCTATCGAGGAAAAAAATACAAAGGAATTGTTTTAAGTGAATTGAGATTTTTCGATGGGAAAGAATGGTTTTTGCTCGATCCGTTTTCTCGTATCAAAGATATCGCAAAAGCAAATGGAAAAGACTTTGAGCAAGCTGGAATTTCTGATATCATCAATAAGAGTCTAGTTGGCACTGATGTTGCTGTTACTTCTCCCGAACAAACTGGATCTAATTGGACACTTCGTTTGCGCTCTGATGGAAGTATGTTTATGGAAGGATTCACTTCATCGACTGATGCAGACTCGGAAAATACAAGTCGATTTTATGCGTTAGGCAACTATGAAGTCAAGTCTACAGAAAATAATATTTTACAAGTTCGTATCTTTGGATTCTTGAGAGAATTAAAATCAGAGGTAGCGACTACTGCCGATAATCCGGAAGAAATGCAAATGGATTGCAATGGTTGTGGCCGCGATTGTAATACACTTGGTTCAGGTGGTGATCCAAATAAGATAGAGAAAATATTTGCTGAATTTCTGGAAGTGGAAAAGGTAGATGGAAGATTTGTAGTGAGAAATCTAAAGCGCTCCAATCATTTGAAGTTTGATACTTTAAATATGAATTTAGAATAATTTGATCTATCGCATAACATCTCTTTTCCCACTATGGATACTGATTGTGTCCATAGTTTCATTTATTTATCCTCCTTTGATTTCTTGGTTTAAGGGGGATTATATCTCTTTTGCGCTGGCACTCATCATGTTGGGTATGGGTTTAACTCTTACTCTTGACGATTTCAAAAGAGTTCTCAAATTTCCCAAATCAGTTTTCATTGGAGTATCTCTGCAATACACGGTGATGCCTCTGTCTGGATATGCGATTGCCTATATTTATGATTTGCCGACTCCTTTTGCTGTGGGGCTAATCCTAGTTGCCTGCTGTCCGGGAGGCACTGCATCTAATGTTTTGACATTTATTGCCAAGGCGGATGTTGCGTTATCTGTTACCCTCACTTCTATTTCTACTTTGCTCTCTGTTCTCCTGACTCCTCTTCTAACTTTGTATCTAGCTGGAAACCGAGTCGATGTGAATTCTGTAGGGCTTCTACTTAGCACTTTAAAGGTAATCATTTTACCCGTTGCCATTGGCGTATTTTTAAATTACTTTTTTCCTAAGCTTACAAAGAAACTTTCAATCGTTTCGCCTCTACTCGCTGTCTTAATGATTATCTTAATTGTAGCCTCGGTCATTGCTGCAAACAAAGCGCCAATCACTGAATCTGGTTTTAAACTATTAGCATCTGTATTTTCTTTACATATTGCAGGATTTTTATTTGGGTATATACTGAGTATCCTCCTTAAAGAAAATCTAATTTCAGCTAGAACTATTTCGATTGAAGTGGGAATGCAAAATTCTGGACTTGGAGTATTGCTTGCTCGCGAAAATTTTACAAATCCACTTACCGCTGTTCCCTGTGCGATTTCAAGTCTTGCTCATTCACTGATTGCAAGTGTGCTAGCGGCTTTTTGGAGAAGGGAAAGTAAAAATTAATTAAACACTTCTTCCGATTTGAGGATAAAGCCTGTTAGCTTTTTAGAAGTGTAGGTTTTACTTGATTCAACGAGTGCAATTTTTTGAAATCCGGAAGTTGAATTTTCGTAGATTTCAATATTCTTCTCTTCAGGGTCTACTATCCAGTATTCGCTAACGCCTGATTTTTCATAGACGGCTTTCTTTTTTTTGAGATCGTAGTAGGCGGTGGATTCAGAAAGCACTTCGATTACCAGGTCAGGCGCACCTTCGATTTTCTTTTCGCCGATAATTGATTCGCGCTCCTTAGAAATGAAAAAAACATCTGGTTGGTAAGTTTCATTTTCTCCTAAATAAATATCCAAAGGAGCGATGAATACTTTTCCCAATTTGTTTTCATTTGCAAATTTCTTTAGTAGCATTCCTAGAGTTAATACAGTGTCTTGGTGGCTAGGTGTTGGTGATGTCATTTCAATAATCTCTCCGTCGATTAGTTGATATTTTCCACCCATAGGAGTCTTTAGATAATCTTCGTAAGTTTGTTTTTCTTTCAGTGTGCGACTCATAGGTTTTAATTTAACATTTAATAGTAGTTGGTCAAGTAGAAATTGGTATCGTTCGTAGAGACAGGTCTTAGACCTGTCTCTACTTAATACTACATCGCTGTTGCAATTAATTGTTCTTCGATGCGCTCCATGTCTTTTAATTCTTTCTCAATAGAGAATAACTTCTTTTCAGTTATAGAAATTTCTCTTTTGATTTCGGAAAGAATTTTCGGGCTAGTGACTTTTACTTTTCTATCATATACACTCACGGGCATGTAATGTCCGAAGGTATCTCTACCATCAATTCTTTTTATGAAATAAAAATCTTTCGCCAATACATGCTTTGCTGAATAGTATTCTGGAGAGACAATGTCTGTCTTCTTCGCATTTTTTAAAATGATTACTCCGTTGTGCACAAAACCACCGTTATCCTTGTCGCTTTTGGCATTTGGCAAGGCACTACCAAATACAATCAGTGAGTCTTTGGTAGTCTCAGCAACTTTGCCTACAATATTAAAGCTAATAGGTGTAATGCGCTCAAGTTTATTTCGGAGAAATGAAATTCGACTCGCAAGAAAAGATCTGTCAGTGGTAAGACGTTTCTCTTTGGCATAGAAATTTCCCAGTTCTTTGTGTTCCATTTTGTTGCGGGCGCTTTCTAGTCGTTTGGTCTCGATTTTTCGGAGTCGGGCTAATTTTACGTAGTCGATAGAATTGTAAAAAGATGGCTTGCCGCCGCAAATATCGCCATAAGCGGAAAGGTATTCGCGAAGCTCTATTTTTGTTTTAATGAACAGTGCCCCATTTACCAACTCGAATGGATAAAGTTTTTTCTCGCCGAGTTTATTTCGAATACCAATTCTTCTAGCTCCATCGTTTGGGTCTACGGAAATGGATTCTTTTGGAATGACAAGTGTTGGCAGATTTCCAAAGCTAGGGCAGACGAGATCAGAGCTTAAATAGGCTCTCTTTTCAATGCCCAGCCATTTGATTAGGATTGTAAATGCCAATCCTAGAAAGACGATTTTTATGATTAGTTTTGTTTGTGGTTTCATGCTCTTCTCCCTTTTATATATAATTCTAACAATGGGCAGGACAAATTAGGAGTGATTCGGAAAAAATTCCTAAAAAAAATTCTTTCATAGTAAATGTTTGTTTATGTTACATAATTTTAGCTCGTCTTGTGCCTGGGGAATTAAGATTTCCGATCTTATAAAGAGTGCTAAAATTTAGAATAAACTGTCTATTTTTGAAATATTTTTAATTATTCTCTCTAATCTGTCCTGCTTGAATACTACTATTTCGATATAGTAAAAAATTGTATAGTTAAAAATAAAGGCTATACAAAAAAATAGTAACTAAATTATCTTAAGACATAAACGGAATTTTGAGAGAAGGATATTGTATGAAAAGAAAACAATTAGCTAAACAACCAGGAATTGGTGATTTTAAAAATAAGTGCTCGGAAATGGTTAAACTCTATGATGCTCGAATCATTCGAGTAATCTACGAAACTATTCATGAGAATGTGTATTGGAAAGGGGTGAGTCCTAGTTCTATTAAAAAAGATGTCCTAGTTGAAATTAGTGCTAAACTATCAAAACAGCGCGTAAGTGTGATTCATTTAAATTTTATCGTGGATGAAGTTCTTGTTTATTTTGGGAATTTTTTAATTCTTTTAGATTCAGGCAAAAGACGACAAAATTAGAAAAAATACCTTTACAAAGAATATATATCTATATAATTATTCCTTTATAGGGGGATTATATGGAAGTAGAGGAACTTTCTGTCCTTATTTATGAGTGGCAGTCTTTTTTATTATCCCAAGACGAAGGAATTGAGCGAGACGCTGAAAAGATGATTTTAGAAAGCATTGGCTCAAAGCCTATGAAAATCATTACTGGATTTCGTCGCTCTGGTAAATCTTTTATCGTTCAAAGAATTGCTCGAAAATTAGTTAATTCCAAAAAGTATTCGCGTGAAAATCTTTTGTATTTGAACTTCGAAGACTTTCGTCTTGCCGAGGTATTGAGTCCAAAAGATTTATCTCGCATTTACGATTTCTTTCTATCGCGAATTGCGAAAAAAGGAAAAAAACTTTTAATTTTAGATGAAATTCAAAATGTAAATGGATGGGATAAATGGATTCGAACGGTTTATGAGAAAGAGAAGGATATAGAGATTATCCTCACTGGTTCAAACTCACAACTTCTGTCGCAAGAATTAGGCACAAACCTCGCTGGACGTTTTATTGAATTTTTCATTTTCCCTTTTAGTTTTAAAGAATTTTTAACTTACCGACAAATCAGTGTTAATCACGAGAAAGATTATTTACAAAATCGGCAGGAAATTAGAACTCAGTTTTATGAATTTCTAAAGTTTGGAGGATTACCGGAAGTTCTAGATATTCGAAATGAAGAGTCAAAACTATCCTACCTACAGGGAATTGTTACAAAGGTTATTCTAGACGATGTAATAAAAAGATTTAATATCGAAAATATCAATCTTTTGGAAAAGCTTTTAAGTTATCTTTTGTCCACTGCTGGAAATATTGTAGCTTATACAAAACTCAAAAATAGAATCCAGGCTTATGGGTTGTATGATATTAAAGTAGAAACTATTATCAAATACATTAACTATCTTACTAAACCATTTGCATTAGTAGAATTGAATAAATTCGATTGGAAACAAAGTAAGGTTTTCTCTACTTCAAAAAAATTCTACGCAATTGATACCGGACTTTTAAGTTTATATAGACCGTTTAATGAGAATTATCCGTATCGTTTAGAAAATGTGTTATTTCTAGAATTAAAACGCAAAACTAGAGAGATGTATTATGGTTTAATCGAGAATCATGCTGAAATAGATTTTCTAACTCATTCCAACTTAGAGAATTGGCATCTCTACCAAGTGTCGGCAGAGCTAAAAGAGGAAAATCTAAAACGAGAACTAAATGCATTTTACCTCGCTGATAAACACTTAAAGAAAGGAAAATTTACTGTGTTTACTCTGGAAGAAGAATCAAACGATCTCTCCTTTAAAGGTATTTCAATTTATCAAAGAAACATTATTAGATACTTACTCTTTGGCGAAATGGAATAATGCTCAGTGATGAAAGTCGTTGTATAATTTTTTAAACATTTTTCTTTCTAATATTGCAGGGGCAAATAGCCGTAATACTTTCACAAAGAATCCGCTTGTATCCATTGTAACTAGGCGAGAGTTTTTGTTTTCAACTGCGGCTAACATAGCGTTTGCTACTTGATCGGGAGTGAGTAATTTTCCTCCGTGTTGTTTGTCGTTTAACTTTTCGCCAGAGCCTGTTAATCCGGAAGTTCTAAGGTTTGTTTTAGTGTAAGGAGGACAGAAGATAATAGAGCGCACGCCAATTTCGGAAAGTTCGATGCGAATGGATTCAAAGACAGCGTGGAGGGCAGACTTGGAAGAAGAGTAGGCTGCTCTCGCAGGAACTCCGTATAAGCCGGAGACTGTGGAGGTAACAATCATTACCCCTTTGGCTCGCTTAATCGGCTCAATTAGCTTAGATGTGAGATTTACAGTTCCAAAGAAATTAATATCAAACGTTTTTCGGAAAACACTTATATCTGTCTCATCAAATCTACCATGAGTGGTAATTCCTGCATTATTGAATAATACATCTACTGTATCGGTCTTGGCTAGAATTTGTTTTTGGACTTCAAGAATATCAGTGTCTAAGCTAATATCGCATTTAAGAGGAATGATTTCTGCTTTATGAATTCCTTCTAGATTCTTTGGGTTACGGTCTAGCGCAAATATTGTGCAGGGTATATCTTTTAGAGCGGTTAATATTGCTTCGCCGATGCCACTAGATGTGCCGGTAATAACTATCGTTTTGTTTTGCCAAAAATTTATATTCATACTTTGTCCTAGAAAAATTTCAATCTTTAATTTTATACTCTAATTTATCAGAATGGAAAAATCTGGCAATGATAATCTTCGATTGTTTATACATCCTGTAAACTTGGGGGTTCGCGGAGAGGTAAAACAACAATGAATCGACTTCCTTCATTTACTTTGCTTTCTACAGAAAGATCCCCGCCGAGCAAGTTGGCAAATTGTTTAGCGATTGTAAGTCCGAGTCCTGTGCCTGCGTATTTTCTCGTATTTGAATCAACGGATCGTTGGAATGGATTAAATATTTTGTTTGAATCTTCTTCTGAAATTCCAATACCTGAATCAACTACTTCGAATTGTATCCATTTTTCTAAATCTATTTTAGTTAATTTTACGATAAGCGAAATACTTCCACCATTTGTAAATTTACAAGCATTCGAAAGCAAGTTCAATAGTATATGCTTTAATTTGTCAATGTCTTGGTAAATGAAAGTTATCTCCTCCGAAATGGAAAGAGAAAAAGTGTTTTTGTTTGCGGAAATTAATGGTTTGATTGTATCAATTAATTCTTCCAATAATGTATTTAATTCAAATAAATCATTCTTTACTTCCATTTTTTTGGCATCTAATTTCGCGATGTCTAGAATATCATTGATCATTTTGAGTAGATTTTTTCCTGACCGATTGATTTTGAGGCTATCGCTGAATATCTGCTCAGCACTTATTTGCGCAGCTTCTTCAGCGATTAATTCGCTGTAACCGAGGATGGATTGTAGAGGAGTTTTCAGTTCATGACTCATGGATGCAAAAAAATGACTCTTTGAATGGAGTGCTTCTTCTAAAACATTTTTTGCGTTTAATAAATCAGATTCAATTTTTTTAAGCTTAGTAATATCTTGCATCTGGATGATGTAGTATTCAGGGAGATTTTTTTCATCTCTGAGTAGAGAAATACTTAAAAGTGCCCAGACCAGAGCTCCTGATTTGTGCTCGAGTCGATTTTCCATTTGTAGACTTTCTACTTTACCGGATAGCAAATCGTCAAACTTTACAATGTAGTCTATAACGAATTCTTTTTCTAATAGGCTAAAAAACTGCCTAGATGTTAGCTCCTCTTTCGTATAGCCTAAGATATTACAAAAAGGCTGGTTGACTCTGAGCCAATTATCATTTATCCCGATGAGCGCCATCCCTGAGCCGGAGTAATGGAATGCACTTTCGATTTGTTTTTTAGCTTCATCTAATTGAATTTCTACAATTAATCTATGCCTCATTTCTGGAATTGAGCCTGCAAGAGAAATTCCTATCCCCAAAAAAACAAAAGAAATTGCACTATTGAGTGACATCGGGACTTGATTCGTTGAATAGAACAATGGCACTCCGTAAATGTAGCCGAGTGAAAAAATAGCTCCGATAAATCCAATGACATTCCCGAAGAAAATGGAAGTGTATTCAAAAATTTTCAACTTTGAATTAATGGATAATAGTATTATGCCAATAGCTGCAAGTGCACTGCAAAGAGATCCAAAGAAAGAAGTCTTTGCCGCTGTGCTATACCATTTTCCATAATTTTTGAAATGAAAAAAAATAAAATCAATCCCCACCTCAGATTCCGTTGCGTATTCAAAAATTCTAGTGATTGAAATGAAAATAATGAAAGAGCATCCAAGGAATATAAATCTCTTTTTCCATGAGAATGAATTATTTAACACATATAAAGAAAGCCCGATTATTATGGAACTCAATGCACCGTTAGGCGGCATAGGTTTATAATTCGGATTCATGCTAAATAAAAATCTTGAATCCAGAACCCATCCTATTATGGCAACCAATCCTATACCGAATGTAAAAAACGCACATAGTTCGATAAAAATTAAATATCTATCGATTTTCTGACCTAAGTTCATTAATGTAGAATCATCCCTTTGAACTGCTAGAAATAGTTAGTTTTAATATTTTTGTTCGTGTAGTTTCTTCTTCTGGTAGCTTTGAAAAAAAATCTCCTCGCAACAAGAATCGATTTTCTTTTACTTTGAACTCTTCCATAATTTCTTGCAAAAGAAAATCAATCAAATCCACAGCGCCTTGGGTATAATTGAATTCATTGCTTACAAATATTGTAAAATCCTTTATACTCGAAGAATAAGTTTTGAGTTCAGCAATGTAATTTGCCAGCGCGTTTTTAAATTGTATGGAATTGGCAATGCCTTTTATTATCAACTTGATACTAGACTCATTTATGACGTCATGCGAAATGGAAAAAGGAAAATCTTTTTTAGAAACCAAATCTGTTTCTTTAATGCCGAGAGCCTCAGTAACTTTTGCAAGCAATTTTGATTGTTCGAATGGTTTGATTAGATAGTGCGTTATCCGCAAGGCTGCTG
>JAGOHK010000159.1 GCA_017996175.1 Leptospiraceae bacterium
TAACTCGTCTATAGAATAATGTATCATGGTGTATTTATTTTGAAGTTTTAGAACAAAATCACGCTTATTATTGCTAGGTGGCAATTTTCGAATATGAGATTTTATATTCCCCCATTTACATGCTGCTTTTTGAAGATTTATCGTATTCACTAATTTCATTGAATATTGTCCTTATCACTAAATAACTTATTTATATAACCATATACTAAAAAGGAAAGCATTTTTTAAAAGTTGCGACTAATGGAAGATGTCGCTCATGCGCATAATCTTATTTATCCATCATTGAATTTTTAAAAATGGAATTTAATATATGCTGTTTCCAGAAAATCCTTCCTTTTATCTAAATTTGGCTTTTAACTCATTAAAATCGTAAAATGCACGCTTTCAGTCGATTCTCACTCAAATTCGGCAAAGTTAGCTTTTGAAAAATTTAATTTTTATTTTCTAAACATCCTTAAAACATACCTTTTGATGATGTTTACGATTTTCGAATCCCTTCCTCCCCTATTTACAATTGACCAGTCATTGACTGAGTCAATTTTGAGTCAGTTCACTAGTCACTCACCAGTCAAAATCGAGTCAATTGACTTGTCAATTCACTCAAATTCAGCTAAACTTTTACGCAAGATTGACTGCGATTTTTAATTTTCTTTTTTCTATTTAGATTTGTCTCTTCTTTAAGTGATAGATTTATCCTGTATTCGGATTAAGATAATTCACTTTATGCTTCTTAATAAAGGAAATCCTTACTATTAATTTCTTCGATTCTTAATATGTGGCTTCTAATTCTATTTCTATTTTTTTGGATTCAGTGGAATATGGGATGTAACCGGATTATCGCAATGATTGGTTTCGAGAATTTTCCTTTTTTATAACCCAAAAATCATAAACCGTGAGTATAGCGTAAATATCCGTAAAATTCCGTAAAGTTAGCATTTGGAAATTAATTTTTTCATTTCCTATAATGTATCAAAACATAGGTTTCTAAGCATTTTAGATTTTGCGTATCTCTACTTCTCCTTTATTTATTTTACGTGTAACTTACGGCGTAAAATTTCCGTAAATCACGCGTAAAATTCGAGCAAATTTTGCGTAAATTTACACGTAAAAGAATGTAAAATTTACGCACGGATCGCGCAAAATTTCGCAAAATTCATTTTTTAATTCCTTTAAACATATGCATACAATAGTAAGTTTTATGAATTATCTTTCATAATGAATTGAAAAAAGTATTCATTTTCCTAAACTTCGAGTGTTACGCTGATAAACGTTGAATTCAATTTTTATATTCCTCATTGCTTCAATTAGAATAGTAGCTACCCTACTACATTTATTTCGCATATAACCTGAAACTTAGAATTCTAAACCATCAAATTTATTTGTACCGTTTATTTTAAGAAGTTTCTTGCCTTTACTAATAAAAGTTTCGGAGTCCTTTTTAGATTTATTGTACAGGTCAATTAATGTGAGAATAAGGAGGGTTTAGAAGATATCGTAGATTCTATAAGATTGAAAGTTTCGAGTAGGATTTCTTCTTGTCCGTCGTTCGGTAGGTCTATGGTTAGAATAATAAGTCGGGATTAACTATCCTTCGAATTGTCGAAATCTTAAAACTTCGGTTTTTTCCTAAAAGATTATAAACTGTTACCTATTCTCCCCTACTATTTTGAAATCTTGGTCTTTGGTTACAAAATGTATAACAATGTTCTTCTGAAAAGGATTTATGTCCCTGCCTTCTATTGTTTTATTTACCTGATATTAGTATAAAAACTATAAATATGATTACTTATTATATATTTATACAAAAAATACAATAAGTAAATAGTGAAAAGAATGGCATTCTTTTCACTTATAGAGATAAATCGAAAATCTAATTCGAGCAAATCCTATTGAATTGCTTTATCAATTCCCAAAATTTCAACTAAGAAAGTGAAAAGAATCGCATTCTTTTCACTCCATAAATTTATAAAAAAAACATTTTCTATTGATTTTTTAAGCGACATAATTTTTATAATAAGAAAACCTATTTCTGATTTTTATTATCCATATTCAAACGAAATGAAAGTAGATTTAGCGGAGCATTTTACCTATGAAAACTATTTCTTATTATAATCGTAAAGGTGGCGTTGGTAAAACAACGGTATCATTTTTATTCAGTCGCTTTCTTATATCTGCGGGAAAGAAAGTTTTGATCCTAGATCTCGATCCACAAAAAAGTCTTACAAGTCATTTTACAAGACTCCATAAAATAGATCGTAAAAGACTTAAAGAACAAAATGCTTTCACGGTACTTTTAGGAAAGGATGATATAAATGAAGCAATCATCCAGATAGATTCAGAGAAATTTTCCAATTGTTACATTCTTCCAGGTAGCTTTGATTTGTCTGATATTCAAGGAAACATTTCCATTCTCTCAGTTAAAAATGCTTTGAAACAATTAAAGATAAAATTTGACTATTGCATTATTGATCTTTCTCCTAATTTTTCAACGTTAATCCAAGCAGCTCTAGTATCATCAGATCTAATTATTATTCCTTCCCTACCTGCTATTGAAGATATGGAACAAGCTGACTGGACTTATAAAAAAATTGAAACAGTTTGTGGTGCAGATAGAAAAATTCTATTAAATCAGTTTAAGCATGATAAGCCAGGCAAACTTGAGAAAGAAGTAATGGATTTTTACATTCCATCTTTCAATGGTCATTGTTTGAAACATTCCATTCCTCCGTCTGGATTGATTCGTAGATATACACAAACAGGAGAATCCATTACTTCTTCTGCCAAAGCAAAAGTTAGTTTTATGGAAAGCTTCTCAGCATTTGTAAAAGAAGCTACGAAAGAAAACTTAAAAGTTACGAGTTTCTAATATGGCAATATCTAAATTTCAATTACCAGAAGAACTGGATACGCGAAGCTATTATGAATTATGGCAACCAGAAACAAAGCGAATGGTTCCAATTCAAGACTTGAATGAACACCCATTAAATTATACTCTTGTCGGAAAAATTGCAAACGACAAACGAATGAGTCTAAAAGAAGATATTGAGAAAAGTGGAATCAGAGAACCACTCCAAGTCTATTGGGATAAACAGCAAAAAAAATTAATATTGGTTTCTGGACATGAAAGATTTTCAATCATGCGTGAGCTTGTAAGAGAAGGTAAGATTAGAGGAAATCCTGAATTACCTTGCATAAAAAAGGAATTTAAAAATGAAGAAGAAGTAAGAAGACATATCTTCGCTATAAATTACAATCGCAAAGACGTAAAGGCAACCGATGAAGTTTTAGAAGTCATATTTCCACCAAAAGAATATCCTTTACTGTATGCAGATTTAAGAGGAAACTACAATTATCAGGCTTTAGGAAAGAGTGAAAAGAAGTTCGTTCTTTTCACTAATGAAGATAAAGAATCTGCACGCAAAATAAGGGAACATGAAAGAATCGAACAAGAAAGACTTAGAGAAGAAGCGGCAAAAGTATTACAAAAGACAGTAGGCACGATAGAAAAAGCATCTCAGAAAGTGGTTAGTAAACAAAAGAGTGAAAAGAATGGTCTTCTTTTCACTTCGGACGAAGATTCGGAAACTAGCTTAAAAGAGCTTCATAAAAAGAATAAAAAAGTCAATGATTCAATAAGAAATTTTGATCTAAAACTAGCTAGCATTTTAGAAGAAAAATTAATCCTATCCAGTGAAATTAAAGTTCAAGAAAAGACTGAGAGGATGGACATTAAAAAACGTAAGCAAGTTTTACAAGAAGAAGCACAATTTTTGAAAGAAACATTATCCATTTATAAAAAGCGATCAGAAATAATTGGAAAGTTACTTGAAAAGACTTTAAAAGACATAACAAATAAGAGATAATTAATCCTTGTACCAAAGTACGGCTTTTGTACAAGTGCCGTACTTTGGTACAAGGAAAAAATTTGAATTATTTAATAAGAAGAAACTTATTTTTCTATACTTTTATTTGAAAATTACGATATAGTAATTAAGTCTGAGTAGTAATAACTATTACGCAGATATGAGAACTTTTATTTTATATAAAATCTTCTCGATAACGCGAATCAAAAAGAGTCTTCCTAAGACTGCCTACTGCTAGAGGGAATCGGAAACTTTCTAGCAGATAGGAAAATCTTCTTAGCCAACTAACATGAAGGTTTTAAATATATTTGAAGCCAATTATTTTTCATTCCAATTAGTAATCGGTAAGCACTTTTTCTTTTTTTATATTTGGTAATATCCCCACAAAATTCCTCTCATTGAATTTTTATAACTTTTTTGTTATGTTTAGAAAAAAGAAACATTTCAAAAGAAGCAAAGTGAAATTTCTTTTTCTAATATCTCTATATGCTATTAAGGGAAGACAGATTTTCCTTTAAATTAACACTTTTTGTAAAACTCATACATTCTCATACTTTTACATACTTTCTCATTCTGTAAGAGAATTAGAAAATATTTCCTTTTTTTTCATTCAAGTAAATATTATATGTAATCGAAACTGTACGTACTAGAGATTTTTGTAGATATTAAATTTCATGTGCTTTTCCGAATAATCGCAGCTTGAAGCGTTATCGAGGAGGTTTCTAGTGAATAAAATAAAAGGAGATAGGCAATGCTTATCCATAATAATCTAATGTCTCGACTAAAACCCAAATTAGAAACATTCGTATGGGCTTTGCCTCATTCGAATGAAACAAAAGAAAGCCAAACAATCAAACCCCAAGCAAACTGGTATTCCAGTTCATAGCAGAGATAATTTCTTAGCAATACCAAATGAGATAATTCGCTTTTTATACAAATTCTCAGGCAATGAGATTAAGGTATTATTGTACCTTCTTGTAACCAGGAATTTGAAAGACAAAAAGTATGGTCTTGTCAAAGAAATAGCAATACATACTGGATTTCATCCAAATACTGTTTATTCTATCGTTCGTTCCTTAAAAGAAAAAGGAATAGTTCACAGTAGGCGAGTAAAGTCCGGCAATCTGGTGTTTATCAATTTTTTTAAGAAGGATATTTCATTTAAAAAAGTATTCGAAAAAGTAGGGGAAAACATAGCTTCTGGAATTGCAAAATTGTTTCCTGGAATTAGGTATCTTTACTTTAAAGACGAAGATAACCGAGACTCTAAAAATAGTACTCAATTGGATAATTTTTTTACATCCTTTTTAATTCGAATTCCAGGGACAGAAAATTCGTTTACTTTGGACTCAAGTGAACGCTCTATTTTTCGTGAGCTGACAGGAAACCATCTCAAGCTATTACTTTTTTTCAAGTACCTATCCCAATTTAAGGACTGCCTTTTTTTTAAAGCTGCTTATGTAAGGATAGAAAAGGCAACTGGAATTAAACGTACTACGATTAGTAAACTCCTAAACGAACTTTGCGATAAATATCAAATTATTGGTAGAGAAAATTATATGAAAAATAGAAAGCGTTATTTCTTTAATTACCGCACACCCGATGGAGTATTAACTTCTGTAAAAAGAGCTGCTCAAAAAGCGAAATCTATTTTAACAAAATTTGAAGTTCAAAACGATCAGGTTTCACAAAAAACGGACTTTCTATGTACTAAACAAATAACTAATCTTATTAAAGACATATCTGAGAAAAAAAGTTTTGAGACTTCTGCTACTTCAAAGAGTTCAGAAACGGTAACTCAGATTGAAACGACAATTGTTGAAAGTAGGGTAGATGACTATAAAGAGCTTTCTATTAAAAAGATTTCTCTACCCAATCCATCCGAACCTATTAAGGAAAAAGAGATAGACTCAAACTTCCTTGAAGAGCTGAAGCGTCTTAGACCTGGTTATCATCATCAACCTAATGTGACGTAAACAGATGTTAAGACGAAAATAAAAGACTTGTCAAAATTTATGGTAGATATATTAATAGGACATAACCCGAGGGTATATAGAATGAGTGAAGATTTATTTAATAAAGATGAATATCTTACAGAAGAAGGTAAAGGAGAAAAGGAATATACCGATGGCAAAAATTTTCTTTTCTCGGTTATAGCGTTTGTATGTATAAAACCAGTCACTTTTATATTTGGAGCCGTATTAGGAATTATTCAAAGGTCCTTATTTGCTACTTCCAATAATGGTCAAACAAGTAAGAAAGATTTACTCCCTTCTCAAAAAGAAATCGTAGGAAAAGAATTTAAAGAATTTGGAAATAAACTAAAAGATTATGGTAAAGAATCTTTGACACAAAAACAAATAGAAGCATTGGCTAGGAAAGAATATGAATAATGTTACTCTTCGTTACCCAATAAATGGTAGTCTAATCTTCCAATTTAATAGACTTGAAATTCCTTCACCATCTGAGCTAAGAAATATGTTTGCGTCATTTACAGAAGATGATTGGCAAAATTGGGAAGCGGATAATGGTTATTTATTTTTATCTTCCTTTGGCTTTTTGGAAAAATTAGCGGAAGGGGATTTTGATATTAATGAATACGAAAGATTAGCTTCTCTGGCAAGAGAACATGCTATGATAAGAATTGGATATGCTCCAACTAAACCATCGGTAGCAAAAGAGCTGATTACCAGTTTGGATAAAAGTGGTTATTATATTATTAGAGAGTCCCAGGATATTGTAATGGATTTTTATGAAGCTACTCAGTCTTTCAAATCTCCTTATCATTTAGTCAATGATTTTGAAAAATTTAAAAAAGGCGAATTTTTAGAAATAGGAAATTGGGAAAGTAGAGTAGGGTAGATTTCAAAATTGAAAAAGTATACCTACATCACGATTACGCAAACTATGGAAGATCGTTATCTTGTAAATGCAGGAGAAGGATTTGATCTAGAAAAAATTGAAGCTTTACGCAATTATTCAGAAAATCGAGAAGTAATTATTTTTGATACTTCTTTAGAATATTCTATGGATAAGGATTTTCATCTTATAACTCAACTTCATTGGTTCGCTGGAATGGACTCATTTCCGGTTACAATGAACCAGACCACACTTTCAGATTTTTTGTTTTCGGCACAGGAAGGTGGTAATAGAGTAGGGGCTTTAAATAAGATGGAACACTCAATAAATGTAAGGGATACAACTTATCCAGAAGATGTTTATTTCTATGCTTACTCTCTTACGATTGACGAATTTAGAAGTAAAGCCGGAGAATTAAATTTTAGTTATTATTCTTCTAAGATTGATCAAATCAAAAAAGATAATTCTGTTTTCATGACATTTGGATTTACAAATTCACTTGAAACTTTAAAAACTCATGAACAATATTCAAATATGCAAATCGTAAATTCTTTTTCTCCTTTTGATATTTTTTTAAAAGAGACTGGTATTTTACCATTTCATTTCTCGCCGGTCCCCATAATTAAATATAGTATTCTGACTTCCGAAATTTTAAAATACAAAGAAACATTCGAAGCTGTATAAAAAATGAAAGATAAAAAGTCAACGATAGAGGTTCTAGGAACGGCAATTACAATTTTCTCGCAAAACGAGGAAGACTATATTTCACTAACAGATATGGCTAAAAAATTTGGTGGAGAGGATCTCATTTATAGTTGGATGAGAAATAGAAATACTCTTGAATTTTTAGGAATATGGGAACAAATTCATAACTCTAGTTTTAAAGGTGGCGAATTCGAGACCTTTAAAAAAGAAGCAGGACTTAATTCTTTTCATTTAACCCCGAAAAAATGGATAGATACGACTCGAGCGATAGGAATTCAGTCTAAAGCAGGAAGATATGGTGGCGGAACCTATGCACATAAGGATCTTGCTTTTGAATTTGGTTCTTGGCTTAGTCCAGAATTTAAACTCTATTTGATAAAAGAATTTCAACGACTTAAAGAAGATGAAAATAAACGCTTATCATTAGAATGGAATTTAAATCGTACCTTGTCTAAAATAAATTATCGCATTCATACAGATGCGATAAAAGAAAATATCATACCAAGTAATATTACTAAAGAACAAGCTAACTTTGTATATGCCAATGAAGCTGATATATTAAATGTTGCTCTTTTCGGTAAAACCGCGAAACAATGGAGGGATGAAAATCCAAAGCTTGAAGGAAACATTAGAGATTACGCCACAATAGAACAATTACTTGTGTTGGCAAATATCGAAAGCATGAATGCCGAATTTATAAGAATGAAGCTCTCTCAAAGTGAGCGTCTTGTTAAATTGAACGAAATTGCTATTATACAATTGAAATCGCTGACAGGTAATCCTATTATCAAAAAATTAAAGTAATAGAATTGCTTCATTTTTATTTTTTCGTCAAATATTGGACGAAGTGTAGTAGGGGCTTCGACTTCTGGAAACGTACACCAAGTCGGAAGTTGGGATTTGGTTTAGTAGTTGCAAAAAATGCACGGACTTGGTAGGAATTTGCTATCATTTAAAGAATAGGGACAGCTATTCCCTATTCCCACCCTTAAATAAAAGCATTGCCATCCTCTGAATGTCTATAGTATCGTTTTTATACATCCGAAAATAAGAATATAGCATGAAAGCAGTAAAAAAAGAAAAATCCAATAATGAATCCATAGATTTTAAAAAAGAACTTTGGGAAGCGGCAGTCAATTTAAGAGGCGCCATTGAACCGAGTGATTATAAGCGATTCGTTTTACCGTTAATATTTTTAAGATATTTGAATACTGGGTATATCAAAACATACAACGAATTAGAAGGGCTGACTCGAAATAAAAAAAGCGATTATTATTGTGAGACTGATAAAGAAAGAAAGGCAATTTTAGAAGATTCTTCTTTTTACCAGGAACGAAAAGCATTTTTACTTCCTAAAGAAGCAAGATGGGGATACATCTTAGAAAACGCTCAGAAGGATGATAATAAAATTATCCTCGATAAAGCGTTAGCCGCTCTAGAGAAAGAATATCCAAAGCAACTAAAAGGACTTTTACCTCCAACGTTTGCAGGTTCAAATTTATCTCGTGAAAATTTAGCAGGACTTATTAATTTGTTTTCCTCTGAAAAATTTAGCAATGTGATTTCGTCTTTAGATTTTTTAGGACAAGTGTATCAATATTTTATTGGTGAATTTGCATCTGCGGAAGGGAAAAGAGGAGGGGAGTTTTTTACTGCTAAGAGTATTGTAAAAACTCTTGTGGCAATGCTTGAGCCAGTAGAAGGAAAAGTTTTTGATCCTTGCACTGGGTCGGCTAGTATGTTTGTGCAAGCGGATGAATTCACGAAGCATTCTGGAAATCTTAGTTTTTATGGACAAGAGAGTAAAGAGTTTACTTTCCGTTTGGCGCGAATCAATCTTTTCATTCATGGAATGGAAGGAAATATCCAAATGGGTAATTCTTATACAAATGATTTATTTGCAGATTTAAAAGCAGATTATGTAATTGCCAATCCTCCGTTTAATGATGGTTCGAAAAGTGAAGCAGGTTGGGGTGCTGATTTAATTAACTCGAAGGATACTCGTTTAACGATAGGAACTGAAAAAGTTTCTCTCGCGAAGAAAAATGCAAACTATATGTGGATGCTTCATTTCTTGTTTCACTTGAATGAAAACGGAACCGCAGGCTTTGTTATGGCTAACGGCGCTATGACTACAAGTGTAGGCGAAGAAAAAAATATTCGAGAAATTTTAGTTAAGCAAGGATTTGTAGATTGTATCGTTCGAATGCCGGAAAAACTTTTTGCTAATACTGGTATTCCTTGTTGTCTTTGGTTTCTTTCTAAGAATAGAAAAGGCAACTCCGTTTTTCGGGAAAGAAAAAATGAGGTTTTATTCATAGATGCAAGTAAAATGGGAAGTCTCATTCCTGGATCAAGAAAACAAAAATATCTTTCTGATGAAGAAATTAATAAGATAGCTAGTGCCTATCAGAATTATAGAAAGAAAAAAGGGAAATACCAAGATGTGGAAGGTTTCTGTAAATTAGCCACAATAGAGGAAATTCAAAATCATGGATATAAACTTGCTCCTGGTATCTATGTAGGAACGGAAACTGCCGAAGAAGATGATACTCCTTTTGAAGAAAAAATGAAAGGATTCAAAGATAAATTGTTTCACCAATTTGAAGAATCTTCTAAACTGGCAAGTGAAATCAAAAAGAACTTAAATAGTTTGAAAGCGGAGTAAGAAATCCAAATGATAACTAAACTTGATATTGAAAATTACAAATCCATACAAAAGCTTTCCCTTTCTCCTGGAAGAGTAAATCTATTTATTGGAAAGCCTGCTTCTGGAAAATC
>JAGOHK010000041.1 GCA_017996175.1 Leptospiraceae bacterium
AACAAAGAAAAAAAATCATAGAGGCATATTGAATGGAAGAAAGACAAGGCAGATTATTACTCGCAATCGTACTTAGCTTAGGAGTTTGGATGGGAGTTAACTACTTCTTATTCCCTCCTACACCCCCGAAAAAAACTCCAGTAGCGGATAAGACTGATGTGGCGAAAGATACAAAAACCGCCGATGTCAGTAAAGACACCAAAGAAGTAAAGACACCAACTCCTGATAAAAAAGAAAATTCGGTTCTTACTAAACCAACTGAAATCAAACCAATTGATGAAAAAGAGATAAAGAAATTTTATATCGTCACTACTTCTTTTCTTGCCCAGTTTAGCTCTCTTGGTGGTCGAATTGAACGTTTTTATGTAAAAAATTATCCTGATTTAGAAGGCAATGAAGTCATGATCATTAAGAATGAAAGTGATTTAGTCGACTTCAATGGGGAAAAATACAAGGCGATTGAGATTACCCGCGAGCGTGGTTTTGACTTTAATCCGACCGGCGCAAAAGAAGAAATAGCCGCACCACTTTTTAATCATGTTAATTTTACCGTAAATTATGACGAAGCCAAACAAGTTTTGACTTTCGAAGCTATTTCTCCTGACAAAACCTATTCTTTGAAAAAAGAATACTCCTTCTTTAAGTCTGAAAATTATTTCAAATACAATATGACTCTTACCAATCTGACTAAGGACAAATTGCCATTAGCCACTGCGAATGCTCCTATTTTCTTTAAGTCCTTTGGAAGTCTTGGTCCTGTGAAGGGTCCTGTTATTCCTGAAAAAGATCAGGTTCACTACTATAGATTCTTTTTTCTCGATGGATCATTTAATGATAATTTAGATGGTGTCAGCACAGAAGGATTTGGTTCTAAAGTGAAATCCTTTTTTGGTTTTGGAGAAGCTCCTACTAGTGGCAAAGATCCTAATTTTGATTTAGTCCTAAAAAAATCCGAGCCTCTTGATTTTTTTGGAAGTGGAAGTCGTTATTTTATCGCTGTGTTAAATCCTCTTTCTGGAACTAAACCTTCTGGAGTTCTTCTGGATAATCGAAAAGGTAATGTAACCGGACCTGCTGCGGTTTACGACAATATTACCCTTGACCCGAGTGCTTCTGTCAGTTTTGACTTTGCGGCTTATGTGGGTATTCGCGAGTTAGATGGAATGTCTTTTCGGGATAAAGCAATTGATCCAAAAGAAACTAAGACTACTCCTTTTGCTGGTCTTAGCGAAAAGTTAGACAAGTCTTTCAATCAGGGGATAACAACACCTTTCCGTCATGGAATTGTTTGGATTCTCAAGAAGTTACACGTTGTAATCCCCAACTATGGTTGGTGCATTATCATCTTTGGTATTTTGTTTAAGTCGATCTTTTATCCTTTGAACCAAAAACAAGCTGACAGTATGAAAAAGATGCAAGAGCTTAGTCCGCAGATCAAAGTCATCAACGAAAAGTATGAAAAAGATCCAGCCATGAAGCAGCAAAAGATTATGGAGCTTTATAAGAAGAATGGCACGAATCCAATGGGTGGATGTCTTCCGATGCTTGTTCAGATTCCAATCTTCATTGCCCTTTATACCGCGTTTAGTGATACCATAGATCTTTGGAATTCTCCTTTTTTATGGGTCAAGGATTTAAGTGAGCCGGATACTATTTGGACTACACCGGCTTTACTTGGAGTGTCTGGGATTGCGCTTAACGTTCTTCCTTTGATTATGGTTGGAACGCAGGTTGTACAAACGCAAATGACTTCGGTGACAACTGATCCAAACCAAAAGACTATGATGTATCTCATGCCTCTTATCATGTTGTATTTTTTCTGGACTATGCCATCTGGGGTCACTCTCTATTGGACTATTCAAAACGTCCTCTCTATCGTGCAACAGACTGTTACCAATAAGTTTGGTAAAAAGAATAAACTTAAAACGAAATAATAAGGAGTTACTATGTTAGGATATATTTTTGAAGCCGAAGCGAAATCAAAATCAGAAGCAGAGGAGATAATTTTAAATACCCTTAGACTTGCCGACGGGGATTTAAAATTTGAAATAGTGGATCCAGGTAAGAGCGGTTTCTTAGGATTTACCGCTAAAAAACCTGCAATTGTTCGAGCTTATGTATCATCCAAAGACCTACCCGCAGAAAAAATCATTCATGGAATCGTAATTACCATTTTGAAAAAAATGGGAATTGAAGCAGAAGTGGTTGGGATGGGAGATGTAGATGGAAAAATCTATATCGAACTAGGAAGTGCTGAGTCTGGAATATTGATTGGAAAACGAGGGGCTACTCTTGATTCGCTCCAATTCATACTCAACCTAATGGTAGACCAGAAAGTTCGCCATGGTAGAAAAATTATTCTAGACATTGAATCCTATCGTGATAAGAGGGAAATGTCTCTTATCCGCTTGAGTCGTTCTATCGCTTCCGGTGTTGCTAAAACCGGTCGTTCTCGTTTACTTGAGCCTATGAATCCGTATGAGCGTAGAATCATTCACATGGCATTACAAAAAGACGAAAAAGTATTTACCCGAAGTGAAGGCAATGGAACTTACAAACGAGTCCGAGTTATCTCTTCTAAAGACAGACATAAATACAAAGATGTAGAAAATAAAAATCCTGATCTACCGGATGACGATGATGGTTTAGACGCTTAATGTGACTGAGACGATTGCCGCCATTTCTACTGGTAATATTCCGAGTGCAATAGGAATTATCCGCCTCACCGGAGAGAATACTCTTAGTATTTGTTCTAAGATTCTCTTCGGGAAGGATAAACTTTTTACTCCTGAGTATATTTCCTTAAATCCTCGTAAGGCGATCTATTGTGACTTGGTAGACGGTGAAGTTAGGCTTGATCAAATTGTATTCGTATTTTTTAAAAATCCCAATTCTTATACGGGCGAAGACCTCGCCGAATTTTCTCTTCATGGAAATCCGATTCTTTTAAAAAAAGCATTGCAACTTATTTTTAGAGAAGGAGCAAGACCGGCAAGAGAAGGCGAGTTTACTAAACGAGCTTTCCTAAACGGCAAATTAGACTTAACCGGTGCTGAGGCAATTGGTCGTTTAATTTCTGCTCGTTCTAACTTTGAATTAGAACTTGCTCAAAAAAATGTATTTGGCGAAATCCATCGCCTGAGTTCTCGTGTGCGAAGTGATTTGATTAGCCTCAAGGCAGAGTGTGAGGCTGAGATTGATTTTTCTACCGAAGATTTGACTTATGAATCGAAAGAAGAACGAAAAAATCGAATGGCTGGCTTATACGAGTTATGCGCTAAGGTTTTACGAAACTCCAAACGTGCGGAAAATTTTATCGAACAGAATAAAATTGTAATCTATGGTGAGCCTAATACTGGTAAGTCGAGCTTGCTAAATAGTCTAATCGGTCGTGAGCGTGCAATTGTTTCCAATATTCCAGGGACTACTCGCGATTATCTCTCAGAAAGTTTTTCGCTCGGTGGGATTCCATTACAACTCATTGATACTGCTGGAGTGCGGGAAACAGAAGACCAGATTGAAAAAATGGGGATTGAACGTAGTCAGAATGAATTTGCCAATGCAAACCTGAGATTGTTTGTATTGGATGTTTCGGCTCCCATAGACGTGGAAGCATTTGCCCAAGTTCATCAATCTAGAATGCAAAATTCAATCTTGGTCGCCAATAAAATTGATATAGAACACGAAACTTGGAAAAAAAACAAAGCACAATTTCAAACACTTGGAATTTCCCTCTGTGAAGTCTCGTGTAAAACCAAACAGGGTTTGGAAGAACTTTTAAATTCAATTCAGACCCATTTAATCCATATAGACAAATCAGACGACTTTGTACTTTTGGAAGAAAGAAACGAGTTTTATTTCCGAAAAATCCAAGACCATCTAAAATTGGCAATAGACTTAATGGATTCAGATACCCCTGCTGAAATCTATATCAAAGAAATAGATTATGCTTTGGAAAATGTAGGACTCATAAATGGAAAAGTAGGAACAGAAGAAATACTCGGAAGAATTTTTAGTAAATTCTGTGTCGGTAAATAAGGAAAACACAATGGAAGATGATTACAAGGAAAAGGCTTTAGCATATCATAGAGCGCATCCGCGCGGTAAAACAGGAATTGTCTCAACAAAACCTACAAATAATGCTTACGATTTGGCATTAGCTTATTCTCCTGGTGTTGCCTATCCTTGTCTAGAAATTGAACGCGATCCAGAGCTAGCATACGAATATACCAACCGTGGGAATTTACTCGGTATTATCTCCAATGGAACTTCTATTCTTGGTTTGGGTGATATTGGGGCTATTGCCGGTAAGCCGGTGATGGAAGGAAAGTCTGTTCTATTTAAAAACTTTGCTGGCATTGATGTATTTGATATTGAACTAAATACAAAAGACCCAGATGAATTTATTCGCGCTGTGAAACTAATGGAGCCTACTTTTGGTGGAATCAACTTAGAAGATATAAAGGCGCCAGAATGTTTTTATATCGAAGAAAAATTAATCGAGATCATGGACATCCCTGTTTTTCATGACGACCAACACGGAACCGCCATCATCACTTGCGCTGCTGTTATCAACTACTTGGTATTATCCAACAAAAAACCACAAGATGTAATTCTGGTATTAAACGGAGCAGGGGCAGCGGCAGTGGCTATAGCCAAACTTGTAGTTCATATTGGAATCGATAAAGAGAAAATTTTCCTTGTTGACTCTAAGGGAGTAATATCAAATAGCCGCACAGACCTTAATTCTATGAAGTTGGAATTTGTTCGAAACACTAAAGCTGTTACTTTAGCTGATATTATGAAAGACGCTGATATTTTTATCGGTGTCTCCAAAAAAGACCAAGTTACTAAAGAAATGGTGAAGTCTATGGCGAAAGATCCTTTGATTCTCGCTATGGCTAATCCTGATCCAGAAATTGGCTATAAAGATGCTGTATCAGTTCGATCTGATTTGATTATGGGAACTGGTAGAAGTGATTTTCCTAATCAAGTAAATAACCTACTCGGATTTCCATATATTTTCCGAGGAGCCCTTGACATGCGGGCAAGACGTATTAACCTCGAAATGAAACTAGCGGCTGTTTATGCACTCGCAGAGCTTGCGAGACAAGAAGTTCCTGATTATGTGTCCGCAAAATACGCCGGCGAAAAATTCCAATTTGGGAAAAACTATATTATACCTAAGCCCTTTGATCCTAGAGTCTACTATCGCGTATCCACTGCCGTAGCCGAAGCCGCTTATGCAAGCGGTGTTGCCCGAATCCCATTCCCTGGAAAAGAGGCTTACAAAATCCATCTTGATAAATTCAAACCTATTAAAGAAGAAAATCTTGGGGCTATTAACACTATTCCCACAGAAAAAAATAATTTTGAGATTCGCTCGAAAGTTCATTGAGTTTTTTTGAATTATGCCAATTACCGAAGAAGAAACAGAAGTCAGCACTCGAATAGATAATATTTACGAACACAAAGTAATTTTATTCAATGACGATGTAAATCCATTTGATCATGTCGAAGATTGTCTCATGCGAATTTGTTTTAAGTCAGAAAAAGAGGCAAGACGAATTGCGCATGAAGCGCATAACAAGGGTAAGGCGATTTGCTATGACGGAAGTATTGAATCTTGCGAGACTGTTGCAGAGAAAATGGGTGAAGAAAGACTTACCGTGAGTGTGGTGTGAATCTAAGATGGCGTGACCTAACCACTCTTCGTCCACATGAAATTATAATGGACTTACTTCTTTGGACACCATGGTTATTTCTAGCTTGGTTCTCTGTTGTAAATGGTTTATGGATATTAGCCGTTATAGGTTGGTTTTTCTTTTTTTTGACTGGTCTTAGATTATCGCATGAAGCATTTCATCGTAACCTTGGACTGCCTGTAGTCGTTTGTGATTTGATTTTAGTTTTCCTTTCTCCTTTAATGTTTGCGTGTTTACATGCTACTCGTTATACGCATTTACAGCACCATCGGCATTGTCTTAAAAAAGGGGATATAGAAGGATTAGTCGCAAAGTATAAATTGGGGGAGGCTATCTACAAGGGTTTTCAATATCCAATCCTTTCGCATAGGTTTGCATGGAACTCAAATCATTCTCATACAATTTTTTGGATGTCTTCGGAGATAATATGGATTACCTGCTTTTATAGTGTAGGGATTTATTTTTTCCCGTTTCTTTTTTTGGCTCATTTGATTGCGATGGTCTTTGCTGAATGTATGGTAAGTTTTTTTGCAGTCTGGATGGTTCATCACGATTGCGAGGATCGGCAAAATCCAGCCCGTTCTATTCGTGGACTTTGGCGTGGACTTTTAACTTACAATATGTTCTATCATTACGAACACCATGGCTGGTCCCGTGTTCCAACAAGAAATTTACCTGAATTGGCAAGACGGTTAGATGCTCTCGAGAATAGGAATTTTCGAAGGGCTTTTTAAGTTGTCCTTAATTTATAAAAATTGACAATTGAAATACGATGTATTACAATGTAGTTTTAGGAGAGATATATGACAAAAGTAATTACTATGAGAATAGATGAAACTATATTAAAACAATTTAACAATTTTGCTAAGTTAGAAAATCGATCTTTATCCAATTTTATCGAAACAGCAACGAAAAAGTATATTAATGAAATGGAATTGACCAGTGATTTTGAAACAAAAGAAATTTTAGAAGACAAACAACTTTTGAAGAAAATTGAGAGTGGGCGAAAAGATGCTAAAGCTAGACGAGGTAAGTTTGTCAAAGTTTAGAATTTTTGAAACAACTCAATTTCAATCCGATCTAGAAAAACTCCCAAAGAAAATGAAAACCATGATTGAGAATAAACTCAAGGCATATGTATATCCCCAATTGTCCCAAGAACCAAGCTGCGGATTAAATATTAAAAAGTTAAAAAATTACACTCCTGCTACATGGAGATATAGAATTGGAAATTATAGAATCTTTTATCAAATTGATGAAACAGAAAGCATCGTGTTTATCCTTTCCGTTGATCTTCGAAAAGATGCATACTAAACTGGGAATGAAATCAATCCTTTTTGAGTTGCCTTATTCTAATTCAAAAGAGATTCTGGTTTGTAACTATGAATAAAACAATTGCATTTATAGGCGTGGGGATAATGGGACGTGGTCTCGTAACGAATTTAAAGAAGACAGGCGCAAGATTACGAATTTATGCGAGAAATATTTCTAAGATACAGGATTTGCAAGATGAAAAAACAACTATTTTTTCCAATGTCAAAGAAACTGTGCGAGATGCGGATTTTATTATTCTCTGTCTGACAGAAGACTATATCGTAAA
Source organism: Leptospiraceae bacterium (assembly GCA_017996175.1). GTDB lineage: Bacteria > Spirochaetota > Leptospiria > Leptospirales > Leptospiraceae > UBA2033. The sequence goes on from JAGOHK010000041.1 coordinate 7,306, forward strand.
GGAGACATTTTTTGAAATTATCTCAGAGCCATATCATGCTACGATATTGGATTTTGGAACTACCTCACCAGAGCTAACAAACATTATGCACCACGAATGTAACAAACGTGGATTTCGTTTTATAGATTCTCCGATGACTGGTAGTAAAGTAGCTTCGGATAAGGGTGAAATTCTATTTATGGTTGGCGCAAGTAAAGAGGATTATAAAAATGCTGAATTTATATGGAATGCCTGCGGGAAAAAAACGATTCATTGTGGGGAAGTTGGCAAAGGACAGCTAATGAAAATTAGCCTTAACATGATGCAAGCAGGACTTGCTCAAGTATATATGGAAGGCTTTATTCTTGGTAAAAAACTTGGTCTTGATTTAGGTATACTTCATGAAATTGTAACTCATTCTGCTGCTCGCTCTGGAATTTCTGATTTTAAAGTGAATTGCATTTTAAACAAGGATTATTCTACGAATTTTTCTCTAAAGAATATGAATAAAGACTTAAACCATTCTCTTCGACTCGCAATGGCGCATAATATAAGTTTGCCTTTAACTTCTTCTTTAAAGTCAATCTATGATTCAGGTATGTCTCAGAATTTAGGCGAAGAGGATTTTATTAGTTTATTTAAGATAAATGAAAAGATGAACGGGTTGGGGTAGGGTAGTAAATGGTTTGTATATACCAAACGCCAAAAGTAATTACCCATTCGGATATTATTTGGAGTAGTGTTTGGTAGAACCGAATGCGCTTTTTTGAATCAGAAATGTGTAATTTCTTATGGCGTTCAGTATAAAAATGAGAATGTGCTAATACATTTCATTTTTCCTTTGTAACCATTTTTGTAGAAGTTGTTCGATAATTATTTTTGTTACGGGTTTATTTGCATAATCGTTCATTCCTGACTTAAAACATTTTTCTTTATTACCTGTTTCTATGCCTGCGGTAATAGCAATGATTGGTATATGTTTATTATCCTCTAAATTTCTGATTTTAGTAGCAGCTTCATAACCGCTCATTTCTGGCATTTGAATGTCTAAAAAAATAAGATTTGGTTTTTTATTTATATACTCCTCGACAGCAGATTTGCCATTTGCCGCATCCAAAAGAATTACATTTGGTAGAATAGATTTAATTATTGTTTTGATTAGTTCTAAATTTATAATATCATCGTCTACAACTAAAATTTTATAGGGATTTACAAAATTAATATTATTTAAGGGAGAAGTGATATTATCCTTTGAAATCCCAGTTTGGTTGAAACTTGGAGATTCTATTTTTGCGGTTAAATAAAAGTAAAATTCACTTCCTTTACCTAATTCACTTTTAACTTCTATTTTGCTGTGTAATAACTTGAGTAACTGATTGGATATTGAAAGCCCAAGACCAGTACCACCGAATTTACGGCTTGTGGAAGTATCTACTTGAGAGAATGCAGCAAAAATTTTAGATTGATCTTCTTTTGAAATCCCAATCCCAGTATCTTTCACTGAGAAAAGAATAATTACTTTATTTTCTTCTGGTATATAGCTATTAACCTTAATTGTGATTTCAATTTCACCTTCCTCGGTAAATTTGAATGCGTTACTTATTAAGTTTGCAATAATTTTCTTTAGCTTTACTGGATCTGAAATAATAAATTGCGGGAAATTATTTGCAATATGAAATGATACTAGAATATTTTTTTTGTTGGATTGTAATTTTATCTCATTTAGAATTTGTTCTAATAACTGCCTTAAATTGATAGGAATAGATTGAATTACAATCTTACCAGATTCTATATTAGAAAAATCTAATATATCATTTAATAAATCTAAAAGAGAATTTGCAGCGGAGGTAACTCTATTTAGATATTGAGTTTGTGTTTCATCTAAATTCGATTTAAGTAACAAATCTGTGTATCCGATCACCGCGTTTAAGGGAGTTCGAATTTCATGGCTCATATTATTTAAGAAATCAGACTTAGTCTTATTAGCCGCTTCTGCTTCTTCTTTTGCATTGATTAATTCAAGCTTAGCATTTTTTTGTTCAGTAATATCTCTTTGTACACCTACGAATTGAATTAGTTTTCCATTAGAATCAAATACAGGCGAAATTGCCAACTCATTCCAAAACTTGCTGCCATCTTTGCGATAATTTATAATTTCTGTTTGAATTGGTATATGGTTTTCGACGGCTATGCGAATTTTTTCTAGTGTGTTTTTATCTGTTTCGAGACCTTGCAGAAACTTACAAGAAATTCCCAAGATTTCACTTTCTTTATAACCAGTAATATTTTCGAAAGCTTTATTGATATAAGTAATCCGTCTATCGGAATCTGTAAGCAAAACTCCTTGTGAAATAGCACCCAACGATTTTTCTCTTAGATGTAAAATTTCTTGTGATTGTTTTGACTTAGTAATATCTATATGAGTTCCGCTAATACGTATCGGATTACCAGCATTATCCCTTTCTACTACCGCACCTTTATCTAATATCCAGATATAATAACCATCTTTATGACGTGCTCTAATTTCTGCTTCAAAATTTTTTCCTGATGGATAAATTACATCTTCTTTGATTATGGTTTCTAGTTTTACCGTATCCTCAGGGTGAATAAGAGAAGTCCAAAGTTCGATGGTTGGTCTATGTCCATTCGGATCTAAACCGAGCATTGTCATCCAACGATCATTTACCTCTAAGTGACCGGTTAAAAAATGCCAGTCCCAAAGTCCTAAATCGCCTCCATCTAAGGCAAGCCGTAGTTGCTCTTCTTTCTTTTGGAGAGATTGATTAGCCTGTTGTTGTTCATAATAAAGATTTTCGATTTTTATTTCTTTTGCAGCTTTCTCAGTTGTCACTGCGGCTAATACCAAAGTATTTATCATTACCACACTTACAAAACTATATAGCAGAATGAGGCTAGAGCTTGTTATCCCCGTAAAGAATGGACCATGGTGATGAACCGTGCCTAGAACAGAAATCGAAATTATAATAAAAGCAAATGCAATTGCAATTCTAAAATTAAATCGAATAGATACCCAGATTAAGACTGGGAAAATAAACCAAGTCAAATATTTGAAATGTAAATTTGGATACAAATCAAAATAGATAATTAACTGAATGATAGAAAATATTAAAATACAGATAGATCCTTCTAGTAATTTCTTACGATCTATTTTGAATGGAGTCCAAGGCAACCATACTAAGATTAATGAACCAAGGGTTAAAATCCCGAACGCATCTCCTGCCCACCAGGAAAATGCTACTTCAAAAAACTTTCCCCATTCTAACATTCCGTTTAGGCATAAACCAAAGGTTCCAATCATTGCGCTTAGAATCGGTGATAGAAAAACTGCGACAAATAAGAATAAAACTACGTCTCTTAATTTGAAAAGTGATCTATCAAAATCAAACTTAGAAATTAAAATGTATTTAGAAAATAAGGGTTCGATTGTATTTGCAATAACTGTGGCGAGTACAAAACCTATGGGTGTTTCACTCGAATAATTTGCAAAGAATGCTCCAAGGGATATTCCTAACCAATTCTTCGAACCAAAAATAAGTATAGTGGCAATAGAAAGACCGGAAGGCAACCAGAAAATCGTAACATTGGACTGAATGAATGCTGCCGCTAAACCAATTTTTGCGAGAAGGAAAAATAAAAAGGCTACGAAAATGGTTCGAAAGAAATAAGTTACCATATTATTTTTTTGCCGCACAGTTTTTAAATAACGATTACATTGAATAATGCAATCATTATTTAAAAACTTTTAGTTTTTTTGAAAACTTTAAGCTGTTTCCACTACCGCATAATGGACAAGTCAGCCTTTCTCTTCTTCCTTTCGTTTGATAGGAAGTTTACCCAATGTATCTGCGCCAATGTTCAGAAAAACCCCTTCTAGTTTAGTGCCTGATAGAAGTCTAGAAAATACTTCTGCCACAGACTCCCCTCCAAGTATGGCGAGTGGAGCCATTGCTTCTGCAATCTTGACTAGTTGGTCTTTGTCATTGAAAGACTGGAGTGCTGCGATGAAGTCAGGGCTAATCGCTTTTGCCCGCTCTACCATTGCTTTGACTTGTGTTTCTAATTCTTTAGCCGAAAGATTGATATTCTGTTCTTTGAAAAATACTTCTTGGTCGAGTCTGGACTTGTCGCGAGTGAGTTGTAAACCATTGATTTTATTCATTAAATCTTCTTTGTTCAATTGGTTATTTAATTTCAAATCCTCAATAGAAGCATTAGACTTTGCGCGTGTCGTTTCTAATTCTAAACGTTTTTCTAATTCTTCTTTTTCATAACCATAGACTGCTTTTTGAGTGCTGAATTGCGATTCACTGGTTTCTCGTTTTACAGTTTCCATGAATTTTAAAATCTCGAGCTTTGACTTTTCGCGAGTAAGTGTGGTTGACTCCTGAATCAGTGCTTGTTGGGATTCTTGCATGAGTTTTGCAATTGTAGCATCTTTAATGAGAATTCCCGTTACCTCAACATCATAGACTTTCATTTCGTTTTCTATGAAGTGATAACCAGCGTTATCCTCACCTAGGATGGTTTTTTTAATAATGTTAATTCCATTGGTATAAAATTCTTCTACCCGGTAGTTCTTTACTGCTGTGCGGATAACAGAGCGAAATCTATCAGTAAGAAATTTTACATAATTCTCCACGTTAAACCACTTCGAAGAGTCATTCACAAAATTCAAACGGTAAGAAAGTTTAATTTGGACGCTTACAAAATCCTTAGATTCAACTTCAATTGTATCGGATACTTTATTGTTGGCAACACGAAGGTAAACATCTCGGACTAAATTTTCATCTGATTTTGGATTGCCTTTTGAAAGAGAAAATACTTGCATGTCCTCATCGAATTCGAGTAAGTAAGTGCTTGGTCCAACAATGACTTTGCGCTCGCCAGATTTTCCTACAACCATGATAGCATAACCAGCCCAAACCCCCATAGAAACAGCACCGTCGTATTTGGTGTCGAGGGTGATGTAGCGAGGTGGAGTGTATTTATTTCTTCTTTGAAAAGAGTCACTTGCGATTTGTTCTTTTTCGTCTTCCTCTTGCTCGAAGGGAACTTTTGCGAGTAATTCATCTGAAATAGAAAAGCCAGATTTAGACGGAGAAGGAGCATTTTGCGGAAGTGCAGTCGCAGATGGTTTGTCTGCTTGAATTGCTTTTTCCCGAAGTACAGAATTAATTTCCAGTGCTCTATCATTTCCTGGGAACCAGAGGCTAACCTGTCTTTGCTCCAAGATTCGACGAACAATTACTTCAAACCTAGGATCCGGTAAAAACATATCAGGACCACGACGAAGTTTTACTTCGCCTGTAAGTCGATTCATCACATAACGTGCTTCGCCGAGAGGAATTGCAACGGCATAATGTACTTCATCATCCTCATACTTGACAATCGCGTGTTCTTTTCGTGGGAAGTAGATCATTTGGTCTTTGCCGGTGATAAAAAGTTCGTCCCCTTCTTTGTATTCTTTTCCACCTTCCGAATAAGGTGCGATTACTTTGATGTAAATGCCTTTGATTTCACTCAGTTCAATCGCGCGGTATTTCCTACTTCCATCTTTTTGAATGAATGTCTCTGTTGGTTCAGGGAAAACTACTTCGGGACCTCGCACATAACGTTTGTTTCCGTCTTCGTCTAAGAGGATGCAATATTCCAATCTCTCAAGCGTAACTGCTTCGCGGATGTATTGATTTTTAGCATCTTTGACAACTTCAATTCCCGTTGGAGGTATATAGAACGAAACCTCCGTTCCTTTGATGGTAATATGTTTTCCAAGTTTGAGTTTGGATACGTCAAATTCCTGTTCGCCTGTACTGGACTCACTTTTTTTGATGACCGCCTTATTCCAATTATCCTTAGCAGCTGTCTCATCGTAAACTCTCACAACAAGGTATTGGTTCGAACGTAAATGGTGACCTTTGACTACATTTACCATTTGCCCCGACCAGAGAGGAAATGAAATTGGTCCGGGGATATTGACTTTATGCCCCACGTTTAACTCGGTGAGGCTATTGACTGTTCCTGTTTTAGGATTGGAATTATCCTTAGCTGGATTTTTTAGAACCAAATACCAACCCTCTGGCGAAATCGCAAAAGTTTGAATCGCGCCTTCTAGAGAGCATTTCTCAAAACGTTTACTTTTTTCGTTGAAGATGATCGGCTGGTCAGTATTCGAAAGACTCGCTTTGTAAGGACCGACATAGATATTGATATTACCCTTGGTCTGGTCAGAAATAAACGCAAATTCGTTTGGGGAAAGGATTAAATCTCGTTCTCTTTGTCTTTCTTCTACTGGCATAAAAAATCTCCTACTTGTTTGTCTATTTTGCAAATCTTAATTCAATAAATAGAACTAGCAAGTAGAATAAAAACAGTAACTAAAAAAATAGATATTCAAATCGTTGGTAGTTTTCAGTCTTGAAAAATTGAATCTATAATAAGAGAAAAATAATGAAATCATATTACGATTTATACAAAGAATTACACAAAGATTTATTAAAACTAGACGAAGAAAGAATTCGTAAACTCTACTTTGTAATTCCAGTGGGTCTATTCTGTTTTGGAGGTTTTTTTTATTTTGACGGGATGTATGATCTACTCGTTTTTGGAATTCCTGATTTTAAGAGTTTGTTTGGAATTTGGAGTTTACTTAGTTTAATCGGAAGTTTGATTTTTCTTTATTGGGTTTATATAAAACTAAAAGAGTATATGCGTGAATACCAAATTCGTTTTAAAAAAATCATTATTTTACCTATCCTTTCTTCTTTGGCAGATGAAGTAGTGCACTTTCCTGCAAGAAAATTTAACTCTTTGAGTGACATTTATAACAGTGGATTTGTATTTGAACGACCGGATGGAGTAAGAGGGGAAGATTTAGTAAAAGGAAAGATTGAAGGGATCCAGTTTTCTTTTTCGGAAGTAGAAGTGTATAAAATGGTAGAAACCAAAAACGGAAAATCTGAAAAAACTATTTTGGAAGGAATATTTTTTGTGGCAAATTTTCCTAAAAGAATAGCTAACGAAGTGAATATCCGAGGAAAAGCTAGATTGGTTTCTATAACCGAACTAAGTATTTTTAAACATCTACCAACGAAAGTCATATTAGTATTAGCCGCTACTTTCATTGGTTTATTTAGCTTTATCTTATATACTTACTCATGGTTGGAAATAAGAAAATTTTTAAGTAAGCGTTTTTTTGTGCTTATGATAGTTGGAGGGGCTACTCTCAAATATGTTTTCACTTCTATTTCTAACAAAGTAAATATAATTTTTGATAACTTTTCCCTAAAGCGAATCAAGACAGCAAATGTGCACTTTGAAAAAAACTATTCCATTTATTCCAGAATTGCAACGGATGCAAACCTACTAAAATTTAAGGAAGTGCAAGATGCTTTTATAAGTTTTCAGAAAAAAACTTCCACTTCCGCTAGTATTCATATCCGAAATGAAAAGGTTTATATTTTTATCCCTAAAAGTTTTGATATTTTTGAACCGAAATGGTTAAAGAAAAATACTGACCCTAAAGTGATTCAAGAATCATACGACATCATGAAAGACTTTTACGATATCGTCGTTGCACTAAAACTTGCCCTGAATATAAAATAATCCGTATTCGAATTGTTGAGAAATTTAAATTTTAATTTGTGAGGCATAGCTATCGCAGTAAGTTTTGTCGGTAGTAATAAAGATACATTCGATGTAGTGACTTTTTAGTCTGTTTGCTAGACTTTTACATGATAGTTTCGTGCAAAGTTCTGTTGGTTACGCTGCAAAGTCCAAAAACTTCTTAGCTCTAGGTTGGGAAACGTTGGAACTGCGAAGATCAGGTCAGCTTGGGCGAGAAGATACCACAATCCAAGGATATCCAGCTTGAGCAAATAGACGAACAACCAACAGCGAGATTTACCAAATGCAAGAGCCAGTTCTCCAAGTTCGATCCAGTCCACATTCTCAGGGCGAAAACCAACGCGACAAAGATCTAGACCTTCTTCTTGGTATTCGGTTTTCACGGATATAGGAAATGGGATCATTCCAGAATGTGTAAGGGTTCTGTACATAAAGAGGAGGTTATGCAAGTAAACGGAAATATTACCACTACCATGACTTTTAACTAAGAAAACGAAGCTAGGCATAAGGTTTTTAGGAATAAGGAGGGTTGATACGGTTTGGTTGCGTTCATTGAGGGAGTCGATTAGAAATTGATTAGAGTTTTGAAATTGCATCATACTTCTATTAGTGCTAAAAAAAAAAATTGGTGCAAAAAAAATCAGCGCTAGTAAGTAAATAATCTCAAAAAAACTGCACAAATAAAAAAAAAAGAAACTAGTACAGGTATGAGAATTCGATTCATACTCCTGTATTTTTTTTGGAATAGTGTCACGATTGCACAAGAAATTTCCAGAAGTATTTTACTTGAGCACTATTCATTTCGAAATCATTCAGCGGGAATTAGTTTTGCAAAAGAAAATCAGAAAAATCAAAGTGTTTTCGGTTGGTTTCATTTTGGAAATACATTTTCATCTTATTTTAATTATAATCTTCAATTAACTTACATAAATCAAAAACGAGAAATTCAAAAAACTATCCCGATTACTGAGTCGATTTACTGCATTAAAAATGAGACTGAGCAGATAATCAATGTATCCCCCGGAATTAATTTTAAATACTTTTCTTTTTATCCAAGTTTTAACCTTCAGAATCCATTTATCAGTGGCGTATTACTTGGATTAAATGTATTTCCAGAGAAAAGTATATTTTTATTTTATCGCCAAAATTCAAATGAGAATACTTATTCGTATGCGCTTTCTGTTCTAAGTGGAGTTAGTCCGGGGATTGGACTTATGGTGGCTAAGAGTTATTTGCCGTCTAATGTGGAATGGAGTGGGAGTATCAGTCTTAGTTTTCAATTTGAGTCTTATCAGAGCGGTGGAGTCTATAATGTTGAAAATAGAAAAGAGGAAAATGCTTTTTTTATTTCCAAAATATTTGAGGAAAATAAAAATTCTCTTTTTGAAAAAGAAATCAATCCTCTGGAAGGTGATCCAAGTGAAGATTTTGAGAAAGAACAAAGGAGAAAAGAATGGGAAGCGAAGAAAAATAAGAAGAAAGAAAGGATTATTTATGAAGTAAAAATTGAAGAGTTACTTAAGTTTAAAATTCCTCTAGTGATTGCGATTCGAATTTCTAGAGCAAGTAGATCTAAAGAAGAATACACGGAACTTCTAAAAAAACTATCCCCCGATATTGTTAGAAAATGCAATAAAATCCAATTCGACAAAGGAAAGGCTAATCGTTGAAAGCCTCTCTTTTTATTTTCACATTTTGTGTTTTTATTGGAAATTTAAATTCTGAAGAGGTTAATCCTAAATTTACTCTGTACGGCACTGCCGAATACTTTGAAAGTAGATTTGTAAGAGCAAATCAGAGGTCAAAAACGAATCTCTTGCTAAATACGGAACACAAAAACACACAAGTTGCAATTGAAAAAAGAGGTGAAACCCCACTTGGCTCAATCGAATACAAGAATAAAATTTTCTATATTTCTGCAGGGCATAGATTTAAACCAATTCCTGGCTTCTACATCCTCCGAGATGAAAAATACTATTCTGCCTTTCAGAACCCAAGACTTGGAATTATTCCACAACCTCTAAGAAAATCCATTTGGTTGGGTATACTCCCTAGTAACTGGTCGGGAGGAATTTTTGTAGGAGAAGATTTTTCTGAAAAAAAGCCATCCTTCTATTTAAAATCTCCAGGGGATACTTTCGCATATACCTATAGTCCTGAAACTAAAGTTCATTTTTTTGCTTTAAACCTGAGAGATTATAAACCTAGTTCAAATTCAGCAAGTGAATATTCCATTAATTCTCAAATGATAGGAACTAGAGAAAATTATTTTGGATATTTGAATCTAAAGATGTACGTTCCTAAAAAGGGCTTGGAAATAGAAGGCTCAACCTACAAGGAAGAAAATGGAAAACTATTTGCGGCTAATCAAGATAATCTTAAAGGAAGTGACAAGGAACGAGCTTTCTTTTTCAAACTTTCAAGATTTCACTATGATAGACTGGAAGGATTTCAAAATAATACCGAATTAAAAAAAGAGCGCATAATTGGAGTTAACTCATCGCTATTTCATGGAAATTGGGGTGCAATTTGTTTCTCCGGAAGAGCCTATCAAAATACAATTTTAGAAAAAGAAAAAGAACCAATTCTTTCCACTACTACCGCACTTGGATTTTCTTACGAATATCGCTTGAAAAATACAGAATTCCTAATTCGAATCGAAAGGCGTAGAAATGAAGACGAATTAGGCGAATTGAAATTTACCGTTCGACCTATCCCTGAATGGAAGTTTGAAATTTCTTCTATCATCCAAAAAGACTCGAACCAATTCCGCTCCCTGTATGAACAATGGAGTGATGGAGAAAATATCAATACCATCCTCACAGACCGCGCTACCGCTTTAAAAATAAAAGTAATCGGAACCTTCCTTGTTTTTAACGTTAGTGGATCACGTAGGATTAATGGTGCCGGTGAAATCTACTTTGCAAATATTCAATTCAAACAGGAGTTCTAAAAAATGATAGCATTTCGAAATTCTAAATCTTTCAAAATTGATAATCTCAGAGATAAGGATAAATCTGTTTCGACCTTACTTGTTCCCGCTCACCTCGCTGGTTGCCTTAAACAAAAACAGAAAGATCTCGGGAAAAATATGACCGGCTATCTCAGAATTCTTCTTAAATCATATAAAACTTTTACTCACTCCGGTATGCTTCCGCCGCCTAGAAAAATTAAGACCGAATTCCAAGATGAAGGGCTTGATTTGAAAAGAGTTTCTTTCCGTCCTCATAACGCGGATTGGTTAGAGCTTGGGGAATTGGCTCTCGCGTTTGGCAAATCTCGCTGTTGGTTGTTTACCTTTCTATTAGAACTGGATCTTTTAGGAGTGTGGAAAATCTTATCGAAATCGGGGTTAAATAACGCAGTTCCTACAATAAATAAACTACGCCTACGAGTTTCCCTCTCGCTTAGGCGGGTAACCCAGGACTTTACGCGAAATTATCATGTTCAAGTATAGCAAAATAACAAAAAAGACTTTATATCAAAAAAAATCAGTCAAATAAACTAAAGCACGCAGGGTAAAGCAATATCTCAAATGAACTCGACTATTCAAAAAAAACAAGAGGTAACGCGATATTAGCCTCAAAAAATGACATTAACTAATAAATCCATTTGAACTCATTGCGAGTGTATTAAAAAGGCTTCAATCTTTTAAATACAAATTCCGGGATCAAACGAATAACTAACATTATCCCCCACCAATACCAGAGAATATAAACTTCATCTTTTTTGGCAATGGCAGCATTTACAATTTTCTCAGCGGCTACTTCTGGTTTGGCGGTTAGAACAGGCATTAAGTTATGCCCAAAAGACATTTTAGTATATACAGGACCAAGCATAATCGTAGTAACCGAGACATTGAATTTAAAAAGTCGATTTCGCAAACCAGAAAGATACGTGGTTAATCCAGCTTTGGCGCTTCCGTATAAAAAATTCATCTGCCGACCACGAAGACCAGCGACCGAGCTAATAGCGACGATAGAACCAGATTTACGTTTTTGAAATTCATTCGCAACTAAGTTCAAAAAAGAAACTGCCCCTATATAATTTACGCTCATTGTTTTATAGGCTTCTGCAAAATCAGAGAGAGCTTTTTCTTGGTCTTTGTAATACCCAAAACAACAAATCACAATTTCAGGAAATTCAAATAGAGATTCCAAGAAAGGTTTATGGCTATTATACGCTGTAATGTCAAATTGAAATGTTTCTACGGAAACATTATACTTAGTTTGTAATTCGCTCATTATATGTTGCAAAGAATTTTTATCGGTAGAAGTGAGTAATAACGAATATCCCCTCATAGCAAAACTTGTAGCGATATATTTCCCAATATCAGAAGTAGCTGCTAAAATTAAAACTTTCTTCATATCAATCTTACGGCTTCTGGTTAATTTTATCCATTTCGGATTGTATGCCCTTAACCGCTCGTTCGGCTAAAAATGTAATTTTGCAAGACTCCATCAAAATATCATGTTTTTTCCAAAAATATCCAAAGCCGCCAATGTATTTTGCTAAAAGAAATGGACTCCATTCGATTCCAGGCTCTTTGATTACATTTACAAAAATATTTCCAGTTTCTACATTGATTACTTTAATATTAAAAGTATTTAAACAATATTCTACAGGCACTTTATCGATTACCATCTGTTCGCCTTTTCCAATCACGATCGCATGTACGCCTAAAATTTTCCCCATTTGTGCCGCGGTTGTTTCGTCGATGATGCCACTTCTAGATAGACTTTGTTCTCCGATCACTTTGCTAATTACTAATTTGTCGCGCTCGATTACATTAAAATTTGTGTTCTTTAAAAACTGGTGTGCGATGATGTCAGAAAATTCTTGTTCTTTTGGATCACTTCTATTATTGATTTCAAAATTCATAACTGCAATTTTCTTCATACTTTTTAGAAGTTGTTTATCTCCAGTCACTGCGACATCCATAGAAGAGCAAGCTGTGAGAAAGATTAATACGATAGTTGGAAAATAGATTTTAAGGATAGAATTCATAGAGTCTAGTCTGAAAAGAAGGGTGTTTTCGTAAATAGATTTTTTGGGGTGTTATGGCGGCTCATTTTTAATACAGGTCAGAGACCGCCAATTGAATCAGACGCCATCCGCGCTCGCCGCTACCGTCAAGAAATTGCATATCACCCAATCAAAAGATAACAATGTTTAAAGAGATACTTTTTCAATAAAGCAATTTCTTGACGACGCGTTGATCGCTAACACTTCGACTCCGCTCAGCGCAAGCAGCACTTCGACTCTGCTCTATACAAGCAGATTCAATACGTTAGTCGATAAGTCCAAGCTCGAACGCAAACTTTATCATAGCCGTTGCAGCTGCTTCCTTTGGGAATGGATGCTCTAAGTGAGCCGAACCAAATCGCATATTCTTAGGAAATGGGCTATAAGAAAGATCCCAGTGGTGACCATGAAGCATTGCTAAGTCAGTCGCCATCGGAGTAATGATCTTAGCCCCATTTTGAGTAACTTGCATATCGTTATTGGCGTCGTATTTATTTAGCTCCATCACACCTTGCATCTGGAAATAAGGAACTTCTGTAACAGTCGTTGAGCCAGTGAGGTTAAAAATTGGAATATTCATCTTATCAATTTCTTTTAGATGTTTTTGGAGAAATTCTTGTCTTGCGGTAGTAGTGATTGCTTCGACTGCATTTTTGATATGGTATTCTTCTAGTCTTCGCACTTTTTCACCTAACTTAATTACAGGGTTTACAACTTGTAACATTTCGGTGAGATTTTTTATAACTCCCATATCTACATCTTTGATAGAATTATAGATATTATCCGCTAAAGGAGATCCTCCTGGTGCACCTGCCCAGTTAAATATACAACGAATTCTATTTTTTAATTCTGGCAGGCGGATAAGCGCTGTTAATAGATCAGGCATTCCTTTGCTATAACAAATTACAAAAATATCTTTTGGTGGTTTACCTTTTGTAATTGGTTTTGCATTCGCATCGAGTCCGATTCCTTTTTCTACTGCATTCTGAATATCAGCCACGTTTTCTTCACAACCTCTCATCGGGTGAGAATCAGATTGTAGAATTCGGATTTTGTATTTCTTTTCAATCGCGGGAAATGCTTCTTGAAATGCCATCACAGGAAGAAGTCCAGTTAAAAGTCCCGGACAAAAAAGCAGAGTCGTATTTTTCAAAACTGGTTTAGGTGCTTCTGGATACTCGTCGTTCCATTCAGGTTTGCCATCATTTCGCAAAAAACGTTCATAAGCTTTTTGTTTTGCGGGACGATCATCCTTTCCGAAAAGAGGTTTCGCAGTTGCTGCTTTCATAGCAATCGGATCTTGGATTGTTTCGTTTAGGAAAATATTTCTCCATCTCTTAGCACAAAATTCTTTAACGTCAGAATCAGCAAATGCACGCGGGCTTTTTTGAATTTTGACTATTACTTTTTCTAATTCAGAGGAAAATTTGGAATCTTTATTTATTTCAGTGGTTTTTGTCTTTGTCATACTTCATCATTTGGGAAAAGGTTCTATTTTTGTCATGTAAGATTTTTTACGGAGTAAAATTTCTATACGAAAAAAAAACAGCTTAGATAATTTCAGCTAGACTAATGAGTTTGTTCGTAAGCGGGATTAAAATTTTTTCTTCAAGTCCAACTGCTTTTTGAAAAGTATATTTTCCGTTAATAGGATTTTCGAATACTAAGATTTTTTGATTTTGCAAATCTAAAATCCAGTAGATAGAAATATTGGCTGAGGCATAAATATCTGCTTTGTACAAATCATCTTCGAGAGAACTAAAGGTTACTTCCACAACAAAAGCCGCTGTCTCTGGATATTTGTCTCCGAAGTCGTCATAGTTTCCTTCGAGAAGAGAAATATCTGGCTCTGGTTCTGAATCAGCTATCTTGATTGGACTTTCTTGCAATACGATAAATCTTTCTGGGATGGCAGAGCTTAAAATATCTCGGAGTTTATTTACTACTTTTCGATGTTTGGGTGAGATTGTTATTTTACGTACAACGATTCCATGAATGAGTTCGGTATTGCGCGGCAAAATTCCAATAGTGCCTAATTTATGATAGGTATCCAAATCATATTGAAAGATTTTTTTTACCCTAGACTCAGTCAATACAGAACTCATGTTATTATTCTAGTTTCCAATTTTTCCTTTTTTCCTTCTGTCAAGTATAAAAAAACTACATACGTCTACTTTAGATTCTCGAAACTAGGAAAAAATAAAAAAAGATTGTTTTCAAAATAGGAAATTCATTAGTTTACAAAGGTGAGGCAATAGATGGAGTTCTTTGAACCGTTTACAAAATATATACTTTTTAACTTTTTTTCGTTTGGAACTTTACTTGTTACTATATTCACTTTTGCTTTTGCCTATTTTTTCTTAACCCTTCCCAATAAATCTGATAGCACATTTCATCTTGGAATTGCATTTTTATTCTTAGCGTTTTTTAACACCGGTTATTTTGTCGCGGCATTTTGTTATCATCCGATTGCAGCCTATCATAGATGGATTACGGGTGGTTTTGTTCTGCCTGCCCTTTTACATTTCGGACAATTTTTCTTCAAGTATCCTAAGGACACAAATCCAAAATTATCAGGAAGAGTTTTGAAGATTATGTGGGCAGTCGCAATTCTTGTAGATATTATTTTTATCGCAGGGACATGGAGTGCAAATAGAAAGTTCCATTTCACTGGTCACTACTGGGATTTTGATGCAGAGCCAATCAGTAAAATGCTCGCAGCGTTAATCGCAATCTATTCGATCATTTCTTTTCTATTGATTGGAGCTTGGAAAATTTACATAGTTAAAACAAAAGAACGCTCTGTTTTAATTAAACTTCTAATTGCTATGTTAATCGCAGCCATCACTCCGAATATTACTAATATCATGAGCCGAGACGGTGCATTAGATAGATCTGCGTATTTAATTTCCCTAACTTTGTTTTTTGTAATTGGATTTTTTATTATTTCTATCGTGTACGTAAACTCTACAAAAGACAGAACAACCTTCATGGTAAAAATTGTAGGGCTAACACTTGTTACACTTTTAATCATCATGCAGGCTTCTAGTTTTTACTCTATGAAAGACAAAGACCTGGATTACGACACACTTCGTTTGGAAAATATGACCCGTATTTTAGAAGGGGGAGATAAATATA
Organism: Leptospiraceae bacterium; assembly: GCA_017996175.1. Classification (GTDB taxonomy): domain Bacteria; phylum Spirochaetota; class Leptospiria; order Leptospirales; family Leptospiraceae; genus UBA2033. The sequence goes on from JAGOHK010000041.1 coordinate 23,092, forward strand.
AAGATACAAAGTATTTGATCCAACTTTCTCTAGACGAACTAGAAGTACAAAAGAAAGATTATCCATCTTCGATTAATCTAGATTTGCCTCTGGTGGAAGTAGATTTTCGAAATACTGTAATATATGAGGATATTAAGAATTTACCGGAGTCAAACTTTCGTTCTTCGTTAAATGAATATCTTTTTAACACTCACCCTTACTTTGAAGGATTTAAAAATAGTATAGGCGAATACCTAGTAACCAACAAAGACATGGGAGACAGTGAACTAAAAGAAAAAATTTTCCCATTTCTAGATAGCCTAAATAAATTTAGTTTCATCCAGTCTAATAAAATCAGTCAGTTGGATTCAAAAAATTTCTGCGGGGCTATCACCAAACATCTCAGTTCAAATAATTTAAAGAATTTTAAAATCGCAATTGATAAAAATTTTTCCGGTTGTAAATGGAATGGAAGAGAAATAGACTCACTTAATCTAAGCCGTGAAATCAATAAATACTTTAGGTTTTTCCAACCAGCACTTACAAGGCATTTCAGAAGAAGTCTAGATGAATTTTCCAATCAAAAACATTATGTTGCCTATACTTACTACGATGTTTATACACAAACTATAAGCGAAGTCGGTTATTCTTACTTTGGCTACAGGCAATATATGCATACAACAGCGTTTAACCAACAGTTTATTTTAATATTAGTTGTATTCGTAATCATAGGTATATACCCGTTATTCTTTAGAGGAAGTTTGATTACTCCTCTTTGGGATTTAGTTCATGCATTAGAAAGAGTAAATCATGGAGATTTAGAAGTAGAAGTTCCCATCAAGGTAAATGATGAGATTGGTTTTTTATCAGATTCATTCAATAATATGGTGATTTCGATTAAGTATGCGCGCTCCGAATTACAACATTATGCCGACAACCTAGAAAGCAAAGTAACAGATAGAACCAAAGAAGTCCAAGAGAAAATGGACGAGGTACAAAAATTAAAAGTTCAACAAGATGGGGATTATTTCCTCACTTCCCTTTTATGTAAACCACTCTTTATGAATGCAAATAAATCAGAATTCACTAAAACTGAATTTATGATTAAACAAAAAAAACATTTTGAATTCAAAGGAAAAGAAGTAGAAATTGGCGGAGATATCTGTGTTACCGGTAACTTACGATTTGGCACAAAGACCAAATTCACTCGATACACGATGGCGATGAATGGGGATGCCATGGGAAAATCCATGCAGGGGGCGGGTGGATCAATTGTTATGGGAGTTGTAATGAATTCCATCATGTCTAGATCTGCTGCAAAAGACTGGGTGGTTGACAAACCTCCTGAGATGTGGCTAACAGACGTATACTACGAGACACATAGAGTCTTTAAAACATTTAACGGCTCAATGGTAATATCTTGCACGGTAATGTTAATCAATGACGAAACAGGGGAAGTATATTATTTTAACGCAGAACATCCTTATGCTGTACTTTATAGAAATGGGAGAGCAGAGTTCATTGAAAATAATTTGAATTTACGCAAATTAGGACTTGATTCAGAAATTCCTTTCCAAGTTTTCAAATTTGAATTGGAGCCGGGAGATGTAATTCTACTTGCGTCAGACGGAAGGGATGATATTGATTTAACTCCCGAAGAGCCAGTTCGTACGATCAATGAAGATGAGACTTTGTTTCTAAAACATGTGATTGCAGGGCGTGGGAATATACAAGAAATTTACCACGGGTTACAACGTTCAGGTGAGTTCATTGATGATTTTTCGATTCTCAGAATTGGATTCAAAGAATCTCCGGTTAAATACGATCATCCCCAAGATGAACCGGGGATTATTTTGCCACAGGATATTGACTATGACGATTTGGAAGGGGTTTACAGTGAATGTAAAAAACTCATCCGTGATAACAAGGATGAGGCTGCAAGACAATTACTCGAAATAACTTATAATAGATCAGAAGCAAATCAGAAAGATCCAAAAATCAATAAACTTTACGGATTACTTTCTTTTAAAGCTAGAGATTATATTTCAGCGGTAGTGGTAATTCGTAAGTATCTGCAACATGATCCTGACTATACAGAATTTTGGTATTACCTTTCTATGGCAGAAAAAAAGCTGGGTCATTACAATATGGCGATGGAAGCGGGAGAGCGGTTAAGAGCGATTGACCCCGATCATACATTGAATTTACTCAACCTAGCGGACGTTAACCGCTTAATGAGTAAAAACGAAACTTCTATTCAGCTTACAAAAAGAGTATTAGAATTGGAACCAGAAAATTTAGGTGCAAAACGTCTACTCCAAATATTGAATGCGATTGTATAATGGACATTGAGTTTCCAGAAAATCTAATTTACTTAGAGAAAAGCCCACGTCACCCCAATTTATATGATGTGAGCCTCCATGGAATCGATAAGTTAACAGAGTACGACTCGATAGAAATTCATATAGTACTTTATCCGTACAGTAGAAGAATCAGCTCTGAACAGGTTAGCTTTTATCCGTTCGAAGAATATGTAAAAGACGTAGAGTCAAATCATCTTTCTGCGTATTCAAAGATGCTTCCTAAATTTCAAAAGTTTTTTGGTCTAACACTTGGTTCTCTCATTGCTGGAATATTTTACAAATACAAACCCGATGATTTATTTTCTGTAGAATCTATTGTTGCAGTATTTGCGGCATACTCTATCGGCAAGGAAATGTGGTCGGATATAGAAAGATTTTTTATCAATATTTCTAAACGTTCTAGAATGCGTTATACGGAAGACTACTATCGCTATGAGTTAGAAAAATTTACTACGATGACTCACTATTCAACACTCGCCAAACAAAAACGTTACGGCAAAACAACATTACTCCCAGAGAAAATTAATTTCTTAGAGTTAAGTAATTCCCAAACTCTTAGAATGTATTTTGAACTAGCAGAAATCAAAGAAAAAAAAGCCAAATCGGCACATATATTCTCAATCCATATAGACCCAACCCTTCATCCAGATTTTGTAAAATACGGACATTTATTCGGAGTTAAACTCAGTTTGAATCAAAAGAAATTTGGCTTCACCAAAAAACTAGAACTATTCCAATCTCTCCATAACCGCGAAAAAGGTTGCCTCGATGACGAAGAAGTCTGGTCTAAGAATGCTATTTTCTTTCGACGAGTGTTGACAATGGGCAAAATCAAATATTTTCTAGAGCGGGGGCTAATTGCTAGTAAGTCGCTTATTTCTTATATTGAGCCTAGGTTTGGGAAGAGTCGGAGAGGGTAATGCTAAGTAAGCGAAACGAATCAGAAACACGCAGAGACTTAATTGATCCTGCCCTTTTACAAAATGGCTGGAATGACGCACTCATCAAACGAGAAGAAACTGCTCCGACTGTTGATATCATTGATGGAAAAGCTGTTCGCCGCAAAAAAGGCAGAACGGACTATACACTTCGTATCCGCTTAAATGAAACATCGCAACCAATCGCTATTGCCCTCATCGAAGCCAAGACAGAATCCGATTCCCCCTCAAAAGGACTTGAACAAGCAAAATCTTATGCAGATTGTAAACGTTTAAATGTGAAATTTATCTATTCCTCAAATGGACACCAGTTTGTAGAATTCAATCGTTTCACTAGAGAGACAAGTTCTCCTAAACCCATGTCTGAGTTCCCAAGTCCCGATGATCTCAGAAGAAAATATGAATTTCACATGGGTTTTGGTTTGGCGGATACTGTCGCTAAGCCACTCAGTAGCAAATACAAAGGTGGAGAAGACGCAAGACGATACTACCAAGATGCTGCTATCCGTGCTGTGTTAGAAAAAATTGCCCAATGTAAAACTAAAAAGGAACCGAGTAGAGTATTACTTTCCTTAGCCACTGGCGCTGGAAAAACTTTCATCGCTGTTCACTTGCTTCATAAAATTGCAACTGCCGGAGATATGCGAAAAGCTCTTTTTATTTGTGATAGAGACGAACTTAGGTCACAGGGATTAAACGCCTTTAAAAATATATTTGGAAGTGATACCGCCGAGGTTTACAAAACAGGGGATAATCGAAATAACGCGAAGAATGCAAAGATTCATATTGCAACCTATCAGACTTTAGGAATAGACAAAAAAGAAGAAGAGAACGACGAAGTATCGGAAAGTTTTTTAAATCAATTCTACTCAGAGAATGAATTTAGTCATATAATCATTGATGAATGCCATCGCTCTGCTTGGGGCAAATGGTCTGAAATTTTAAAAAAGAATCCTGATGCAGTCCAAGTAGGGCTAACAGCGACTCCGCGCCAGTTGATCGATGACAACAAAAATGACTCTGAGATAAGTGCGAATAATTTCAAATACTTCGGCGAACCTGTCTATGAATATGACATCAGCCAAGGAATCGAAGATGGATACCTTGCCGCTTGTGAAATTCTAAAAGGTAGAGTCAATATTGATGACACTGGTTTAACACTCGCACAGATAATCAAACTTAAACCCAAAGATTATATCACTGGAAGATTATTAAGTGAGAAAGAGCTAAAAGACATTTACGAAAAGAACGACTACGAAGGGAAAATTCTTTTACCCGATAGAGTCGCAGCGATGTGTAAAGACTTGTTTGACTATCTATGTGAATCGGGAAAACCCGAACAGAAAACCGTTATATTTTGCACTAGAGACACTCATTGTGATTTGGTAGTCGCCGAGCTAGAAAGAATTTATAAAAAGTATTGTGATGAAAACAATCGAGAGCCTAAGGAGCATTTTGCGTTCAAATGTACGACTGCCGGTGGAAGTGAAAATCTCCAAACCTTCAAAGGAAATCCCGAAAGATACTTCATAGCGGCTACTGTTGATTTGCTTTCTACGGGTGTTGATATTCCTAGACTCCAAAATGTAGTATTCTTTCGGTATTTGAAATCAGCGATTACATTTTACCAAATGGTCGGTCGTGGAACGAGACTTGATCCTGAATCCAACAAACTCATGTTTCGAGTTTATGATTATACAAATTGCACTCGACTTTTCGGAAAAGAATTTCTATCTAAACTAACCAAAGAAAAATCAGACAAAAAAACCGGTGGTGGTGGCGGTGATCCAGAGCCTGTCATACTTCCCTACGTGGAAGGATTTGACGATATTCTAGTTCATTATGTAGATCATCAAATGCTCATCTCAGAAGAAGGAAAGGCAAAACCTGTGAGTATCGACATTTACAAACAGCGTGTTGTCGATGTTCTAGTTCACTCTTCCGAAACTGTAGAATTTTTTCGCAAAACATGGATTGAACCACAAGAAAGAAAATCTCTCATGGAAAGACTTCCCTCTAACGGCAAATCCGCATTAGTCGTTCAAAAGCTAACCAATATGTCCGACTTTGACCTCTTTGACGTATTAGCCGAACTTGGCTACCACACCGAGCCGCAAACCAGAAAAGGTAGAGTCTCTAACTTCCTAGCGCATAACAAAGATTGGCTTCTCGCTTTTCCCAAACGCACTTCTTCTGTTCTACAAGAAATTCTAAACCAATTCATAAAAGGCGGAACCGAAATTCTAGAAAGCGGCTACTTATTCCAAGTCCCCGAAATCAACCGCGCCGGTGGTATTATTGGTCTAAAAGAATCCGGCTTGGCACCGAGAGAACTTTTACAGGAAACGAAATGGAAGCTATTCACTGTCTGAATCGCGGATTATACGGATTAAGGGATTACACGGATTGGACTTAATTGAAAAAAATAAATCTGCGGAATCCATAAAATCTGTGCTCAAATCTGCGATCAAGGATTATGCTTAATATGAATACTGATTTAAAATATGAGGACATTACTAAAAAGATAATTGGGGCTTCGTTTGAGGTTCATAAATTTTTAGGGAACGGATTTCAGGAAGTTATCTATCAAAGAGCCTTAGCTTATGAAATGAAAATGGCCGGTTTAGAATTTGACAGAGAAATTGAACAAAATATTTATTATAAAGAATTAGAAAAACCAATCGGAAAAAGAAGAGCTGATTTTGTAGTAGAAGGAAAAGTCTTAGTGGAACTTAAAGCAATCATTCAACTTGAAGATGTGCATTTAGCACAAGCTCTCAACTATCTAAAAGCCTATAAATTAGAAGTTGGATTACTCATAAACTTCGGTAGCAAAAGTTTAACATTTAAGAGGTTGGTGAAAAGTGTCTGAATCGCGGATGACACAGATTAAAGGATTACGCGGACAAGAAAAAGAAAATCAATCCGTGAAATCTGCGTCATCCTTTAAATCCGCGATTCTGACAAGTGATGCAGTGAAGCTGGGCGATATGTGTGAGCTTATTAGTGGTCAGCATATTGAGGCAGACAATTATAACACTGATAGTATTGGAACGCCGTATTTAACGGGTCCGTCTGACTTTGGTTTGTTACATCCTATCATAACACGATGGACTGAATATCCAAAAGTCTTAGCAAAGAAAAATGATATACTCATTACAGTTAAAGGTTCAGGAACTGGTAAGCTAAACATCTTAGACAATGAATTAACGTGTATTAGCCGTCAATTAATGGCAATAAGAGTAAAGAGCAATGTGAATAATCTTTACCTCTATTATTATTTGGATAATATATATGCTCACTTCCAGAATGAATCCGAAGGGTCAGCAATTCCAGGTATCGGTCGAGAGGATATTCTAAAAATTCCAATCCCTCTCCCGCCAATCACCATCCAAAAAGAAATCGCGGATTACCTACAATTTCGCCTAACGTGTGTGGAAGAGGCAAAACAAGCAGTGAAAGCAGAACTCGAAGCCGTTAAATCATTGAAGCAAGCGTATTTGAGAGAAGTGTTTTCTTCCGAGCAAAGCAAAGATTGGGGCAAAGTAAAATTAGGCGATATGTGTGAAAATTTGGATAGTAAACGTGTTCCAATTACTTCAAATGTTCGCAATAAGGGAAACATTCCTTATTATGGGGCTTCAGGCGTAGTTGATTATGTAGAAGATTACATTTTTGATGAAGACTTGTTACTTGTAAGTGAGGACGGTGCAAATTTAATTTCAAGGACTCAACCGATAGCTTTTTCTATATCCGGTAAAACTTGGATTAATAATCATGCACATGTTTTAAAGTTTGAAAGTAGGATTACCCAGCAATTTGTTGAGTTTTATATTAATTATGCTGACATTAATATTTTCGTTTCAGGTTCCGCTCAACCTAAGTTGAATCAAGAAAACTTAAATAAAATCCCAATCCCACTCCCGCCACTCGCCGTCCAAAAAGAAATCGCCGACTATTTACAAACGAAGTTTACAACTGTGGATACTCTTGTGCAGGCGCTCACGGAGAAGAAGAAGGCTATAGATGATTTGCCGCAGGCGTTTTTGAGGGAAGTGTTTGGTAACACGGATGGAGCGGGTTAGGGGACTGCACGGATTGGGCTTAATTGAAAAAAGTAAATCTGTGGAATCTATACAATCAGTGGTCAAAAAGAGATTGAATTTAATTATAGGGATTGATAGAATAGTTTGTAAGCGAGGAAATAGAAATGAGTGAACTCGAATTAAAATTTAATAGTTTAAATTTCAATGAGCAAAGGATAATTTTAGATATGGTGAATCTTTTAATTCTTAGAAAAAATCCTAGCAAGCTCTCGGAATATAAGAAAAAAATACTCACAATTTCTACTTGGTCTGAGGATGACCTAAAAGTATTTGAAGAAAATAAAATTGTTAATTGGAATGTGCCTTCATGGTAATTGATACTAATATTTTCATTGAATATCTTCGTGCTACGAAAAAAAATGATACCACATTACAACGATTACCCGATGAGTCTGATTGGTATGTATCAAGTATAACAATTTATGAATTATTCATGGGTGCTAATACAGTAAAGAAAAAAGAAGAAATTAAAGTTTTAACCAGTGATTTAATTTTGCTTCCTTTCAATTATGACACAGCAATGAAGTCCGCAGAAATTTATAACGATTTAAAGTCAAAAAATCAGATTATTGAGTTTAGAGACATTTTTATTGGAGCAACTGCAATTTTAAACCATTTACCAGTATTAACTCTAAACCGTAAACATTTCGAAAGAATAGATGGAATCAAAATATATGAAAACTAAAAATTTTGATACAATCACAATGAAACGAAAAGCACAGGAAAAAATAATATAGTAAGTGAGGAAATATGATAACCGCTCAAATGGAACCAATGAATATAGAAGCAAAAAAAATTGAATTAATTTCTAAAATTACTCGATTGATTGATTACTCAATTCTGCTTGAGTTAGAAAAGATTTTGTATTTATCCGAGCAGGAAACCGAGGAGTGGGATACTCTAACAAACTTGGAAAAGGAAAAAATTGAAAAAGGATTAGATAGTATAAAACAAGGAAAAGTCATTTCCCATGCTACAGCTAAACAAAAAATAGATCAATTTATAAAAGAGTTATGAAATGTCTTATGAAGTAAAATGGTCAGACGATGCTCTTTTAGATTTTCAAGAAATTTTACGGTATCTACATGACAATTGGGGAACTAATTCTGTTATAAAATTTCAAACAAAAGTTGAAAAAGAAATTGATACAATTTCTGAAATGCCTGGAATATTTCCTTTTATAAATAAATTAAAACGGATTCGCCGATGTGTTCTTGTAAAACAAGTCTCTCTGTATTATATGGAACTAGAAATTGAAAGAGAAATATATATTATCCGCTTTTTGGATAATCGACAGGATCCAAAGATGATTCAGGAAGAATTAAATAAATATTAATGACTAAACCAACTAAAAAATTTACAACCCAAGCAAGCCTTGACTCACATATTTGGGCGGCGTGTGATATTTTGCGTCGTTCCAATTGTGCGGGTGCTTTGCAGTATGTGCCGGAACTAACATGGCTTTTATTTTTACGCATCCTTGACATTAAGGAAGAAAGAGAAGCAGAAGTAGCCGCTACTCTAAGTAAACCATACCAATTTTCCTTGGAAGAACCTTATCGCTGGAAAGACTGGGCGGCTCCCTTTGATAAAAAAGAATTAGAGAAAAATCCTAAAGCACAAGGTAACAAGCGTTATACGCTCACAGAAAAAAGTAGTTCTGGAACGTATTTTCAATTTGTAAACCAAGACTTACTTCCCTATCTTAAAAAGCTTAGAGATAAACCAAATGCAACTTCTCGCCAAAAAGTAATTAGCGAAATGGTTGCGAGTGTAGATAGAACAAAAGTGGACTCCGAAAAAAACTGCAAAGCTAGAAGCGGATACTTTACGTAAGTCGGCAAAGGTGATTCAAGATACAAATCCAATTTTGGACAAAAAACAAGAAGAGGAAGTCAAAGACCTTCTAAAAAAAGCTTCCGCGATAGAAGATTCAGTCTATGATTTAAAGGCGGTCAATCCAAATCGAAAATCAGAAGAAGACAATCGAACTCCGAAAGAGCTAATTGACTTTATACAAAAGAAAGACACGGAAATAAGCAAACTACTTGCTAGCCTTTCCTAACACTCCAAAAAAGCCTTTACAATAAAGGCTTATCTACAATTTACTAAAAGCATAGATATAATTAATAAAAAATAAAATTAACGTAAAGTCAAAATAATATTTTATCGGTGTCCATCGGTGTCCATCGGTGTCCATCGGTGGTAATCTTTTAAAGACTCAGAGGAAAAACAATGGCAGAAAATTTAAAACGCAGAAGCAGTATGACAACCAGTGGAGATATGAGAGCGCCTAACCGTGCTATGCTTAGAGCAGTGGGATTTATAGACGAAGACTTTGAAAAACCAATGATTGGAGTTGCATCCACTTGGTCTGAGATTACACCTTGTAATTCGCATATCAACAAACTTGCCGAAAAAGTCAAAGAAGGAATTCGCCGTGCAGGGGGAATGCCTCAAATCTTTAATACGATTACTGTATCCGATGGAATTTCTATGGGTCACGAAGGGATGCATTATTCCTTACCTTCACGTGAAGTAATTGCGGACTCGATAGAAGTGGTAACTAACGCAATGCGTTTTGATGGAGTGGTGGCAATCGGTGGTTGTGATAAAAATATGCCAGGTTGTCTCATGGCTCTTGCTAGACTTGATATTCCTTCGCTATTCGTTTATGGTGGCTCGATTATGCCTGGAACTTGTGATGGGCATGATGTTGATATCGTTTCTGTATTTGAAGCAGTTGGAAAATTTAACGCGGGAACGATTACACGAGAAGAATTTCTTCGCGTAGAGCAAACCGCAATTCCAGGCGCGGGAAGCTGTGGTGGAATGTATACAGCTAACACAATGTCATCCGCTATTGAAGCACTTGGGATGAGTTTACCTGGTTCTGCCTCTATGCCTGCGGTTAGTGCGCGTAAGGCGAACGATTGTTATGAAGCAGGAATTGCCATCCAAGAGTTAATCAAAAAAAATATCACTCCCAAAATGATTCTCACCAAAAAAGCATTTGAAAATGCTATTCGTGTTGTTCTAGTCCTCGGTGGTTCAACAAACGCGGTACTTCATTTAATCGCTATCGCTAAAGAAATGGGCGTTGGTCTGACCATCGAAGATTTCGACCGGATAAGTAAGATTACCCCACACTTGGCAGATTTAAAACCAGGTGGAAAGTATGCAATGTTTGATTTAGATAAAGTGGGTGGCGTTCATGGTGTGATGAAACAGATGTTAGCCGATGGAATGCTCCACGGAGATTGTTTGACTGTAACTGGTAAAACCGTTGCCGAAAACCTAAAAGACATGCCTAGTCTTGCTAAAGATCAAATCATCGTTCGTTCTAAAGACAAACCACTCTTTGCCTCAGGTCCACTTGTGATTCTAAAAGGAAACCTTGCTCCTGATGGGGCTGTAGCAAAAATTTCTGGTTTACATAAATTTGATATTACTGGTCCAGCAAAAGTATTTGATTCAGAAGATGCTTGTTTTGAAGCAATCATGGCTGACAAAATCAAAAAGGGAGATGTGATCATTATCCGCTACGAAGGTCCAAAGGGTGGTCCCGGAATGCGCGAAATGCTTGCTGTAACTGCCGCTATCATCGGAAAAGGTCTCGGCGAAGATGTGGGGCTAATGACAGATGGTCGCTTTAGTGGTGGAACTCATGGTCTTGTAGTCGGTCATATTACCCCAGAAGCATTTGATGGTGGTCCGATTGCCATTGTCCAAGAGGGCGACACTGTAACGATAGACGCAAACAAGAACCTTCTCGAAATAAAACTTTCCGCCGAAGAAATTGCTACTCGTTTAAAAGCTTGGAAAAAACCAGAACCTCGTTACAAGTCGGGGGTTTTAGCTAAGTATGCGCATCTTGTTCAATCTGCATCAAACGGGGCAATTACGAATTTGCTTTAACTGATAGGGACTTGTAAAAAGATATTTTTTACCGCGAAGAGCACGAAGAACTCGAAGAAAAACTCGAAATTTCCTAGGAAGTTTTAACATTCGTGAACTTCGGTGCGCTTCCTGGTTCATTAAATTCTTTGCTTTTACACAGTATCACTAAGGGGGATTAAACCGCTGCCTTACATCTCTCACAAAGTCCACCTTTGTGGATATCGCGTGTATGCCTCCAGCAGCGTGGGCATTCAGGATTAGCCGGTAGAGTGACTTCGATCAAAAATTCTTCGTTCTCGGCGGAACTTAACAATGTATGTTCAACAGAATTACCAATCGGTTCAAATTCTACTTGCGAAACTACATAGAACAATTCAAAGTCTTCACGGGAAAAAAGTTTTTCCAAGATAGAAGAATTTTTATAACTCACAAATAGTTTTGCTTCGAGTGATTTACCGATTTTACCGTTTTGACGGGCGTTTTCGAGTGCTTTTTGCACTAGCTCTTTTGTCTCGAATACCTTTTCGAATTTCGTGATTAAGACTTCGTTTTTGTAAGCACTTAGGTCAGGAAATTTTTCTAAGAACACAGAAGTTTTTTTGCCATAACTTTCCCAAACTTCCTCTGCTGTAAAACTTAATACAGGTGCGAGTAAGACTACAAGCGATTCGAGGATAACGGCTAATGCAGTGCAAGAAGAGCGTCTGGTTTTAGAGTCACGTCTATCGCAATACATTCTATCGCGGATGATTTCAAAGTAATCTTGGGATAATTCACTTACACAAAATTTTAATACCTTTTGGTAAATCTGATGGAATTGAAATGTCTCGTATGATTGTTTCAATTCCTCGGAAAGATTGTAAAGCTGTGCCAGATAGTATTGGTCGATTTCTTCCATTTCGGGATAAGGAACAGTATCCGCAGTTGTATGACCAGCAAGATTTCCAAGTAGATAACGGAAGGTATTTCGAATCTTGCGATACTGCTCACTTACATTTTTGATGCTTTCTTTTCCAATCTTCACATCATCTCTAAAGTCCTGCGAAGAAACCCAGAGACGCAAAATATCAGCACCATAGACGTTGATGATGTCCGTTGTAGGATTAACGACATTACCCAATGACTTAGACATAGCATGACCTTTTTCATCTAGCACATAACCATGAGTAAGCACAGTTTTAAAAGGCGGAATACCGCGCAGTGCCATCGAAGGCCAAAGACTTGATTGAAACCAACCTCTATGTTGATCCGAGCCTTCTAAATAAAGATCAGCCGGAGATTCACCTTTGTAATCAAGCACAGCAAAGTTAGAAACACCAGAATCAAACCAAACATCTAAAATATCATTTTCTTTGATTACATCTTTCACATCTCCAAACGGCAATTTAATGTTAGGCGGAAGTAAGTCTTTTGGCTCACGAGTGTACCAAACTTCGATACCTTCTTTTTTTACGATGTCCACAAAGTATTTTACAGTTTCGGGAGTCATAAAAGTTTCGCCGTTTGCTAGTCTAAATGCAGGAATTGGAACTCCCCAATTTCTTTGGCGAGACAAACACCAATCAGGGCGATTTTCTACCATAGAGCGGATACGGGTGATTCCCCAATCGGGAACCCATTTTACTTTGTCGATTGCGTCGAGAGAATTTTTTCGTAAATCCTTTTCGTCGATTTTAAAAAACCACTGGGGAGTAGCACGGAAAATCAAAGGCTTTTTACTTCTCCAGCTATGTGGATATTGATGCTCGAAGGTTGAGTAATGCACTAACGCATTTTTTTCTTTCAATAGTTCCACAATCTTTGGATTTGCTTCAAATACTTGCACACCTTCCATGAGCGCAAACTCATGCGTATACTTTCCACGATCGTCTACAGGGCTATACGGTTCAAGTCCAGCGGCGATTCCCACTCTATAGTCATCCGTCCCATGACCCGGTGCTGTGTGAACACAACCAGTTCCCGCTTCTAGAGTAACATGATTTCCGAAAAGAGGAATCGAAATTCTGTCGATAAAAGGATGTTGGAATTTTAGTTTAGATAATTCATCTGAAGAAATAGATTTTACTTTTTCTAATTTGATTTCACATTTTGCCTCTACAGATTCTTTTAGTCCATCGGCTAATATGAGTTTGCCATGAGACTCGGAGGAATACACGGAGTATTCGATGTCTTTGTTAAAACAAATTGCTAAGTTTGCTGGAAGAGTCCAAGGAGTAGTTGTCCAAATGAGGCAACTTGTATTAGCCTCTCCAATCACTGGAAATTTTACATAGATAGAAGGAGAAGTATGGTTCGCATACTCTATCTCTGCCTCAGCATGGGCAGTCCCAAGCGCAATACACCAATATACCGGTTTTTTACCTTTGTAAACATAACCATTACTAAATAAATCTCCGAAGACTTCGATGATCTTTGCTTCGTAGTCTGGGCTCATGGTGAGATACTTTCTGTCTTCATCAAAGAAACAAAGGAATCGACTTAAGTCTTCGCTTTGTTTGCCCACGTATTCATTTGCGTATTCACGGCATTTTTTTCTAAGCTCGGTCGGACTTGTGTTGGGAGCGTCCTTGCCTAAATTTTTTAAAACTTGGACTTCAATCGGAAGACCATGACAATCCCAACCTGGAATAATATCTGTATGAAAGCCGGCGAGGTGTTTTGATTTTACAATGATGTCTTTTAGAATTTTATTTAACGAGTGTCCCACATGGAAATTTCCATTTGCATACGGAGGTCCGTCGTGCAGCACATACGTCTTAGCCGCAGAGCGAGACTCTCGCATCTTGGTAAAAAGTTTTTCTTGTTTCCATTTAGCGATTGTAGCTTGCTCTCTTTTGGAAAGATCCGCTTTCATCGGGAATTCTGTCGTCGGTAAAATAACTGTTTTTGAGTAAGGGTTTTCTTGTTTCTTATCTTCTTTCATACACCTGTCATTTTTTTTAAATAGGGAAATATTTCTATTGGAAAATTAAGCAAGAATTACCAGGCGAAGGTCGCGAATCCTTGGAGCGAAGGGTGGAATAAACACAGATAATTGCCCTGAGCCGGACCGAAGGGAAAAATATGATATGCTTGATAGAATGTCAATTCGGGTTCAATTGCTCTGTGAAGGTATTTTTTTATCAAGATTCATTTACTCCAATGGAACATAAGCTGAAAGTAATTCCAGAAAAGGGAAAGGTTATTTATGGCAGAAAAATCGCCTAAATGGAAAAAGTGGATTTTATATTCCGAAGAAGATTTACTTAGCGCAGAAACCTTATTATCCATCGAAAATACTTTTCCTAGAAACGTATGCTATTTGAGTAAACAATCAATTGAAAAAGCTCTAAAAGCTATATTCATATTTCTGAATATGTCTTTTGCAAAAATTCATGATTTAGAAGCGATATACGCCAAGCTTCCGATCTTGCGTAACGATTAAATTGAATCAGTATATATCAGTTATGCGTCAGACTTTTTCATAAAAACAAATTCCTACTCTTTGGATATGATCGAGTAGATCAGAATTATTTATTTGATGGTAAATCGAAATATCAAATTTATAGGGTAAAAATAAATCATCCAATTTTAAAAGAATTTGATTTAGAATAGTTAGGTTCAATACTTTTCCTTTAAGAGTAATATCAATATCAGAGCCATTTTTAAAATTTCCTTTTGCTCGTGAACCATAGATAATCGCCTTTTCTATTTCTGGAACTGTAGCGAATACGCTTTGTATGTCGG
>JAGOHK010000042.1 GCA_017996175.1 Leptospiraceae bacterium
AATACAATGAATATATTAAATATCAACAGTTTTTCCAACGAAAAAGTAAAATATGTTATAAAATTAAAAGAGAAACGTTTTCGAGACAGAGAACGCAAATTTGTAATTGAAGGCTTTCGAGAATTATCAAAGGCTCATCTTTCTGGAAAAATCAAATTTGACACTCTTTATACCTCCCCAGAATGTTTTTTGGGGGTAAATGAAACTGAATTAATCAAGAATATCAATACAAAGACCATTGAACTTCCTAGAAAAATCTTTGAAAAAATTTCCTATCGAGATAGACCAGATGGACTTTTGGCAGTTGCAGATACTCCTGACTTTGGATTTGATTATGAGGGTGATAAGAAGGGTAGTGTGTTTCTGATTATTGAAGGTGTGGAAAAACCTGGGAATTTGGGAACAATCTTAAGAACAGCAGATGGGGCAGGGGTTGCGGCTGTGTTTGTAACAGATGCAAGAATTGATCTATTTAATCCAAATGTAATTCGGGCGAGCACCGGAACACTTTTTACTCTCCCAACTTATATTGCAGAAATTGAAAAACTAATTGAGTATTTTAAACGTTATAAAGTGCAGGTAATCGCCCTTAGCCCAGAGGGTAAAAAAAGTTACCTAGAACCAAACTATAAATCAAGAACAGCACTTCTTTTTGGAAACGAACAATATGGATTATCCCCTTATGCAAAAGAACATGCGGATACTCTTGTTTCTATTCCTATGCAGGGAGAATCTGACTCACTCAATCTTGCAATGTCCTGTGGAATTTTGGTCTACGAAGTATTACGTCAGAAAATGCAAGGAAAGTAAAAGATTTTTACCACCGATTACACCGATGAACACCGATTTGATATTGTCAAATGGTTCTAATTCTTAACGTCGAGTTCACGTTGAATCCATATCATTTTTTTATTGTTCTTTTATCGGTGCTCATCGGTGGTAATCTTTAAAAGGCATTACTTTTTGGAGTAGAATAGTGAATATAGCGTATTATGTTAGTGGGCATGGGTTTGGGCATATTAGCCGCTCTTATGAAGTAATAAAGTATTTTCTTGAAAAAGAGGAAAACTGTCGTATTTTCGTAAATACTACAAGAAAAGATTTTGTAAAGGAACAAAGGGAAAGATTATTCTTTCGAGATGTGGCAGTTGATGTAGGAATGGTTCAATTAACATCTATTAGCTTAGATGTTTCCAAAACTCTCGAAGCAATCTTCGAATTTGAAAAAGAAAAATCGAACTTAGTCGAAAAGGAAATCTCTTTCCTGCAAGAAGAAAAGATTGATTGTATCATTTCTGATAGTTCTTCTCTTCCTTTTGTATTTGCGGCTAAGTTAAATTTGCCATCTTATTTTCTTGGGAATTTTACCTGGGATTTTATTTATCAAAACTATGTAAAAAATAACTCCTATTTTCAAAAATATTCGAATGATTTGAGAGAGGAATATGCGCTTTGTAAATTAGGTTTTATACTCCCGTTTCACTGTCCGATGGATTCTATTTTAAGAAAGAAAAATATTGGAATTATAGGGAGGAATAGTTTTTTGGAAAGAGAAGAGATTCGTAGGTTAATTGGTTTCTCTCCTGAAATAGAATATTTTCTCTTTTCATTTGGTGCTTATGGAATCTCTGCTAAATTCCATTTTGAAAATCTGCAAGAAAATCAAAGAATTGTAGTTTCTGGGTATGAAGGACTTACGGGAGAAAAAATACTGGATATAAAAAATTTTGCTTACCCAGATATTGTAAAAGCCTGTGACTATGTCCTAACAAAGCCCGGGTACGGGATTTTATCGGAGACCTATTACGCAAAAACACCGGTAATTTATACAGATAGAGGAGATTTTGCTGAGTATAGTTACCTTGTGCAAGCACTGGAGACCTATCATTATTCTGCCTATATTCCGCAAAATGATTTGCTTTTATTCAGCCTTGAGAAGGCGAAAAATAAGATAGAATATCAAAAAAAAATAAAGAGTATACCACTCCTACGTGATGGACGAGAGGAGATTTATCAGGAAATTTTTTTATAATCCACTGTTTATTTCACTTTTCATGGGAAACTATATGATAAAGTATGGCGTTGTAAGAACTTATGTACTAAGATTCTTTACTTAAAATTTATATGGAGACAAGTATGTTAAAAAAACTCGGGATACTTATTCTTATCACTTCCTTTTTAGCTGTAGCTAGCGTTTTTTCTCAAGAAGAGGAAAACGATACAACTGAACCAAAAGAAGAAATGACGGATGAAAAAAAAGACGCCAAAGACGCTAAAGAAGTAAAGCCTGCTAAAACTGATAAAAAAGGAAAAGGCAAAGCTAAAGGCAAAGGAAAAGGCAAAGCTAAAGGAAAAGGCAAAGGAAAAGCTAAGGGAAAAGGAAAAGGCAAAAAAGCTGAAACCAAAACCGAAGAATCTGATGCTGAAGAAACAAAATAAGAGTCATTTTTAGATAGGATTCTTTCCCAAGGGATAGTGTTTTCACTATCCCTTTTTTATTTTTTCCTACCTACTTCAAATTTCTATAGTTGGTTTGATTTTAAGATATTATAAATGTCAGGAAAATTATTTTCTAAAGACGAAATCATTCTTTGTTTACTTTCACTATCAGTAGAATTCAAAATTTTATTTATCGAATCAAATCCTGGGACACTCGTATATGTATTGTGGGCAAGATTCGAAACTTTTTTCTCTAAAACTTTAGCTACCTCCTTTGTAATTTCGAAGTTCGCTTTTTGACCTACAGCAATTTTTGCAACAACATCCGTTTGTAAATTTTCATTTAAACTTATCAAGATAGCCGCTGATTTTTCTGCGCTTAAAAAGGAAAGAATCATCGCTATCATCTGCGCATCTTCCCCTTGAATAATTCCTGCAATCGCGTTTGCTTCTAATTTTTCCAAAAATTCAAATGGATTTAAATTTGATACGGAAGCGTGCGCTTTTTTTGCTAGGTCTTGTTCTTTTTGTGAATCAATTACCTCTGATACATTTTTAGGAGAATGACTCGTATTGTTCACAAATCGAACTCCAAATTTACCATTCTCTAAAGCAATCACTTCTCCAGGAAAAATAAGATCGTATCCTACGATAATTTGTATTGGTTCAAAAATAGATTTATCTAGTTCAATGATAGAACCCTTACTCATAGTAAGTAAATCTTTGATAGTAAGTTTCAGTTTACCTAATATTACCCGCAGATCAGCCATTGGAATTTTAGTCTGGCTTTTAATTTCTTCCTTGTGAAGAATTTCCAAATTTTTATTCCCAGTTTCATTTGGATTTACAATATCCTCAATCCATATTCCAAATTTTTCATTGCTTACAACTACTGTAGTCTTTGCAAATACTACATTTTCAATTACAAGAAAAACTGGTTCATCCATTTCTTTATTTAGCTCGATAACATTTCCGGGTTTGATATTAATTAGCTGATCTAAAGGTATTTTCGATTTACCTATCTCAATCTCTGCTTCTAGTTCCAAATTCATAATTTCAGAATTTGTCAAATGAAGTTCATATTTTGTTGGGATTACATTATCCGTCAGATCAAATAATTGAAATTTTTCATTCTCTTTTTTTAGAACAATTTCTTGTAGCGATTTATTTGAAAAAATTAAACTTCCTCGTTTGCCTATAAACTTTTCTAGACTTGTATTATTTTGGGTTCTATTCTTAAAATTTTTATAGTCGAAAATTTCATCTTCGAAACGAATATTTACTGGAAATGGAATTGAAGAAATAAGGGAATATAGTTTTTCTTTTCTTTCTTTTTCTGCCTCGTTGAGTTTGTAGCGTCTATCTATAATTTCATTTGAAAGCGACATGATGATTCGAATTAAATTAATCTCAATATCAGATTTTTCTGTTTTTTCTTTTATGGGAGTTAATAAAAATCCTTTTTCTTCTTTAGAGAGACTTTTGCTTATAAATCCAGAAATTTCTTCCACTTCGTTTTCACTCAGGTAAGTTTCTCTATTTGCCATAAAACGGTTTAATTTTGTTTCGATGGATTTAATTATACGATGGTGAGTCCTTAGATTTCGCTTAACGTTTGGATTGAGTTGAATAATATAATTTAGAATATTCTTGGCATTGTAAACAGAAAATAAAAAATAAAAATTAAATGTCTCGCTTGCGATACTTATTTCTAACTCTATCTTAAAATAATTGGATCCTTCAGGAAGAATGAGTTGATCGGATTTTGTAACCATTGCTTGGTACATCTCAGAGCTTTTTACTTCCCCAATTTTTAAAGTCAATGAATCCATAAAGGAAGAAACAACTGAATACAGCCAGTCACTTATATTTTTTAGGTGATTGAATTTTTCGGCATTCTCTATTTTATCCAATGCTTTTACAATCTTAACTGTTGTATCATTTGAGAGCAGAATAGAATAAATTCCATGTATTCTGCCAGAAAAATTTCCATAATAACATTGCATTCCGGGCTTAAATTGTTTTCTTATTTTTTTTGCAGCGACGATTTCAAATCCGATTTTTTTACCCAGTTCCATTCCAGTGAATTTTTTTGATTTAATTACTTCCGAAAGAATTGCGGTTAAAATTTCTTTAAATAGATTTTTTTCCGACGCGGATAGTTTATCGCTCATTTTCTTCGATAAACTTTTAAAGTTTTCCATTTTTAAATTTTCTAAATTTTCAATTGAGGCTTCCCTCATCCAATAATCGTTATTTAAAATACCAAAGGGATCCGTTTGAATTTTATCTAGAAGGGGTTTTTCTTCTTTTTTAGAAGTAGCCTCTAGAAGTGCTTCAATTTCCTTTTTCGAGAGGGAGTCTTCTGACATTATAAAACCTCTGTCGTTCGAACAAAATTTTTAAAAATAGTTCGAAAATAATGATTGGACTTGGCATCGGGGGTTAAATGAATATTTACCTCATGAAAAATCTCTTCATTTTCTCCATTAGGTTGGATAAAAACTGTACCCGCCTGAAACTCGGAATAGGTTCGAATTAGGCAGGAGTCTAAAATTTTCTTTTTACGCTCAACTTGAGATAAATCTTTATTAACCTCTTCTAGTGAGTCTAGATTTCTATTTGAAAACTTATGAATCACAGGCTCTAAAGAGGAATACGGAATACATATATTCATGGAATTTATATTATCCTTGACCTTAACTTCCATAGTAACTTGTAAAATAATTTCACTTGAGTGCAGCTTTTGTTTAAAGAAAGAATTAGTTTCAATTTTTTCTAAATATGGTTTAATCTGGATGATGGATTCAAATGCTTCTCGCATTAAGTTAATTAAATTTAGTAAAATATTTTGTAGGATTGGAATTTCTAAGTCAGTTAATGATCTGGGTTTATCTCTAAACTCTCCTTTTCCTCCTAATAATAAATCGATCATCGAAAAAGTGAGGGAAGGTTCAAATTCAAAAATAGAGAAACCTAAGAGCGGTTTAAGGCTTACAATTCCGAGAGAGGAATTCTCTGGAATCAATTTAGAAAATTCTTCATAACTAAGTTGGTCAAGAGAAGAAATATGAAGAGAAATTGGAGCCTCGTATTTGATAGATAGAGCAGGGGAAGCAGCCCTAGCAAATGCCTCAAAAATATACTGGAAGGATTTTAAATGCTCCTTTGAAAATTTATCTGGTTTTTTGAAATCATAGGTTCGAATTTTTTTGGGTTCAACATTGTCCTCGTCTGTCTTTTCTGATGTGGAAGTTGAAATGGCATGAAGTAATGCGTCTAGCTCGTCATTTGTCAATATTTCATCCATAAAAAATCCTCTAAAAGTAAAAGAATAGCAGATAGTAAATTTTTATATATCAAAAAAAACTCAAATGAAAAAAATTGTAAACTAAATGAGAGCTAATATTATCTGTTAGTTCAATTTAAAAAAATCTACGTTTTTCTTTAAGGATTCAGCAACTTTTGAAAGTTCAAGAGATTTTATGGCGATTAGTTGGGAGCTTTCTGTATTGGAATGAGAAATTTCATTAATAAAAGTAATCGCTTTCACAATTTCATTAAACGCAACTTTTTGTTCGCGGGTAATTTGTTGGATTTCACTTGCCTGTCCTTTGACGACTTCTGTTTCCCTTTCTACAAGAAATTTAGTCGTAATTTGTCTTTGCATATAGTCAAAAATAGAATTCATTTTTAGAACAATGGAATCTACACCAGAATTGATACTATCTGTTTTTTTCATCATCACATTTACGGTTTCTATCCCGCTAGCAATCTGTTTGTTATTTTTTTTGATGAGAGAATCTATATCTTTTACACTAGAAGCAGTTTGATCGGCAAGGCGAGAAATTTCTAAAGCAACTACGGCAAATCCTTTTCCTGCTTGTCCAGCCCTCGCAGCTTCTATAGATGCATTTAGTGCTAGCAGATTTATTTTTTCTGAAATGGAGTTTATGATTTCAATAATATTTTTCATATCCTTAGAACTTTCTACTATCTGACTCATGCTGGTATTCATGGAACTAAGTGCATCTGCGCCTGACACAGCTTCTACGGAAATTGATTTTGTATCTAAGAGAGTTTTTTGAATCACAGTATTCATCTCTTCTACAATTATTGATAAGTCTTTTAGTTTGGTGGAAAGAGAGTTTAGGTTATGAAATTGTGTCTCAGTGTGATTTGCCACATCTTCTACTCGCTCCGAAATTTGTTCTATGGAAGCTGTAATTTCTTCAATTGTAGAAGCCTGATTTTGTGCATTGGCAGAATACGTTTTTGTTGTGTCAGACATTTCACTTGAGGAAGTCGCAATTAATTGTGAATTGTCCTTTACAGTTTTTAGAATTGCTAAAAGTCTCTTTGTAAACAAATTAAAATTATGCGCTAAGTTTCCAATTTCATCTTGTGTTTCGACTGTAATTTTTTGATTTATTTCCCCTGAGGAAATTAAATCTAATGCTGAAACTAAAACTTTTATAGGATCCGTGATTGAGTGAGTTCCATAGTAAAAGGTTATAAATACAAATAAAATTGAAATGATGCAAACAGCAAGAGTTCCAAACGCAATAGTATTGAGTGCGCCTGTCATTTTAGAACGAGGAACTTCATATACTACTCCCCAATCATTGACGGCAAGTGGTACGTGGACAATATCGATTAGCCCCCTGGAAGATTTACTGTCATATTCTAAAACGGATATTTTGTTTGCATCAGCTAAAATCGCGGATTCAATTTCCTTACTAGTTACAGTTCCAATTTTTTCATTTAGGTGTTTTATATCCGTTGTAATTTTAATTTTGCCAGAGTGGTCAATTAGCCAAACTCTTGCATCATACGTTGGATCCGTTTCTGTAAATTCTTTTGCGACCTGATTAAAGTTCATAGAAACGCCTGCAATACCAATTGGATTTTTTATATCTCCCATTAATACATTAATAAAGACATAGACATCATTTTTAGAATCTGCGCTTATATTTATTTGCGTTTTTTTTTCAGCTTTGAGTGCATTGTAAAACCAAACATTATTTGGATTAGCCGCATCCAATGATATACTAGTCTTTGCATTGTTCTTCCAATAATTGAGTGTAATTCTATCCGCGGCAAATGCGTTAGTGTATTCGGATGAAGTAATTGAGCTATCTAATTTTTGCCTCACAAGATCGCCTAGTAGATAGTTCGTTTCAGCAGACTTAAACCAACTGATAATGGTAGGATCATTTGCTATTAGGTTAGAAGTTTCGATGGCACGTGCAATTCTGGAGTCAACCCGTGCAGCTTTTAGGGATGCGATCTGTATTAAATCATTTGCTTTTAACTTTGTAATAATCGAAGTGCGGGCAGTAAAATAACTAATCCCGCCAGTTAAGAGAATTGCAATGGTTAAAGCAAATACCGCAAGAGTAATAAACTTTGTACTTATTTTCTTAAATTGTAGGATAGCCATATACTTAACTTAAAACAAACCAGAAATCTCGCAAAACATTGGTTAGTTACATATATCGGACTTATTACGAATCTAAGTTGATAATAAATCTAGCCACTCTGACAAGCTAACGCAATCTGTCCTGTGCGAGCCATTTCTGAAATTCCAAACTTCGCCATCATGGAAATAAAAGCAGCCACTTGTCTTGCGTTTCCTGAAAACTCAACCATGAGACTGGATTCGGTAACATCAACAATTTTTGCACTGAACACTCCACAGAGGGAAATAATCTCTGTGCGGTTACTATCCTTAGCCTCAACTTTAAGTAGAACCAACTCACGAGTAATCGCTTCCATGTAATAAAGATCAGTAACTTTAAGAACATCTGGTAATTTCAAAAGTTGTTTTTTTACTTGATCGACAACTGAATCGTCACCTTTTAAAACAATGGTCATGCTAGAAATTTCTGGATTCTCTGTAACACCAACTGCGATAGAGTCGATATTATAACTTCTTCTAGTAAAGAGTCCCGAAACATGACTCATTACGCCCGGATGATTGTTAACTAATATACTCAGTGTATGTTTCATTTTGCTGCCTTTAAACTTGCTAAGTCTTTAAATTCTAACATTTCTTTTTGGGATTGACCAGCTGGAATCATTGGAAATACTTTTTCCTCTGCAGGAACAACAACTTCGAGTAAAGCCGATTCATCATCTTTTAAGAAAAATTCTAACGCGTTATCAATTTCGCCTTTTTCTGTTATCCGCATTGCTGGGATTTCATAGCCGTCTGCGATTTTAACAAAGCTAGGATTATAATTCCATTCGGAATGAGAAAACCTTTCTTCATAAAATAACTCCTGCCATTGTCTAACCATTCCCAGAAAATTATTATTAAAAATAAGAATCTTAACTCCTAATTTGTACATTGTGATAGTGGCTAATTCTTGTATATTCATTTGAATAGAACCGTCACCCGAAATACAAATCACTGTTTTATCTGGTCTACCAATTTTTGCTCCAATAGCTGCGGGAAGCCCATAGCCCATAGTTCCAAGCCCGCCAGAGGTTAACCAGTTGTTTGGCTCATCAAATAAATAATATTGAGCTGCCCACATCTGATGCTGCCCTACGTCTGTTGTAATAATCGCCTTACCGTTTGTTTTTTTATAGAGTCTATCTATAAAGTCTTGCGGCTTAATTTTATTATCTGTTGTATTATCGAAGTCAAGTGGATGGTTTTCTTTTAGTTTCTGAATATGGTTTAGCCACTCCGTTCTATCTACTTTTTGTATATAGGGTAACATCGCCCTGAGTGCATCTTTTAAATCCCCATGTAAAACATAATCCACATCAATACGTTTGTTGAATTCAGCAGAATCAATATCAATATGTGCGCGAATTGCATTTTCTGCGAAGTCACCTATTTTGGCAACACGGTCATCAAACCTTGCACCTAAATTTAAAATATAATCGCAATCTAGTACAGCCTTATTTGCGTAAGCTGTTCCATGCATTCCAAGCATCCCAACCGCGTTTGGGTGATCTCCCGGAAATGCTCCAATGCCCATAAGAGTTGTGGTTACTGGAATATTACCCGCAAGCGCAAGTGCTTTGATTTCTTCTGCTGCATTGGCGTTAATTGCGCCTCCACCAACGTAAAGAAGAGGGCGTTTTGCGGAATTTAATACTTCTACGAAACCTTTTACATCACCTTTAATTTCCGGCTTTGTGTAATGGTGAGGAGCAATTTTTAGTTTTGCTGCTTTGCGAATAGAAGTTAATTGGGTTTGCACATCTTTTGGAAAATCCAAGAGTACGGGTCCTGGTCTTCCGCCTATCGCTATTTTATAAGCTTCCTCAAAATGTCTTGCAATATCATCCGCACTTCTCATTAGAGCATTGTATTTAGTAATAGGAATTGTAATTCCGAAAATATCCGCTTCTTGGAATGCGTCAGTTCCTATAGCACTTGTGGCTACTTGACCAGTGATGGCTAGAATCGGGATTGAGTCCATTTTGGCATCAGCTAAACCAGTTATCAGATTTGTTGCACCCGGTCCTGAGGTTGCTATGCAAACTCCAATTTTGCCGGTTGCTCTTGCGTATCCTTCCGCCATATGAATTGCACCTTGCTCATGACGCACTAGGTAGTGTTTAATTTTACTTTTATAAAGTTCATCATAAAATGGAAGGATGGCTCCACCCGGATAACCAAAGCAAACCTCAATGCCTGCTTCTTCCATTAGTTCGATTAGTAATCTAGCACCTGTAACTTTTTTTTCTGTTCCTGACATTGTATTTATCCTTTTTACAAAATTTTTTTATCCGACTACTGCGGATTACCCGGAGGTTGGGTTTCAACGGGAGGTGATGTTGGAGTGGAAGGCATTCCATCGATCATTCCATACTTTACCAGAACTGAAAGTACCGTTGGCTGTAAAATGTCTTCTTTTTCATTTGCCTTCATGAGTTTTTCTTTAGCGTCTACTAACAATTTGTCTCTATCAGTTCCAGTTAGTTTGTTCGCTTTATTTATAATTTTATATGCGTCTCTGAGTAAAAGAGCTGTTTGCCCGATGAGCGGATCTCTAGATAGCCTATCATCGGCAGTCTGAATCCATACATCGTACCAGTCTTCGACTATTCCGTCTTTAACGCTAGAAGTAAGGCAATCTACATTTGCCCATTCACCCTGAATTTCTTTCACAAAGCAAATCGAGCCAAGAGCGAATTTGCCTTTGGTTCCTGCGGTTAAAGTTGGTTTTCGAAAAGCACTAAGACCATCTTTTACAACAAATAATACAGCTTCCGAAAAATTGGTAGAAAGAGAATAACCTTCCTTACCCGTTACAGTCGAAAGT
The DNA here is from genome assembly GCA_017996175.1 of Leptospiraceae bacterium. GTDB lineage: Bacteria > Spirochaetota > Leptospiria > Leptospirales > Leptospiraceae > UBA2033. Next base: position 10,728 of record JAGOHK010000042.1, read on the forward strand.
TTAAAATAGTCCTTTTTTTCCTGGGATAATTTTTCAAGAACCGTAACTTCTTCTAATGCATAGACTAGACTAACTCTATGTTCTTTTTTGGCGGAGCCTGGTAAAGAGGTAATATGTTGGTCTATTTTAGAATAACGAGTTCCTAAAATTTGTGCTTCAGGCTCTTTATTTTTTTCCTTACAGGATGGTAATAAGCTCGAAATAATGATAATTAAAATTTGCCACTTTCTCATGTATTACAGTTTTTTAAATGTATGAGACTTGTTAAGAAAATTTTTCAGAATCGTTAAAAATTTAATAAAAAAACAGAAAATTGATTTTTTTTCTATCAGGGAAATCTCACTCAAAAAATGGTAAATTTCTCTGAATTATTTTATTTCCAAAGTTTATAGAAATTTGACCTAAAAGATGGAAAAAATATTCTGACAATATGAATGAAACGGACGTAGCATTAAACACAGAAGATCAAAGCTTTAACAAGATTAAAACCCTTGCAAAAGAAGCTTATAAGCTAATTGACCAAAGAAAATATAAAGATGCCAAAGAAAAATTTGCAGAGCTCCTAGAAACCGATCCAAATAATACCTACGGACTTGTGGGTATGGGGGATTTACTCTACAAAACCCAGAGTTACGAAGAATCAATCAAATATTATAAAACTTGCCTTAGCTTAGATACATCGAATAAGTTTTCCATTATGGGGCTAATGAACTGTTATAGGGATATGAAGCAGTTAAACCAAGTAATTCATATTGCAGAGGAATACAGACATATAACGATGTCTGACGCATCGATTTTAAGTAGAGTCGCAGACGCGCATAGAAAATTGAAAAATTTCAAAGAGTCAGAAATTTACTATATGTCCGCACTCCAAATTAATCCTACTGATCAATATGTGATAGTGGGTATTGGTCATTTGTACTTTGCCTGCCAGAGATACCAAGATGCAATTAAATGGTGGGAGAAATTAGTTTCTACTCAACCGAATAATATAAAAATTCTAACTGAAATTGGAAACAGCTATCGCAAGATCAAAGACTTTGACCGTGCAATAGAATACTATGAGAGAGCTAGGAATTTAGATGATGGAAACTTTTTTGCTTTGTATGGGCTAGCAGAGTCCTACAGAGGAAAAAAAGAATTTAAAAGAGCTATCTTTTACTGGGAAAAAATTCTTAACTTCGATCCAAACAATAAATTGATTATCAATCGTTACGCTGACAGCTTACGCGGGTTAGGCGAATACGAGAAAGCACTTGAATGTTTTAATCGAATTCTTACATCGGATGACGACTATTTTGCGCTATTGGGAAAAGCATCTACTTTAATTTTAATGGGTGAAACAGAAAAGTCGCAAGAAATTTTCCTCCTTCTTAGAAAGAAAGATCCTTTAAATCCAAGACCTGTAATCGAACTTGCTGATCTCTGGTTTTACTCTAAAAATGAAAAAGAAAAAGCAATATCTGTTCTCAAAGAGTTTTTAAAGAGTAACCCATCAAATACAGATGTAAGCATGAAACTAGACCAATTACAAAATGAACTTTAGGATTAATGACCCAGTATGAAAACACCAAACAAGGATTGGCGCGAAGAAATAGCTTCGGATGAAGATAAAAGATTCCAAGAATATTCTGAAAAGATTATCGAAGTTCAAAGAAAAAAGTCAAAACTATTTGGAAATGGACGTGCATTACATAGAAAACAGCTATGTGGGTTAAAGGCAAACTTTCAAGTTTTAGACAACCTTCCTGATTACGCAAAACAAGGGTTATTCGCTAGTCCTGCCAATTACAATGCTTGGATTCGAATTTCCAATGGCGGTGTGGATGTAAAATCTGATTCAGCTCCTGACATTCGAGGTTTTGCAATCAAAGTTCTTGGTTTAAACGGACCAAGTGCACTTGGAAATGGAAATACGCAACACCAAGACTTTACCTTAATTAACCAACCCGCATTTGCTTTCTCTAAGTCCGCCCCATTTATTAGTCTTGTTTTAGCTGCTTCCGAAAGTCCATTTGCTTTGGTAAAACATTTATTTGGCTCTTATGGATTTTTCGGTGGTATACAAAAAGTAACCGCAACGGCAAAAACTTTCGGAAGACCGTTTTCTGGTTTTTTGACAGAAACTTTTTATTCAGCGGCTCCCATTGCCTGTGGGGAGTATGCAGCTCGAGTTAGATTGGTTTCTAAATTAAACAAATCTAACTATACTTCTAATAAATCAGACCTATCCTTAGATATAAAAAATATTTTAACAAAAGAAGAGGTTGTTTTCGATTTACAACTTCAATTTTTTGTAGATGAAAAAATTACACCTATTGAAGACGCATCAGTAGATTGGGATGAAACAGAAGCACCTTATATTACTGTAGCAAAACTTACGATTCCAAAACAGGACTTTGATTCGGAAGAAGGAAAAAAGTTATCTTTAGAAACTGAAAAAACTTTTTTTGACCCTTGGAATGCATTACTTTCTCATAGACCTCTTGGAGACGTTATGCGTACTCGTAAATATATATACTATGCTTCTCAAAAAGAACGGGGTGCCAATAAGTAGTTATGCGAATAACTAATTTCCTTCTATCAGGAATGTTTTTTTTATTCGCATTTGTACAATTGAATGACCCGGATCCAATTCTCTGGGTTGCTATTTATAGCTATGCGGCTATTCTATGTTTGCTTGCAGGTTTGGGAAAATTCTATAAAATCCTACTAATTTCAGGAATCGTGATTTCACTTGTTTGGTCAATGACTCTTGCAGCGTCAATTTTTATTGCATTTAAAAATTATGGTGTTGGTTCTCTTTTTAGTTTTAGTATGATTAAGGATGCAGAGGTAGAAGAGGCTAGAGAGTCTTTAGGTTTAGTTATAGTTTTTGGTATATTATTCTGGAAATACTTAGAAGGTAAGAAAAAAAATAGATTAAAGTAAAATATCTTGCTTTTAAAAAACCATTTTATCCAAAATGGAAAAATGAAAAAAGCAGCATTCCTCTCTATCGGACTAATCTCAATTCTAATACTTTTCACAATTTTCTCTACAGAATCTGGAATTAAAATTAAAGAACAAACCCAGAACGAAAATCTTCCTGATTTTGCTCAAATTGCAGAAGAAGCAGCAAACGATTTACAAAAATATATACGTATCAAAACAATTCGTGGGAATGAAATTGAATCTGCGAATTTTCTAAAAGAAATTTTAGAAAAAAATGGAATAGAGACTAAGTTTATTTCTTATCCAGGAAAACCAGATAGGACTAGTCTTATAGCCGAACTTCCGGGGATAGAAGATGGCGGTGGAATCATTTTTATGAATCATATGGATGTTGTTGAAGCAGAAGCGGCAGAATGGAAGTATCCTCCGTTTAATGGAGTGCGGATTGAAGATAAAATTTACGGTCGTGGTGCAGTAGATATGAAAGGTCTTAAACATTCCGAACCTGCTACTATTTCCCCGATGGATAGTAAATTTTTTAAAACTATTGCCGCAACCGCGATAAAAGTTGTGCCTGGTGCTGTGGTTACTCCCTTTTTGTCGCCTGGGACAACAGATTCGTCTTATTTCAGAATGAATGGATTTAAGTGTTATGGTTTAATTCCAGCTCTTCTTACTGATATGGAGTTAGATGGAATTCATGGCAAAAATGAAAGTATTAGAGTGATTCATTTAAAAACAGGGATTCAAATATTATTTGAAACAATTTTAAATTATAATAAATAGGGTTTAATAACAATCATGCGCATATTTTTGTTTGTACACCATTTTTCAAAAATAAGTTCAGCCATTTTTCGGCATTCCCAATTTTCAAAAGAGATTCAATTTGCGTTCAATCGGAATTTGCTTTTAGTGATTGGTTTATTACTTCTTTTTACTTACTCTTCGTTTGCCCAATCTAATGAAACAAAAAAAATAGTAGAATTGGAAAACGAAAAATTAAAATCTGAAATCGAAGAACTAAAAAAGGAAAAAGAGGCATGGCTAAAAGAAAAAGAATTACTAAACAGTCAGAAATCAGAAGATTCAAATCTAATTGATACCAAGACAGAGATCGACAGAAGAAAATCTTCAGAAGAAAATTTTTTTAAATTAGAAGAAAATATAGTTGTCACTGCCTCCAAAAAAGAGCAGAGACTTTCTGATGCCCCAGCAGCAGTTTATATTATTACAGAAAAACAAATTCGGGAAAGGGGATATCGAACGCTTGTTGATGCGTTAAGCGACATACCAGGTTTTGATATTATTCATAATTATGGAATTTTTCCTGAATTAATTCACCAAAGAGGACTTGTAGGAAACAATCAGCGTACTCTGCTCTATATAGACGGAATTCCCGATAACAATTTAACGGAAGGGGCTATTCTTGGTGGTAGTATCCGTTTCCCTTTGAATAATGTTCAACGAATCGAAGTTGTATCTGGTCCTGCTTCAGCGCTTTATGGAGCAAATGCATTTAATGGAATTATAAATATTATAACAAAGGACGGTAAATCCAATCCCGGTAGTCATATAGATGTAACACATGGATACTGGGAGGGTAATTACCGTAATCCTGGAACAAGTGTAAGTTTTTCTTCTAGGAATAGTACCTTATCTGGTATTGGTTATAGTGTTGGTGGATATTATTATAAAACAGAAGGACCTTATTTTGGGGACACTCAAAGGTTGGATAAGCCAAACGTCAACCCAAACGATGTATCCTATGCGTTGGAAAAGAAATCCTGTGCTGGAACTTGTACGCCTGACGGAAAATCAGTTGGTGCATGGTGGTCCCCTGAGTTTAATAATGCGAGTGTGGATACTTATAATATAACTGCAAAATTTAATTTTAAAAATTTTCGATTTCAAACAATAAACTGGCAGTATCTCCAAGGACGTGGGACATTTGACAATGGAACAGTTACGGCTGATTTAAAACAAAGAGGATTTGAAACAGGCAATACAGATGCAAGAAATTGGGCGAGATTGATTGGATGGGCAAATGGAATTAGCCCCGTTGGTATATCTGGAAGTCAATGGAGCTTTAAAAATAATTCGAATACTATCGGTTACTTGCATAATGTTTCGTCTAAAATGAGTCTGGATAGTGAATTAATTACTCGTCATACTGAAGTTGTTAGTTCTAGTCATGAAGAATCTTACAAAAATCCAGGACCCTATGCTTACTATAAGCCTGGAAATATTAACTTGCTAAACAGTTATAATCGTCCTGATTACGCGTATGAAATAAAGGAAAAGCTTATTTGGGATGTTTCTAAAAGTTTATCTATTATCTCTGGACTCGAATCACAACATACAGTAGTTCCTGCTGCTTATGGAAGCGATAGGCGATTTACGTATACGACTTATAGTGCGTATACGCAAGTTAGTTATAAACCAATAAATATATTGACACTAACCGGTGGATATAGGTTCGACCATAATACGTTCTGGGGAAATTATCAAACTCCTAGACTAAGTGCCATTCTAAATGTATCAAAAGATCTAACGTTAAAGCTTTTATTAGGTACAGGTTTTCGCGCACCAACGGCTTGGGAATTATTTAATGCGACTCAATCTAGAAAAGCAAATTCAGACATTAAACCGGAACGTTTGCGCTCAGCAGAAATAGGAATCGGCTATCGTTTTCTTCAAAATTTTTATTCAAGTATAGCTATCTACTATAATACAATTTCGAACTTAATTCTAGAAGTTGCGACTAATGAGCCGAATCCGAACCTTGTTGGAACGAATTGGAATCAAAATCAGAATGTTGCGAGTGCTAAAATTTATGGGTCTGAAGTTCTTTTAGATGCGCAACTTTTAGATAGTCTCAAATTAAATTTTGGTTACGTTTATAATAAAGGAGAGTATATTAAAATGAGTAGTCAAGTTACAAATTCTCCTTCCACTTATGGAAGAGCTGGTGATGACTATCAACTTGATTTTTTAAATCTGGCGACTAATAGCAAGTTTGTTCCAAACTCTGGTCCAATTCCGAATATTGCACATAATAAAATTTCCCTTGGTATGACATGGTACATTTTTAAAAATCTTTCTGCGCATATTGGAATGAATTATATGGATATACGAAGAACGATTGCTACGAATCCAGAACGAACGATTCCGGCTTATATGATGTTTAAGACAAATATTAGATGGGAGGATATTTTTTCGTTAACTGGACTGTATATGCAATTTGAAGTTTTTAATGCAACGAACGAACAATTTTTTGATCCTGGTATACGAGTTGCGACAGGAAGTAAATACCCAACAATGCATCCACTTGAAAAAAGGAATATTTGGTTCACCATTGGATATAGGTTTTAGTAAAACAAATACATCTTTTGTTGTATTTTAGCTCATAAGAATATATTTTGAACGAAAAAGTTTAGGATATTCTGCCGGGTAAACCCACGGCATTTGCATTCAGCTACAAAATAGATTTTAGAATTGCTAAAAAACACCAATTTAAACTTGTAGAATGTATGATTGATTATGAAACAATTATTGGTTTAGAAGTTCACGCACAATTAAATACCACCACAAAAGTTTTTACCCCAAGCCCAACTGTATTTGGAAGTTCTCCCAATACACAAGTTTCCACTGTATGCTACGGACTTCCTGGAGCGCTTCCCGTACTCAATGAGTCAGCACTCCAAAAGGCAATTATGGCAGGACTTGCTTTAGGTTGTAATATTTCTTTATTTACTAAATTCGATCGAAAAAATTATTTTTACCCTGATTTACCTAAAGGCTATCAAATTTCTCAATACGATAAGCCAATTTGTTTGGGCGGGCAAATTTCTTTTACCATGAAAGGTAAAACGGAGCCAACAGTCATTCGCCTCACACGTATTCATATAGAAGAAGATGCAGGAAAACTCATGCACTCTGCAGATCCTTCGGTTAATGCCTCTTATGTGGACTTAAATCGTGCCGGAACACCATTGATTGAAATTGTTTCTGAGCCAGAGCTAAGATCTAGCGATGAGGCTTATCACTATTTAACCACACTTAAATCAATCCTTCGTTACATTGAAGTTTCCGATTGTAATATGGAAGAAGGATCACTTAGATGTGATGCAAACGTTTCTATTCGTCCTCGCGGAGAAAAAGAATTTCGAACTCGTGTAGAAATTAAAAATCTAAATTCCTTCAAAGCAGTGAAACAAGCAATTGAATACGAAGTAGAATGGCAAAAAGATCAATATGCAAGAGGACTTACATTCCAACAACAAACCAAACTTTGGGATGCAACACTTTTAAAAACAGTTTCTATGAGAAGTAAAGAAATGGCGCATGACTATCGTTATTTCCCAGATCCAGATCTGCCGACTATCGTCTTAAAGCAAGAAGATGTAGACATGTTGAAAAGTAAATTGCCTGAACTTCCGGCAGCAAAGAAAAAACGATTTGAAGAATCTCTTGGACTTCCAGCTTACGATGCAGAAGTATTAACTGCAGAAAGAGAAATTGCAAATTACTTTGAGGAAGCTCTAAAAGTTTCAGGAGATGCAAAACGTACATCTAACTGGGTAAAGGATGAGATTTTGGGTATTGTGAATAAAGAAAATATTTCTATCTCTGAGTTCTCAGTTGATCCAAAACGCATTGGCGGATTAGTAAAGTTAATTGTAGATGGAAAAATTTCCGGTAAAATTGCTAAGGATGTATTTGAAAAAATGCTAACCTCACCAAAGTCTCCCGCAGAAATTGTAGAGTCTGAGGGGCTAAGCGTTGTTAAAGACGATAAAGAAATTGAAAGACTAGTAGATTTAATCCTAGAAAAAAATCCACAAGCAATTGAAGACTATCGTAAAGGAAAAGACCGTGCTCTTGGTTCTTTAGTTGGAGCTGTAATGAAAGAAAGCAAAGGAAAAGCAGATCCAGGCTCTGTAAATAAGCTTTTACTTGAGAAGCTTGGACCTTTGCCTCCTAAGAATTGATTTACTTTAAATTTCTAAAAACTACACATCTGTTGGAATTAGTTCCTTTTTCATTATTTGAAACATTCCAACAGTTAGAAAGTTTTGTAAACTTCTGGGTATTAATATAAGTTTTTTCCCACGATAAACCAGTTCCAGTGGAAGCACGAATTACTACGTCATCGAGGTTAACAAGCGTTTTCCCCGACATCACATCCCCTACTTCCATTACTAAATGAGCGTTTTTCTTCATTACCCGCGAACATTCTTTTAAGGACTCTGTTATGAACTTAGTCCAACCATCTACTGAATGCAGGATAGAAATTTCATCCGTGAATTCAGTGCCTATATCCATAAACCAACACTTCATCCAATTATCTTCTCTGTAATTTACTTTGTCTAAAAAAGGTGGCGAGGTTACTACAAAGTCAACGCTAGAAGTTTCGATTCCTGTCATTTTTTCTGAGCTATGATTTGTATAGATATTGTTTTTGGAAAATTCATGATAAAATGGTGGAATACCTTTACTTAAATCTCTTTTAGCTTTCGAAAGAATTCTAGATTTTATATCTCTGTATTCTGGTTTTTGTCCTCGTTTTAAATTATTTCGACGCTGTGATTCTGGTGAGATGGAGAATTGAGGAAAAGTATATACGGAGAAAAATCCTTTGGAATGTCCATGTAAGCGAGAAAGAGCAGTTAACATTATGTAATTCATTGTATGAGAGTTGTCTTCTTTTGCTAGCAGCCTAAGATTTTTAATTTCCTTCAGAGTATCTTTGTGAAAAAAAGGAGACAAATCTTTATCCATTTCTGATTCATTTGCCTTTGCACTTAAATCGAGTGAGTTCAATTTTTCAGCAATTTCTGAAATACTTGGTATTACCTGCCTAGATTTTGCCAAAAACAAAGAAAGCGGATTGATATCATTGTGAATCGCATAGTGCCCATCCAGATTTGCTTGTATTGCGGTTGTTCCCCTTCCACCAAACGGGTCTAATACTACTTTCTTTTTTTTGCCCAAATACTCTTGAATAAAAAAAGATGGCAGTTCTGGTTTAAAAGCTGCTCTATAACTTACTGTATAATGAATTGGATGTGCTTGTCTTTGTTTCGCAGTCCAAAATTCCCCAACAGAAATTTGACTTTGATTTTTTTTTGCTTGACTGGCATTTGACATGAATTATAAACCCTCAACTAATACATCGGAGAGATTGCAATTTTTGCCTGACAGAAAAATTTATGATGATTAATGAGACAGAATTCGAAAACAGACTCTTATTAGAAGGAAATTTTTTGATAAAAATAGATTGATTTTAATGAGTTCATAAATATTTTAATAAGCTAACTCTCGTTTTTCCATTTTCTGTCTCATTATGGTTGCCGAAGAGTAAGTAGAAGAGAATACCGAAATTATTTCGGAATTATTTTATTGAGGATTAACTAAACCAGAATGGCTGAATTTGATAAAACTAAAAAAGCAATCGGCGTAGGCGGTATGGCTGAAAACGAACGCAACGATATGCTGAATAAATTTAAATCTGCGGGTGGAAAAGTTGTACGTGAGAAAGAAGATAAACCACAAACGCAACCACGCAACACTCAGAAGATGAAGACTGTAGGTGGTAAAGATGATAAGTCTAGGTCTTCCTCAAGTGGAAGTGATAGAAAAGTCTCACCAGGAATGTACAGAGGAATTGGTGGGGGGGATGATGATGAGGATGGTGTCGATGTAAGCATAACCAAAGCACAAATAGGTGCTATGGATGCTGAAATGAGTAGTTTTACGAATAGGCTCATTATTAAATTCAAATGCTGGGCAAATAATGTTACCTCTTTTGGAAATAAAGATTTACTTCCAAAATTTATGTCCGAGCTTAGAGTTGAGTTTCAACAAGCCCTTTTAGAGTTTAAGATTGCAGGGAATGATATATTAGGAAATCCGCAAATAGGACCTAAGATTACGCGCGAACTAGATAGAATTTCTCCCATCTATGTGGAACTAATTGGTCGTGCTCATAAAATTTATGATACGGCTGAAATTAATGAGCTATTTGCTGACTATGCATCTAATCCAGAAATTCCTGTTCCGATTAATCGAGTGGCTAAGCCAGTTTATTCTCTATTTAAAAAATTATATTATCTCTATCCCTATCAAGCAACCTATAGAAAAGCTGTGCTGACTGCCTATGATATTTTACAGAGATTGGAAAATAAGCCTGCACTTATCTACTCCACGAAAAAGAAAAAGATATCGAGTGAAATTTCTGTAGTATTTGATAAGATGTTTGAGAAACTTTATTATATTGTTATTCGAAATGAAAACAAAAATATTCCGATGGTTTCTTTATACATGGAAAATCTCATGAATATCAATGATAATGAGAAACCAGGAAGAAGAAAAGCGGGAGAAAATCTTCCTTTAGAATCACCGAATCAAGAAGCAGAACAAGAGAAAAAAACAGATGAGTCTACAGAAGAATCTGCAGAGAAGAAATCTGAAAATCAAGAGTTAGCTTATGGTCGCAAGTTAATGGGAGAAGTCTCCATTGAACAACTTCGAAGAAAGTATGATCAGAGAAATGAGTTATTGGAAGTTCCAGATACAGATAAAGCACTATTGACTTATTTGTTCTTTAAAGAGTTTGATTATGAATATTCATTTGTATTAACAACTAAAAAAATTATTGTAAAGCCTTCCAATATAAACGGTACGAAAGTAGACAATAAACAAAAGTTACTTGCAGTTTATGAGTTAACTCGTCCCTGTATGGAACAATTTAAAATTTACGTAGACGTTTTTAAAGAACAAGCAATGCACAAAGCAAACCCAGGAACAAACTACATAGAGGCTTCTAAAAAAACTACTGGTTTAGAGCAAAAAAGAAGCCAACAGTCAAGGAATGTGCGTGTTACAATTAAAGATTATATTGAAAAGTCCTATGATTCCTTCAATATGCTAATCGAAGATATGAAAGGTCCTCTGGAAATTGTTGGGAATATGGAAGAAGTAATAACATTCGATTCCATTGAGTCAAAAAAACGTCTTCACAAAAAGCCCGTAAAGCAATGTATCATGGAGGCATATTGTTATTCCTATGCATTTGCTACTAGGTTAACGGAGGGTGGTGATCTTTATGGTGGAGTAATAGAATTAACCCCTGAAGAGATGCTTGCATCATTCGGTAAAGATTTATCAGGAGAAGATTTAAGTATCAATAGCTTAATGGATACTTCAAAAAAAGCAGATCCGTCTACTGGACAATCCGAACCAAAAGAGATGGGAGATTTATAAGTATACTTATAGTAAATAGTTTTTTAAATGTAAACAGGGATAAACAAGAGAGTATAAATGAATATAATTAAGATTACTGTATTTCAGAAAAATATTAACACTGACGTTTCAAGAGATCAAAAACAAAAATTAATCTCACAGAAATCTGATTTTTTAGTTTTCCCCCGATTTTTCCCTACCATAGCAAAAGTAAATGAAAAAAATACACTGCATAACAATAAAATTTATGTAGATAAATTATTAGAAATCTCTGAATACTATAAAGGTGTAATTATTGGTGGAACGATTCTTAGAGAGGTTAATGGCAAACTTTATGAATCTTGTCCAATCATTCAGGATATAAATGTGATTGATTGGTATGATGCCAGAGTTCCAGAACAGATGGGAGATTTACCCTTAGCACCAGGAGAAAGCGAATCTATTTTTATCTTGGGTGGGGTTCGATTTGCTATTTTAATCGGAAATGAAAGTAAAAACCAAAACTTCCTTGCTCATATTCATTCAGAAAAAGTAGAACTATTACTCAATACTTCCTCTATCTATAATTCAGATACTGAACCTTCTGACTATCAGAAAGATTTAGATTTATATTCTGATTTTTCTAAAACTTATTCTTTGAATATTGTTAGAGCTTCAGGCATAGGTAGATTATTTAACAACAAAGAACTCAGTGGTAGAAGTTTTTATTCCAGTAACACTGGAGTCAAATGGAAAGTAGCCTCCTTTGAAAATCAAAATGAAATTATAAAGACAGTTAACATTAACGTCTTAGATACAATTCACTCTTTAACCTCTTAAAGAAAGCATTCCACAAGCCCCATGAATATCTTTTCCTGGGGATCTGCGATTCATAATTGGAACTTTTGACGGTTTTATTAATTCTTTAAAATGTTCTACTTCTTCTTCACTAGGTCTTGACCAGCCGTTAAATTCTGTATTCAGCGGAATTAAATTGATCTTACAATTCACGGAGCGGGCAATCTTGACTAGCCGCCGCGCATTTTCCTTTCCCATATTTACATTGGGAATCATTACGTATTCAAAAGTAATAACACGATTTAAGGTTTTGGTAAAATTGCGCGCTGCAACGAGAAGTTTTTCTAGTGGATATTTCTCATCTATCCCCATAATCGTTTTACGAGTTTCCGGATTCGGATGATTTAGCGAAATTGCAAAATTAAAAGGCTCATGGTTAGCGACAAATCGGTCTATGCCTGTAATCACACCCGCAGTAGAAATAGTAATTCGTTTGGCTCCAATGTTAAATGCATCTGGATGGTGTAATAAATGGGCGGCATTGATTACGGAGAAATAATTGTGCATCGGCTCCCCCATTCCCATAAATACAACGTTAGTTGCTCTATCCCCTACTAACTTTTCTACTTGCATCACTTGGTCTACAATTTGCCAAGTTTTAAGATTTCCTTTGAAATCCAAAAGCCCCGTAGCACAAAATCTACAAGCAAGCGTACAACCAACTTGCGAAGAAATACATATCGTCTTACGCCCATCATCTCCGGAGGGAATCCAAACTGCTTCGACTTCTTTGTCTTCTTCGACTTTGAAAGTCATTTTATGAGTTCCATCTTTGGAAGTCAAATGACGACCTACTTTCAAACTAGGAATCTCTGCCACTTCGTTTAATTTTGCGATGAATGATTTGGAAAGAGTAGAAAATTCTTCAAAACTAGAAAATCTATCTCTATAGATTCCCTGGAAGATTTGTTTAGCTCTAAATTTTGGCTCACCTAGATTCGTAACAAAGTCTTCTAGTTGAGAAAGGGTTAATCCTTTTAAAACTGTTTTCACTTGGTTAACTTCTCTACTTTTGGGGCTTCGGCAATTACTTTTCCGTCTTCCAAAATCATGCGGATAAGACGTGTCATCTCCACTGAATACTCTACGTTTAATTCCTTAACAATACTTTCGCAAAATCCGTTTACGATTAAAAGTTTTGCATCGTCTTCACTTAAACCACGAGATTGTAAGTAAAACAATTGATCTTCGTCGATTTTAGAAACAGTTGCTTCATAGTTCAAAGATCCGTGTTCTCCACTTATGTCATTGTACGGATACGCATGAGAAGAGGAATGATCGTCCATCATAAGTCCATCACATTTGATATGGCTAAATGCATCTTTGGAAGAAGGTTCAAATTTCACAAGTCCGCGATAAGAATTTACACCACCGTCAAGCGATACACCCTTTGCTAGAACATTACTACGAGTATTTTTTCCAATATGGATAATACGTGCCCCAGTGTCTTGCACTTGACCATGACCTGCGAAGGCAAGCGAAAGTACACTACCAGTTGAATTATCCCCTTTTAATACAATTCCAGGATACTTGATAGTATTCGCTCCGATATTACAATCCGTCCAAGTGATATGAGCTGACTCTTCGCATAATCCGCGTTTAACCGTCCAATTGTACATATTCTTTTTCCAGTTTTGAATGGTTGTATAATTGATTTTGGCGTGTTTGTGTGCAATGAGTTCTACAACGGCTGTGTGAAAATTGGTTCCTTTGTCTTGGACAGAGCTACAACCTTCGCTGTATTCAATCTCTGCTCCTTCATCAGCAATTAACAGTGTGCGCTCATACTGACCACTACTTGCTGCGGTTACTTTGAAGTAGGCTTGGAGCGGCATAGGAGTCTTAACCCCTTTAGGACAATAGGCGAAAGATCCACCACTAAACACGCAGGAATTGAGTGCCGAAAACTTATTATCCCCAATCGTAACAATGGTTCCTAAGTATTTTTTAACAATCTCCGGATACTCTTTAATAGCCGTATCAATATCACAAAATATAATTCCAAGATCGGTTAATTCTTTTTTGACGTTGGCGTAAACTGTTTCGGAATCATTCATTGCTTCGATTCCAGCAAGATACTTTCTTTCATGTTCGGGAATTCCTAACTTTTCAAAGCTTCGCATAACTTCAGGATCTACATCATCCCAAGATTTTTTCTTCTTTTGGTTACTACCAACATAATGTGTATAAGAATCAATATTTACATGAAAATCAGGAAAAAATCCCCAAGTAGGCATAGGCTTTTGTTCATAAACTTCAAAGGCTTGGAGGCGAAACTCTGTTAGCCAACCCGGTTCATTTTTAATGTGGGAGATAGACTCAACCACTTTACGAGTCAAACCCTTTGGAAAATTATCTGCCTTGTAGTATCTTTCGTTATCCGCTAATTCTGTCGTCGCTGTTGTCATTGTTTATCTCCTTTGAAATTGGACTCGGTTCGGCTCCGCTCACCGAGTGGACTGGTTCACCTTCTCGATAAAGTACATTCCCTGAGCATTATGCTGCGCCCCAAAGAAGCAGCATTGAGTTTCGCCGAAGGGAACCCACTACTACTTATTCACTGCTGAAAAGTATTCTTTTGATTTTGTAACGTCAGGCGTCATCGTCTTTCCACCTTCGTTCCAGTTCGCAGGGCAAACTTCTCCGTGTTTTTCGTTGAACTGAAATGCTTTTAGAAGTCGAATAGATTCGTCAATATTTCTTCCAACAGGTAAATCATTTACAGTCGCCTGACGAATAATTCCTTTTGGATCAATGATAAATGTTCCGCGAAGAGCCACACCTGCATCTTCTCCAGATTCAATTAAAACACCGAAATCCCTAGAAATTTGTTTTGTAATATCAGCGACTAACGGGTATTTAATGTCACCGATTCCACCCTCTTTTCTAGGCTTTTGTTTCCAAGCAAGATGAGAAAATTCACTGTCGATGGAAACTCCAATTACTTCGGCACCGAGTTTTTTGAATTCATCCAATTTTGCATCGTATTCCAGAATTTCAGTGGGGCATACAAAGGTAAAATCTAGAGGATAAAAGAATAAAACCACCCATTTTCCCTTGTAATCAGATAATTTCAAATTTTTAAATTCTGAACCAATAACTGCTTTAGCTGAAAAATCAGGTGCTTGTGATGTAACTTGTGGCATTTTAATCTCCGTATATAACGTTTAGACCAAATTATGATAGGAATGCGAGAAGGAAAGGAAGTTTTTTATAATGATTCTAACCGCATTAAACTGTATGCTCAAGCCAAAAGGTTTCTTAATTCTGAAAATCATTCTAATCCTGATCTATTTTTAAGTAGACTTAGTGACTTTTTCCAAAACTTTGGAAGAGTGAACCAATATAAAAAAATTCTCTTCTTTTTCTTTTCTTACAACCTCATCGTATTTCTATTTTTATTCGTTTTAAATTATACCTCGTTTGGAAAAATATTTTCTTTACCTTATTTTGGAATGCTCGGAACTTCTCGATGGATTGGGATGTTGTTTGGGATTTTCTTTTTAAATTCTATTTTTTCCTTAGGACTTATTTTTGTCCTACAAAAGATGATTACCCGTGAATCTTTTCACGAAAATATCATTCGAAACTATCTTCTCCTAACTTTGGTTTTAATGCTCTGGGCTACGTTTCGTCTAAGCGATACTGTTTGTGTAGAAGGAGAGTGTAAGACCGGCAAAGGGAAATTAGCCTATAAAACAGGCGAAATCTATGAAGGTGACTTAGTTGACTACCAAGCTAATGGGATTGGAAAAATATTTTACCTAAATGGAGATATTTATTCTGGCGAAATGGAATCTGGAAAAGCCCACGGCAAAGGAATATTAACCTTAAATAATTCTAAGGAACAAGGCACTATCGACTCAATTTGGTACAATGGCAAATTAAACGGAGAAGCTAAGAAGACTTTGTTTCCTGAAAACAAGGTGGAGTATTTTCTCTATAGAGACGGAAAAATTAGCGAGAAATAACACTTTACAAACGAGCCCTTTCCCATTTTTTAAACTTATGCAGACAATTTTAAAAACAGAAGTAACCGAGTCCGATTTAATCGAATCTACCAAAGGACTTGGAAAGGTTTACATTGAAACATACGGGTGCCAGATGAATGAATATGATTCTGGGATCGTAAAAAGCCTAATGAACAAGGCAGATTATACAAATACAGAAGATGTAGAAAACTCAGATATTATATTTTTAAATACTTGTGCAGTGCGAGAAAATGCCCATGCTAAAATTTACAGCCGTCTGCAAAACTTGGGTTATCTTAAAAAACGAAATCCTAAATTAGTCATTGGTGTTTTGGGTTGTATGGCACAAAATTTAGGGGATGATTTATTTCATCAGGAATTGCCGCTTGATCTAGTTGTTGGTCCGGACAATTATCGAGACTTACCAAACCTAATCCACAAAATTCGTAGCGGCGAACAGCGTGTAAACCTGACTCGTCTTTCTAAAATTGAAACCTACGATGAAATAGAACCTCAAGTCATTAACGGCATACAAGCATTTGTCACAATTATGCGCGGTTGCAATAATTTTTGCACTTTTTGTGTGGTTCCTTATACTCGTGGGAGAGAAAGAAGTAGAGATGTCAAGTCAGTCGTAGAAGAAGTGAAGAAGTTGGTAGACAAAGGAATTAAACAAGTTACCCTTCTTGGGCAAAATGTAAATTCCTATAAGCAAGAAGAAAAAGATTTTGCGTTTTTAATAGAAAGCATTTTGAAAGAAACTACGATTGAAAGAATTCGATTCACCTCCCCGCATCCAAAAGATTTTCCAATGCGCCTTTTAAAACTTATGGCAACGGAAAAACGTTTTTCGTCTAATATCCATTTGCCTCTGCAAGCAGGTAATACGCGAGTTTTAGAGGCAATGAAAAGAACTTACTCCAAAGAAGAATTTTTAGATGTTGTAGATTCAATTCGTTCTACTGTTCCTGATTGCGGGATAACAACGGATATTATAGTTGGATTTCCAACAGAAACACGAGAAGAATTTTTAGATACACTCGATGTCGTCAAACGTGTTCAATTCGATATGGCATTTATGTTCAAATATTCCGAGCGCGAAGGAACGGTTGCCAAACGACTTTTGAAAGATGATGTAAGTGAAGAAGAAAAATCAGCAAGACTAACAGAACTTGTGGAATTACAAACTGGAATTTCCGATTACCAAAATAAGTTAAAAATTGGTAAAACTTTTGAAGTTTTAGTGGAGGATAGATCTAGGAAATCGGCAAAAGAACTTTCAGGAAGAACAGATAGCGGTAGAATGGTAGTATTCCCTATCGAAGAAAATTTGACGTTAGAAGAAATGATTGGAAAAACTGTATCTGTAAAAATTGAATCAGCATCAAGTGCAACTTTAAAAGGAAAAATGTTATGACACAAGCTATAATAACACTTCTAATGGGGACTGTAGAAATTACTGATGGTGGAAAAAAAATTTCAGCCAAGAAAGGTACGAAAATATCAATGGAAGCTCGAATTAAAACTAGCTCCAATGCAAAAGTAGAGATTGAAGTAAACGGGCAAACTTATGCTATCCACAACGATCAAAATATTGTAGTGAAAGATATTATCGGGATGGCTGGTGGCGGCTCAGATCCAACGCACGCCGGTGGGACAAGGGGTTAATTCCATTTATAGAATTGGATTAGATGCAAGACCTCTTTCTACACGGGTTTCTGGTGTGGGAAGATTGATTGCGGAAACACTTAAACATTTTCCAGAAAAAGAAAAATATACATTTATATTATTCAGTCATCTTCCAATTCATGAATCTCATAAAAGTATATTAGAACTTCCTAATATAGAATTTCACCAAGGAAAGGGATTTCTTTCTAAAAAAGGTGCGGTTTATTTCAATTTAGCGCTACCGTTTTCCTTAAAAAACTTCAAGCTCGATTTATTTTGGGGCTCACAACAAGTAATTCCCCCTCTTCCTTTTTCCAAACTTCCAATTGTCCTGACTTATTGCGATTTGGTTTTGTATAAATATCCTGAAACTATGCGTAAACTAGCTGCTTTGCAACAAAGACTCGTGCAAGGTTATTCTGTAAAAAAATCAGATTTCATCCTTTCTATTTCCGAGCAGACTAGGACGGATTTAATTGAACATTTCAACTATCCACAAGAAAAAACAGGTGTAGCGTATCCTGGTGTTGATGTAAAAGAAGTTTTGAATCTAAGTCAAAAAAAACCTTCCGAGTTTGTGCAAAATTTACAAAAGCCTTATTTACTGTCTGTATCCACAATTGAACCCAGAAAAAATTATCCATTCCTTTTAGAAACTTATAAAGAATATCGTAAACTAACACCGATTAACCGAATGAACTGGGTGATTGCAGGAAAAATCGGTTGGGAGAAAGAAAGTTTTTTAGAGGAATTAAAAAAAGAAATCGAAGAGCATAAAGATATTATTCTACTTGATAATGTAAACGATATAGACCTTCATAATCTGTATAGAAATTGCGGCATATTTTTATTTGCCTCCTTTTATGAAGGTTTTGGAATTCCACTTCTAGAAGCACTTGCCCATAAAAGAAAATGTATAGTTTCTGATATTCCTACCTTCAGAGAAATTGGTCGAGAAAAAATTTCTTATTTAAAAACAGAAAATCCCGCTTTCTGGGCAGATGAAATTAGTAAATTAGAAAAATCTAATATAGTTCCAGAAATTGACTTGGATTTTTTTAGTTGGGAAAATTCAGCTCTAATAACAAAAGAAGTTTTTGATAAACTTTTAACTTCCTCAAAAAATGGAAAATGATAGTAATTTCTCATAATCCCGCGAACGAAAATAAAATATTGAGTCTACCAACTAAAAAATGAAATTTGACCAACCGACAACTGAAAAACTCTGGGGAATTGCCTCGCGCCTTCCTTTTGAATCCCCTTATTTCATAGAGCTTAAGCGGCAAAGTAAGATTAACCCAAAGGATTATTTTGGAAGTTCTCTAAATCAATTTGTATTAGAGTTAGGCTCCGGTTGGGGCGAAGTTGCTATCGAATTAGCTAGAAAAAATCCGACAACTGGCTTTATACTCATGGAAAAAAATCGAGACCGATTACAAGTAACGATTCGAGAAATTAATAAATTTCAACTGAAAAACATCAAACTTATCTGTTGTAATTTTAATTGGTTTTTAAAAGAATTATTTTTAGAAAATAGTTTTGATAAAATGATTCTAAACTTCCCAGATCCTTGGCCTAAAAAAAAGCATTGGCATAATCGAACTTTAAATTCTGAATTTATTGAAACCGTAAATACTTTATTAAAATCGAAAGGCATATTTTTATTTGCCACAGATCATGGCGGCTACGGGCGAGTTGCCATTCGAACTTTTAGAAAAACCAAACTCTTTAAACCTATTGGGTCAGAGTATTTGTTTATTCGAAAGGAATTTCCTGTCTCTAAATTCGAAAGAGAAAAGCAATTGGAAAATAAAACCATTTACTATTTAGAGCGAGAAAAAGTAGATTGAGAATAAGAACTTTACTCATTGGACTCGGGCGAATTGCTTCTACCTTAGAGACAGACCCACTTCGTTATCACCCCTGTACACATTCAGGAGTTTTATTTTCTAAGTTTGGAAAAAAAAAATTTCAACTTTCTGGAATCTATGATATAGATGAGGAATCAATTTCTGGTTTTTTAAAACAATGGAAGTTAAAGCAAAACGAAGTCAAATCAACATTAGCTGAAATCAAAAAAGAAACTTTTGATTTAGCGATCATTGCGAGTTCTTCAGATGCTCACTTTGAAAATACAAAATTTGCCATTTCACTCGGAATTAAAAATCTTCTAATCGAAAAACCAGTTTGTATGAATTCGAAAGAATTGAAATCTCTACTTACGCTAAAAAAAAAGCACAATCTACAAATTTGGGTAAATCACGAGCGAAGATACCATTACCTGTACCAGTATGTAAGAAAAATTGTAAAAGAAAGAACTTTCGGAGAGCTTCGCACAATACGAGCATCTGTATTAACTTCTTTTCGTGATCCAGGAATTGCATTCCAAGAAGGTGGTGGTCCGCTTTTGCATGATGGTACCCATGCTGTGGATTATATTGATTATCTACTAGAATCGAAGCCTATTCGGATTACAAGTAAACTTGTGAAGTCTAGTCCCGATGCAAAGATTGAAGAACAGGCAATTGCAGTTCTAGAATATCCTAATAACGTTTTCGTATTTCTAGAAGCTGGTGGAAAAAGAAATTATTTTCAATTTGAGATAGATATTCAAACCGAAAACGGAAGATTTATTTTAAGTAACGATGGGCATCGGTTTTATGAATCAAAACAGTCGAAACTTTACAAAGGTTTTAAAAGTTTGGCTACAATTTCAATTCCAAAAACTCCCAAAAAAGACTTAAATCCTTGGATTAATATTTACCGAGAAATCCATTCCGTTTTAAGAAGGCGAACGGTCCAAATTTTAGGTTCTCTAGAGGCAAATGAGAGGATTTTTTCAACCATCCAATCTATTTACTTAGGTAAAATTTAACCTAGTGTTAAATTTCGCAATGTGGACATAAGAAATTCTTGCTTTTCTAAGAATATACTACTGACTGGTAATACTTTTAGAAAATGAACCAATTTATTGACAATTCAATCAGTACGGAAGTATTTTCCTATAGAAATAAGGGGTATTTATCCCGATTTTTATTGGTTTATAGTTTTGTATTAAAACGATCTGCTACTCTTCTATGGCATTATAAGGTGATGAAACGTGTTTTGTCTCCTGAAAAAATTCAAAAAAGGGAAGAGGCAATCTATTCAAAGCTAGGAAAAGATTGTAAAGATCTCTTTTTAAACCTAGGCGGAGTATATATCAAACTTGGGCAGTTTTTGTCCAATATGGGTCATGTTCTCCCTGATTATTTTATTTCAGCATTTCAAGACTTGCAAGATAGAATTCCGCCCCACTCGTTCGAAGAAATTAAACTTAGATTTTATAAAGAAACTGGTAAGGATATCAAAGAAGTATTCCCTGAGATAGATAAGTCACCATTAGCCGCAGCTTCAACGGCGCAGGTTTACAAAGCAAAACTGGGAGAGGAAAAAGTTGTTATCAAAATTCTATATCCTGGAATTGAGAAGTTAGTCGAGAAAGACTTACGAACAGTATTGTTTGTAATGAAACGAATTAATCGTTATCTAGTTACCTACGATTTTAAACAAATTCATTCGGAAGTTGCAACTATCATCACGAGGGAAATGGATTTATCCGAGGAAGCTAAATCTATTGAGAAAATGGCAAGCTATTTTGCTTTTGAAAAGGATTATGTATTTCCAGCGGTTTACCATGAATATACCACAAAGGGAATTTTAGTTACAAAGTTTATAGAAGGTGTAAAAATTTCTGAAACTCGCTCTGTTGCTAGACGAAACGCAAGAAAATCTAGACCACTTGATCTATTAGTAAGAGCTTATATACTTATGGTTTTCCAATATAGGTTTTTTCATGCAGATCCACATTCTGGCAATTTAATATATACCACAGATGGGAAACTTTGTTTTGTTGATTTTGGTGCGGTAAGTGAAGTAAACGAAATCACAGCCATTTCTTTAAAAAAAATTATTTCTTCTGCTATGAGTAAAGATTACTACGGAGTAATCGAAGGAATGGAGGAGATGGGTTTTTTCGATAAAAATGTTAACAAAGAAAAATTAGAACAAATAGTAAAATTTGCACTTGAAAAATTGGAAAGATTTATTTCCAATACTGACTTTTTTCGTAATATTTCATTCGAACAACTAAACCCAGAGGAAGCTTATATTTTCCTAAAAGGAATCAATTCAAGCCTTTCTGATTTATTAAAAATTGCGAGAGTTCCGTCCAATTATGTAATGTTAGAAAGAACCCTTGGACTCATCATGGGAAATATTGCAATTTTAGATCCGTATCGTTCTGTATTTGATTACGGAGAAAATTATTTTCAAACAATTGCGATTGGGGAAACAGGACTGATTGAAAAAATGATGAGTGAAGAAGGCAAAGAACTATTAGCTACATCACTACAAATTCCAAGTGAATTACATAAAGCCCTACTTACTTTAAACCGAGGGCGTTTAGTTATTCATAATAAAGATATTGAAAAGCAAACCGTTACATTTAGCATACTTGGTTCGCAATTTATTTATACACTAGTGAGTATTTCTTCTGTTTATTTTGGAAATTATTTTTTAGGATTTAACCAACAATACCCTTCTTTATTTTTTTATTCAATAGCCAGTATAAGTGGACTTTCCTTACTGCATTCTTTAATAAAAAATCGTCCAGGAAAAAAATAACAATTAGATTTTAATAGTCTAATTAGTAAATATCATTAATAAGGATTTAAAATTGAAGTTCTTCCAAACAAAATTTCTAGATGTAATTAAACCTCATTACATAGCTTTTATACTACTTGGTGTAATGATTGATCTCGCGACTAAATACTGGGTAGTGCAGAATTATTCCTATCACAATAGTGAGTGTTATATGGGTACTTTTTTTTGTATGACACTTACTTTTAATACTGGTTTTGTATTCGGAATATACCAGAATAACTCTATTATTTCCCTTTTTTCAACTGCATTTGCCATTATCTTTTTAATTTTATATAGATGGAAAAATTCGGATATAGGTAACGCATGGGGCTGGAATTTAGTTATGGTAGGTGCATTCGGAAATTTTATTGATAAATTCTTTATTAAGATGCCTAAAGGTGGTGGGGTTAAATTCGGATTTACCCCAATTGAGCATGGAGAGTTTATAGGAGTTGTAGACTTTTTAGATTTTGATTGGCCTGACTTTCTACTTTTTAGTAGATGGCCTGCATTTAACTTCGCTGACTCTTGTGTTTCAATCGGACTTGTAATTCTAATAATCACAATGAAAGTCGAGGAAGCAAAGTCAATCGAAGAAGTTAAACCCAAAGTTTAAAGTTTTCTATCTAGAAAAAATATATTAAGCGGGTTATTCTATTTATCCGCTTAGCTACGAATTCCTATTCAATCGAAGATATTCAATTTATAATTTCTTCCTTCCTACAATCACCGCATTTTTAATGGTAACTTCCAGAGAATTACCTCAAGCTCTATTTAACGCATCATCAATTATAATAGCTTTCGTAGAAAAATGGACAACACCTAAAGTATATATAGTAAAAAGGAATATTTTTTAACTAGAATAGAATTTTAAAAAGAAAGTCTAATTGTCAAAATTAACCTTTGACTAAGAATTAAGACTATTCTAAATGGAGTATATATATTTTCAGAATAAGGAGCCAAGAATGGCAGAGCCAATTATACCTCAAAAAAGTCCATACCCTGTAGATGTAAAAGAAGGCGAAAAAAAAGCATGGTGCATTTGTGGTCATTCCGCCAAACAACCATTTTGCGATGGAGCGCACGCAAGAAACAATACTGGAATGAAACCGGTTATATGTCAAATTGCACAAACGGAAACTGTTTACTTCTGTGGTTGTAAACAAACTAAAAATCCACCCTTTTGCGATGGAACTCACAATTCTCTATAAATTTATTTGACTAGAACTATTACACAAATATTCTGGCATTAGCAATGGCTTTGTAGCTCAGTTGGTAGAGCAGAGGACTGAAAATCCTTGTGTCGTAAGTTCGATTCTTACCGAAGCCAGTTTGCTGAAACTTCCCCTCTTAAAATACAGTCTCACGAATTTTTTTATTTACGAAAAATCGAAACCTAAACCTTATACTATTTAAAGTTATAATTTATTAGGATGTACTATGGCTGTTGAAATCAAAGTCCCTGAAATGGGCGAATCAATCACGGAAGCAACTTTACTTAACTGGACAAAAAAACCTGGAGAAGCTGTAAAAGCAGATGAAATTCTCGCAGAATTAGAAACTGACAAAGTCACCATGGAAGTTAGAGCTCCTGCTGGTGGTGTTCTAAAAGAACATAAGAAAAAAGCGGGCGAAACAGTCTCTGTTAGAGAAGTCATTGGACTCATTGAAGAAGGTGCAACAGCAACTGTAAGTTCACCAACCCCTGTCACACAACCAGCAGTGGAAACTAAAACAGTTCCTTTAAAGACAGATTCTCCTAAAAATGAAACTCTTCCTCCTTCTGTCAGAAAAATGACTGCTGAAAATAACCTAGATGCAGGCTCTATTGCAGGAAGCGGCAAACATGGACAAGTCACTAAAGGAGACGTTATCGCACACTTAGAAAACAAACCAGCGGCTACTTCTAGTTCGCCGGTCTCTACTCCAAAGGTTACACCTCGTAATCCTGGCGAAAGAGAAACTGTTGTTCCAATGTCTCGTTTACGTCGTGCTGTGGCAGACAGACTAGTAACCGCTCAACACACTGCGGCGATTTTAACTACATTTAACGAAATTGATATGTCTGGAGTAATGAATCTTAGATCTCAATACAAAGACAAATTCAAAGAACAACACAATGTCGGACTAGGCTTTATGAGTTTCTTCACAAAAGCAACAGTAGCCGCTCTAAAAGCCTACCCTGCGGTTAATGCAGAAATCCGCGAAACTGATATTGTTTATAAAAACTACTATGATATAGGAATCGCAGTTGGTGGACCGAAAGGACTTGTAGTTCCTGTGGTGAGAGACGCAGACCAATTAAATTTTGCTGGAATCGAATCCGAAATTGTAAGACTTGCCGGTCGTGTGAAAGATGGAAAAATCTCTCTCGAAGAAATGCAAGGGGGAACCTTCTCTATCTCCAATGGTGGAACTTATGGCTCTATGATGTCTACGCCAATTTTGAATTATCCGCAAGTAGGAATTTTAGGACTTCATAATATAGTAAAACGTCCAGTTGTAGTAAATGATCAAATCGTAATTAGACCTATGATGTATGTAGCTTTATCTTATGACCATAGAATCATTGATGGAAAAGAAGCTGTCTTATTCCTAGTAAAAATTAAAGAGTTAATCGAAGATCCTACAAGATTATTGATAGAAGTATAAGTTTGAATCGCTTGAGAATTCAATCACAAAAGGTAATAAAATGAGCAAAGAATATGACGTAACAGTAATTGGAGCAGGACCGGGTGGTTATGTAGCCGCCATTCGCGCCGCACAGCTTGGTTTAAAAACAGCCATCATTGAAAAACGAAAAACGTTAGGCGGCACTTGTCTAAACGTAGGATGTATTCCTTCGAAAGCACTTTTGGATTCTTCCGAAGAATACCACAAAGCCAAACACAAATTAGCCGAACATGGTATCAATGTAGGGGAAGTCAAACTAGATCTAAAAAAACTTTTAGAGCGCAAAGACAAAGTGGTAAAAGATGTCACTGAAGGCGTAGATTATTTGATGAAAAAAAACAAAATCGAACGCTTTTTAGGTCACGGAAAACTAATATCAAATACTGAAATCGAAATTACCTCAGATTCTGGAACAGAAAAAATTACTTCTAAACATATCATCCTTGCAACAGGCTCTACTCCTATCGAAATTCCTGGATTTGAAATTGACGGCAAACAAGTAGTAACCTCTGATCATGCAATCAATCTTCCCAAAGTTCCAAACCATTTAATCATCATAGGTGCTGGTGTAATTGGACTCGAACTTGGTTCAGTTTGGTCAAGACTTGGAGCAAAGGTAACAGTTGTAGAATTACAATCCCGTTTATTTGGAACTGCGGATAAACAAATGTCTTCCTACGCACAAAGACTTTTAGAAGGACAAGGAATTAACTTTTTATTCGAGCACAAAGTTACTGGAACAGAAAAGAAAAAAGACAAAGTAATTGTAAATATCCAAGACTCCGAAGGTAAAGCTCTAAAAATTGATGGTGACGTAGTTCTTCTTGCTGTGGGTAGACGACCATATTCCGACAACCTCGGAGCAAAAGAACTCGGAATCAAATTTACTCCTAGAGGCAGAATAGAAGTAAACCCTCACAATTACCAAACTTCCATTCCCAATATCTATGCGATAGGCGACGTAATTGACGGACCAATGCTTGCCCACAAAGCAGAAGACGAAGGAATCGCTATTGCGGAAATGATTGCAGGTCAATCTGGACATGTAAATTATTCTGCGATTCCTTGGATCGTTTATACCTGGCCTGAAGTTGCTTGGGTTGGACTTGGGGAAGAGGAATTACAAGAAAAAGGCATTGAATACAAAGTTGGAAAAGCTATGTTCAAACCCAATGGGCGTTCTAAGGCAATGGCAGAAGCAGATGGACAAGTAAAAGTTCTCGCTGACAAAAAAACAGACAAACTACTTGGACTTTATATCATCGGACCTCGTGCCTCTGATATGATTGTTGAAGCGGCTGTGGCATTTGAATTTGGTGCCTCAGCAGAAGATTTAGCAAGAACTTGTCATGCTCACCCTACTCTTTCCGAAGTGGTAAGAGAAGCGGCAATGGCAGTTGATAAATGGTCAATTCATAGTTAAAGAGGAGAGAGAAATGGTAAACTTAGGAACAATGGCATTATACGCGGATAACACTGAATTACTCGAAGAGATGTATGCAAATTATAAAGCAAATCCAACGAGTGTAGAAAAGGATTGGCAAGATTTTTTTCGTGAACTTGATAACGGTGTAAGTTTCGGACAAAGAACCAATGGGAAAAATGGTCACGCTGAATCTTCTAGTTTTTTAAAAGACACAAGTGCAGCCAATTTCCAAGAAATGGGGCTTATGAACTTGTTAAATGCTTACCGAAGACAAGGACATCTAGCGGCTAACTTAGATCCACTGGGGATACTCAAACCTAACCGCAAGTTCATCGATCAAAAATTAGCAAATCTAAAACAAGAAGATTTAGAAAATATTGTTGATTCAGGTATACCAGCTCTCGGAAAAACAAAACTAAAAAATGTAATTGATTGGTATGAAAAAACCTATTGTGGAAGCATTGGCTCTGAGCAATACTATATTGTAAACGATGAAGAAAGAGAATGGATTCAAAATAAAATGGAATCCACTGCCAATTCTTACCCACTAGAAAAAAATCAAAAACTCAGACTTTTTAAAAAACTTTACAAAGCAGATTACTTTGAACAATTTTTAGCGAAGAAGTTTGTCGGTAAAAAACGTTTTTCTCTAGAAGGGGGAGAAACTATGATTCCAATGCTCGACCTAGTTGTAGAAGAAGCAGGTCGTTACAACATGGAAGCATTAATCATTGGTATGGCACACCGTGGACGTTTGAATGTTCTAGTGAATACCATTCAAAAACCAGCAAGTTTAATTTTTGCCGAGTTTGAAGAAAAAATTGGCTCTGAGTCAGAAAGTTATGCAGACGTTAAATACCATCTCGGTTATTCCAATAATATAAAAACAGAATCAGGAAAAG
>JAGOHK010000160.1 GCA_017996175.1 Leptospiraceae bacterium
TATCGTCGATTTACCTGTTCCATTTCGCCCAATGAAACAGATTTTATCTAGTGGTTCTCCTGTTTTTGGATTTGTAAAATCTAATTCGAGATCTTCAAATTGTTGAAATCCTTTTATATAGACTTTACAAATCTTCATAGTGTATTTTACTTAATAGCGCCTTGAATACTATTAAATATTCTATCAGACCAGGCGCCGCCTTCTTTTACATAAACTGCTGGTTCGCCTAACGGCGCTGGAACTTTAAATGTATGTCCACCGATAATAGTTTTTCCAGTGAATACATGCTTCCATTTTCCTTTTGGAAAGTATCCAGTAACCTCTGTATCGCCTTTTGTGTATACCGGCAAAACAAGAATATCCTCACCAACCATGAACTGATATTTTAAATTGTAGGTATTTGCATCAGATGGATAGTTTAGATAAGGATGACGAATGACTGGATATCCTTTTTCTTTTGCTTCTCCAACTAGATGAGAAAAATAATCCTTAAGGGCATAATGAATTTTTCCAAAACGAGCAAAAGCATTTACACTGTTTATATCTGAATTATTTTCTGGATAAAAAATGGGTCTGCCATCTTTATCAGTTTTTTTGTTGTAGGTGCTAGAATAGACTTGGTTAAAACGTCCAGGAACATTTCCTTCATGTGTGCGGTAAATCGGAGTAAACGCATTCATTTCCGACCAGCGTCTATTTAACTCTTCCGTTCTGTCATAGTTAGGAAAATAGAAAGGAGGATTCTTGAGTCCTGTGTAGCCACCAATATCGCTGTGGTTAATAGCGATTCCACTTATCCCGCTTGAATTCAATCCAACGATTGTAGAGGCTAATCCATCGTTAACCCCAAAACTAACCATTTGATCGCCTAACCAGAATGCAGTCGAATAACGATTAGACCCTGTATAACCCGCGCGTGTGAAGAAAATAATTTCGCCTTCTTTACCTGCTTCCTGAATTGCTTCGCGGTTGATTCTCGCCCAATCTACTGGATAAATATTATGATATAGCTCAGCGGAAACTCCACTGTAAAGTTTTGCGTCGAATGGAAGCCACTCACCGAAGTCAGCCATCCAACCAGAGAGACCTTGTTCTATCATATTTTTTTTGATAATATCTTTTGTCCATTTCACAGCTTCTGGATTTGTTAAATCAATCAAGTAAGCAGGAAAGCCCACAGTCTCAATCATATAGTCTTCGCCGGATTGTTTTTTTACGAGGTATCCTTTTGCTTTTGCTTCTTCTAGCATTGGGTTCGTAAATGAATCAGGCTCTCTCTCAGGCTTACAATCGTTCATTGGGATAAATCGCTTGTAACCACAACTGTTCGGCTCTTTAATTGGTTGCTTAGGACTTGTAGGAGCGTTCGTCTCCGCAAGGAAAGAATTGATATAACCTAAAACTTTCACACCATCCTTATTCATCTCTTCTGTGAAATTCTTGAAATCAGGATACGCTGGTTCTGGATTTCCATCGGAGTCTTTAAATTCGGAATTTTCTTGTGCATACCATCTCCATTTTAATTGGTCACCAAATCCTGTTACGCGTCTACCAACCCAATCCTGAATCCACAGCGCAGTAACGGGATTACCCGCTAGCTTTGCTTCTTTAATCACTTTTTTAACTTTCTCAGTTCCACCCTGCAATCCAAGCCATGTTCCATAAGCCCAATCCGGAAGACCTTGATAACGTCCTGTCTTTGCAGTATACATCTCAATGAGTTCGAGTGGTTTATCCGATACCCAAATAGTGCCTTTTAAATTATTGTCCCAAAATAATACTTTTACATATTCATCATGTTCAAAGTTAAATTTGGAGTATGCGCTATTTTCAAAATAAACCGAGCGGTTATTCGTTGTTATGTAATGAGGCATTGGAGCATAACTTGTGTATTCATTTCCACCTGCTCCCTGAGTTAAATTAGCACCGAAAGTAATCGGTTGATCTCCTCTCCCAATTCCTTGCTCTTCTGTAAATATAAAAGGCTTTTTCCCCTTCATATTAAAATGAGTGTATTGTTCCCCAAATCCGAAGAACTGCTCTTCTTTCACAGATCTATAAACTAAATTAATTCGATTGAATGTTTTGTCAGCAATATGAACTGAAAAATTTAGGCTTTGTTTGTTTTCGGCAGTTAAGTCAATAAAGTATTTAATAAAGCAATCTTGTCCATGTAGTATTCCTGAAATTTTAATTCCATCTTGAATCTTTTCGATTTTATCAATCGATTGATTCGCGCATCGCATCGTATACTCATCTTTAAACTTGAAAGCGGCTAAATTGTATTTTACGCTCGGAGAACCTTTTGCTATGGTCAAAAAAGATCTATCTAAAGGAAATTCTACGAAGGATAATTTACCATTGAATATATGCAATGTTTTGTTATCTATTTTGTATTGAACTTCAGATCCTAATTCCCCTTTTGCAGATACATTTTCAAGAACACGAACACCTATGTTCTGAGTTCCCGAACAATTTAGGTAAATGGATATGAGAATACCTAATATTATTTTTTTAATCATAATAAACTCCTAGTTTTGTAATTATTATTTCTTCCTGTCAATTCCGCCAACTCTTGGAGCAGCTGTCGTAGCAGCACTTGTTCCGTAAAGAGAAACAGCTTGCTTTGGTAGATTTGATTTTCTCCATTCAAACCAAGAACCCTGATAAGTTAAAACATCTTGGTATCCAACTTCTTTAAGCATGAGAGCGCATAAGCACGATCTTGCGCCATTGTAATCATACAACACAGTTGTTCTCTCTGGCATAAAAGGAAAGCCCTGTAGTCGTTTGATAAAAAGTTCGCGGGTAATGACAAACCCTTCTTGATCATAAAATGTCTGCCAATCCCAGAGAAAGGCTCCGGGTAATCTGCCGGATAACGTTCCAGGTTCAGGGCTAGTTAGGCGTGGAAGCTTACCATCATATTCTTCTTTTGTTCTAGTGTCAAAGATTTGTAAGCGAGTTAAATTCTTTTCCATGAAAGCCTTGTCTACTACGCCGGCTAACGGTTTTGGTTTTTCAGTGGGTTCAACGTCTACTAGCTGTTTGCCTGGCTCGGTTTCCCCATCAAAAGGCCATTTCAATGCTAACATATAAGATTCTTTAAATCCAATGGCACGTAGAAGGTAAACCATTCTAGCTGAGAACATTCCCATACCCTCATCAAAAACAATGACTCTCGATTTATTCGAATCATTGATTAAACCAAGAATCGCTTTTAAGGGAGTATACATTTTTTTTTGCGATTCGGTGTCTGAACCAAATGCCTTTTTAATGAAAGGAAAATAATATGCACCCTTGATAGTGCTCTCTTCATAGGCAGATTGATTTCTGCAATCGATGATAAAATCATCCTTCTCGATAGTCTGTTTTAAAAAATTCCAGTTTGACAATGCTAATTCCTTTCCTAAAAATATTAAGGCTCTCAAGCCATTTAAAAAAAGGGTTACTTTTTGTGTTATTTTTTTTTATAAAAAGTAACATGCGACATAAGTGAAAGAAAGCGTTTTTTTTCCTTTCATTCCAAAAACTGCTTTCCTTTTTTTCAATAATTCACACAAAGTCTTGCAAATTTGTGAAGATATTGTTAGTCTTACAGTTTGAGAGGCAGCATGGCACAAATTCGAAGAAACAATCGGTTTTACATTGAGAATAAAGACTATTATTCAGTAAAAATAGAAGTTTATCCAGAAAGATATGCAGATTGTATTTTAAATGATATCTCTGTAAGTGGAGCCTGCATCATTCTTAGCAAAGAGATTTTTTTACAGAGAGAAAAATCTTATTCATTTGAATTTTTAGAAAAAAATGAAAAGGGAGAGTTTCAAAAAGTAGCGAGCGTCAATGGAAAAATGGTATGGTATTTACATAAAGAATTCAGGGATCAGGATATGCTTTATTTGGGTATCGAATTCCAAAATGAAATTAGTTTACCAGAAAGCATTACTATACAAGGAAAGGTCAAAGCCTAGTGGAACTTACTCTTTTTGAATCTCAAATATCGAGTCATCTGGTTTTAAATGATCGCGATTCGAGAAGAATGGATCGTGTCATCTCAGATGTATCTCAAACCACAGGCATGAACAAACAAGAAGTTTTAGAATTTCTAATATATGGCGCAGAAAATGAATTACATCAGTTACAAATTTCTTATGACTGGGAATTCTTTCGACGCAAAATCGAGAGTAAACTCAAGAAATAAATCCATAAAAATTTCTAATAAAAGCTATTATTCATTATGCCTAAGCGGTGCAAAAGATATTATGAAAGCACTATTTTTTTATTCAAAAACCTGCCTTTTATAATGTATCGTAGAATAAGCAAATCCAAACGTTTTATCTAAGTCCATCTCTGGAAAATTTACACTAAATCCTATCCGAATAATTGCCATATGATGAATGGTATGCTCTGTGATATAATGAAGTTCTCTCTTGACGTTAGTGTCCATAGAGGACAGCGTTGTGTCATTGCCAGTTTCTAAAATAAGAGGCTTATCGTCATAATTCGCAAGACTATCAACTTGCTCCAGTAATAGTCTTACCGCATATTCTCTATTTGTCTCTATTGGTAAATTTCTTCTTCTCTTATCATAATTCACAATTCCAGTTTTAATTCCCTCCAACAAGCATTCAGGGAAATTATATATATGCCGCACATGCTCACCAACCGTGGAACCTCCTAAGATGGATAACTTCTGCGAATAGCCCTTTTCTGGAACTTGGTTCAGATGATTAATTAATTGATGAATCAAATTGGAATAATTTTGAATTTCTATTTGCATTGAATCTATTTTTTATCGCTTCTTATGAATTTCAGTGACACGGCATTCATGCAATACCTAAGTCCAGTCGGTGGCGGTCCATCATTGAATACATGTCCTAAATGACTACCGCAACGATTGCAAAATACTTCTGTGCGAGTCATTCCCCAACTTCTGTCGGTTTCTTCGCCTACTTTTTGTTTGTCGATAGGCTCATAAAAACTAGGCCATCCTGTGCCTGAATCAAATTTTGCTTCAGAGGTAAATAGCTGATTGCCGCATGCAGCGCAAACATAATGACCTTTTCCTTTATTGGAATGCATATCACTTAAAAAGGGACGCTCCGTTCCTTTCTCGCGTAATACTGTGTATGCCTCTGCGGGAAGAATTTTTTTCCATTCACCCTCTGTCTTTGTAATTTCAAATTTATTTTTTTTTGTTGGTTCGCTTTCTATTGCTTTCGCACAATTGGAAATCAGCAATAAAAAAAACATTGTGAAACTTAAGAATGAAAGTATTTTTTGATTTAACATAGACTATTAAACTCCTTTTTTTAAACCCAACTGTTTTAATACTTGGACTACACCTTCCTTCTTTAAGAATAAAATTAAAGTAGAAAAAATAAAAATACTAATCGCTAAAATAAAAAGCAAACCACTATCATCCTTAACTACGATCCCAAGTAAAGTCAAATGACTAAGTATTGCTCCCAAAATAATCAGAATAGAAATAAAAGCGCCAAATATAAAAGTAGCGGGTAATAAGAGTAAGATGGCAGCGACTAACTCTGCAATTCCGGATACAATTCTTCCATAGGGCTCCATGCCTAGTTTAGAAAAAATATATACTGATTCAGGGCTTGCCGTAAATTTGAAATACAAAGTCTGAAGAAATATAAGCGCTGTCAAAACGCGAAGAACAATTACAATTTTATCTTTCATAACCTACCTTTGGTTATTCTAATTAAATTATCCTTGAAAGGATTACCATTATAAAAAAGTTTTCCGTTCTTTTTTGTAAAATCCTATGAAAAATACTTGTAGTTAGGGATTTATAGAGAAAATGAATTCGTTATGAAAGAAAAATTAATTTCTCTCTTAGTTCTACTCATTGGAGACTTCAAAAAAAATTCTCTAGAACACAGACTCTTCAATTCCATTACTCTTGTAAATGGAATTCTAAATATAATCGGCTCTTTTGGAACTTTCTATCTGCCTAATTTCTTAATTCTATTTGTATTAAATTTTGGAACTGGAATTTTATTCTTATTTTTATATTATCTAGCTCGCGTAAAAAATATCTATTATATCTTATACTGGCCTCTCAACTTAACGATTGTAAGTTTTCTTTCTGTAAATTGGTTTACTAATGGGGGCTCACACGGGGGTTCTCATTATTATCTTATACCGGCACTCGTGATCGCAACTATCCTTTTGCGAAACAATAACATTATCTTTGTATATGGATTCTATGCTATTTTGACTCTTTCTCTTTTCGGGGTAGAATATTATTACCCGCAGTATATTACTATGTTTCAAACCAATCAAGATAGATACTTAGACGCATCGTTTAACTATGCATTTGTGCAATTATTCACTGGCTTTTTAATTTTTATTCTATCCAGAAATTTAGACTTAGAAAGGAAAAAATCTGACAAGCTACTCTTAAGTATCCTCCCCGAGAAAATTGCAATTGAGTTAAAGCGAAATGATATCGTTGTCCCTGTTAAATATGAAACTGTATCTGTATTGTTTACTGATATAGCAGGATTTACAAGAATTGCAGAGAAGATGAATCCAGAAGAATTAGTATCCGAGCTAGATCATATTTTTTCTGTGTTTGATTCCATTGTCAAAAAACACAATGTAGAAAAGATTAAGACTATTGGAGATGCATACATGGCAGCAGGAGGAATTCCAGTAGCAAACAAAACAAATGCGGTTGACACAGTATTATGCGCAATTGAATTTCAAGAGTATATGAAATTTCTACAAGCCAAAAAAAAATTTGAAGAGAAACCTTTCTTTGAATTAAGAATTGGAATTCATACAGGAAGTGTAGTAGCAGGAGTAATTGGTCACGAAAAAATCGCTTACGATATTTGGGGGGATACAGTCAACACTGCAAGCAGAATGGAATCTTCCGGTATCGTTGGAGAAATAAATATTTCCTCGTCAACCTACGACCTTGTAAAAGAATTGTTTCTATGCGAGCATCGCGGCAAAGTATCCGCAAAAAACAAAGGCGAAATTGATATGTATTTAGTAAAAGGCGTTGCATCTTAGGGATTGTGCAATAGATGTCATGGTGAGGCTCTCGAATCCATGACTTGACTGAATAAAGCACCTTTCGAGAGCCTCAGGGTGACAATTTTTCGACAACTCCAATGAATTCAATTTTATACAAGCTGATTTACAAATATTTTTCTTATACCCGTTATAAAGTATTAACAAAAGATTTAGGGTTAAAACAATGTTATGCGGACATAGGTGGGCATAAGATTAGTTACTTTGTATCGCCAAATGACGGTCAGCCGCTTGTTCTCATTCATGGACTTCTAGATTCAGCATTTGGATTTAGAAAAATAATTCCCTTTCTAGATAAGAAATACAAACTCTATATAATCGACATACCTGGATTTGGAAAAAGCAAGCTTCCACAAATTCAGTATCTTTATCAAGTAGATATTTTTTCGGATATGATCTACAAATTATTTCAAATACTTTCAGTGGATAACATCATATTATGCGGTCATTCGATGGGAGGACTTATTTCGCAACACATCGCGATAAAAGACAGTAAGATAAAACGAATTCAAAAACTAGTATTACTTTCTTCTGGAGGAATTCCTCATCCTGAAAGAGATAAAATGCGTGCCGTGTTATTTCCTGCTGATCACGAAGAAGTCGGGAGACTCTTACAGCATTTATATTACAAGGAAACTCCAATGCCATCTAAACTCATTCGTAAGACATTAGTCCATGCATGGAACAGTAGAGAATACAAGTTCTTAGCCGAAAACACAATCGAGCGTGAAAATGAAATCTTCTTTGGTTCCGAAGCACGTAAAATTAAAATCCCTACTTGGATTATCTCCGGCAAACAAGACTTAATCACAACTCCCGAAGCCATGAGAACTTTAAAGTCTTATATCCGTGGTAGCAAACTTATATTACTCGAACACACAAGACATGCCATACACTTAGAGAAGCCGAAAGAAGTAGCGGAGATTATAAATGGGTTGTGAATATTAAATATCTAATAGCTCTAATGTTTCAATGAAACGAAAGTCTTTTCTATTTTTCGTCAGAAGAGGTATTTTTAAATTTAATGCAGTGGCAGCAATTAGGGCATCCGGAATTTCTAAACCATGTGATTAATATCATTAGCTTTTCTTCCAATGTTTTTTTCTCAATTCTTTTATATATTTGTCAGAGTCTTTCATTTCTGGTCGAGAAGACCACATACCAACGAAAGATTCTTTTTCTAAAGAAGGTTTTTTCTTATCTTTGATCTTAAGTGTAGTTTTATATTTAATTTCTAGATATTCAATGAAATCTACAATTTCTTTTTGAATTTCAGGTTGAAAAGATTCGTATTTTTGGATTAAGATTTCAGACTTCATAGATTTCTCCTTTTTCTACACTTTAACACAAAGCAACTTGTTAAGTAAACTATTATTTTTTAGAAATTCAATTGTATTCTTATTTTCGTGGCAAGACATTACTCGTCTGTGTTCGTAGCAGCATTTACAAAAAAGATTGACTCAAAAATAGCGGTATAACAATGTTATCTCTTATGAGATTTATTTCAACGAAATGCATTCTTGGGCTATTCGTGTTTATCCTGTCTTGTTCTACTGCTGATTATCCGGAAATATATTCTTACAAATTTAATTTTGTTAAATCAAATAAAGAACCAATAGCATTTAAAAGTAAAAAGAAAATTGCAATTCAAACATTTGTAGATGAGAGAAAAAGTGAAAATATTTCTTATTCTGCATTAAGCATAATACCTCTGATGCCCTACGCGAATGAGTATTATAATAAGCCGGAAATGACTGGCCACTACGGAATAAATTTTTTACCAGAAATTGATTTAGCAAAAGCAATGGAAACTGAGTTAGCAGATTATTCTCTTTTCGAAAAAGTTTTTTATACAGACAGAAATTTTCCGAAGGATGCAGATTATTTAATTCGTGTAAGGATTAAGAAAAATCAAATTTACAATAAAGAGACGATGTATGGTATAGGTGCTTTCTTATTTTTGAAAGATGGATTTCTTTATTATGGTTTTTTCCAAATCTTTAAAACAGATTTCTATACAATAAAAGTCGAATGTGATTTAGAATTAATAGAAATAAAAACGAATCAAATTGTTTTTCAAAGAAAAATTACAACAGAAAAGTCGGATAGCCAGCTTGTGCTGAATAGAAGTAAAATAAGTGAAAATTTTGTGTCTATCAACGAGCAGGTGATTCAAGAAATGAGTAAAGAAATTATTCAATACTTTCAGGTAAATAAAAAATGAATCTAACTCTTTTTAAGCGGCTTATTCAGATTATCCTTTTCTTGCTTATATTAAATTGCAATATGCAGCAAAGATTTAATTTTTCCCCTGAAGAAAAGAAATCTGGAAATCAAAAAATCGTAAAGTCGTTAGCAATCGAAACCTTTCAGGATTTACGACCTAAGGATATAGAATCTCGAATTGGTTATTTTTTCATTCCTTTCGTATTTTGGGAATCTAGGGAATGGCAAAGGCGGGATATTGATCGTTTCACTTTTTATAAAATGGATTTAGTATTAACTCATGCATTGAAAAAGGAATTTTTGTCGTATAAAAATTTGAAAGAAGTTTATGTAGCAACAGAATCTGACAGTAAGGATGCAGATTATCTAGTCCGAGGAAAAGTTTTAAAAACATTTAGAAAGGAAACTGATACGTTGTATGGATTAAGTGTATTCGGGATTTTTCTATATCCCTTTGGATTGCCCTTTTCCCATAATCAACTCGATACCGAATTTGATTTTGAGTTAGTTGAGGCTAAGACCAATAAAACGCTACTAAGTAAAAAATATCCTGCCCGTATTTCAGGTCTGCAAAATATTTATATGGAATCATTTCAAAATAAAATGAATACTATCTTACAGAAACAATTAGAATCCTTCGCGAAAGATTGTATGGACGTTTTGAATAAGTAAAAGTATTTCTTCTCTGCTATCAAGTTCGTGGTAGGAAGAAATAACCAGTAGAGTAGAAAGGGGGGTCGTTTTACGACCTCCCTTCCCCTCAACAAACCGGACATGCAGATTTCCCGCATCCGGCTTTCCATGAAAACTATCATTGAGATTCGAGATTTCACCTTCATTCAGAGATAGACCAGATTGA
>JAGOHK010000161.1 GCA_017996175.1 Leptospiraceae bacterium
GTTCTTTATATGGCATTTTCCTTCCTGTAGCCCACTGCCAGAATCGAACTGGCGACCTTTTCGTTACGAGGGAAATACTCTACCAACTGAGCTAAGTGGGCAACTTATAGGTTTAGAGTTTTAAATACGGCTCTAATGGCAAGTGTAAAATTGGAAAAGAAATACTTGAAGATTACCACCGATAGGGACGATGAACACCGATGGTATTTTTGGTTTATGATATTCTTATTCGGAGCATAGCGTGCGTCTTTTAATCGCATGTTTTTTAACTTCATAAACATAATAAAATCCATCATTTTTTATCGTTCTTTTATCGGTGTCCATAGCCTTGACGCGTGGTAATCTTTATTTTTTATTTAATAGGTTTGTAGTTAGATTTTGATCGGCAGAGAAATTTATTCTTGTAGATAGAGTTTACTATTGATTAGCCTGTACAGGAATTATTTGAATCGGAGAATTAGTTTGATTTCTCCCTTTTCGTTTTCAACTACTTCAAATCCTTCATCGGTTAAAGATTTTTTTATTTTGAAAAGGTTCAAATTTACTACCTTATCATTCTTACCTGGCAGCTTTCTTTTTTTGATTATTTCTTTTTTCATCAGTAATATGATTTTCGACTGTACGGGTTTCCCGATTTAATTTTTAACTTTTATAATATTTTTTTTTCATCAAGAACGGATTTAATGAGACTTAAATCAGTATAATATTGTCTCATTAGGTGGTTATGCGACAAAATAATGTTATGCGTCTTGCCTATTTTAATTTTTACTGGTAAGAGTTTGAATTGTTAGATTGTAAAACTTTGGAAGGCGAGTCCGACGGCATTCGTTCGATATATTGGAAGGTGTAAAAGACTTTTTACACCCTCACGAATAATAACTAAAACGCAAAGTAAATAAAACTCTGGGATTCACTTACTCCAAAGCACAGTAACATAAAAAAGTTCGCTAGGATAAAAAGGGTAAACGCACGTTTGTTTTCTAACATCTTTTTTAGATTGTATTTTTCGAAAATATACCCGGTGATAAAAAGCAAGATGATTAATTTGAAATAACCAAAATTACTAAACGAGCCGGTGAGTGAACTGGGGCTAATGAATAACATTGTTTTGAGCATTGCAATTGCGTCAGTTAACGTCTTGGCGCGAAATAGGGGCAGTCCAAGTCCGAGGCAGAACATAGTAAATACCCTACAAAATAAATCGTAAGGAATTCCGCCTTTTTCGTTCAAAAATTTTCTTATTCCTGTTTGCGCATACTCTCGTTCTACCGAAAGCATTGCTGAGTGCCAAATCCCCCAGACTACGAAATGATAGGCAGCCCCATGCCAGATCCCAGCAAACATAAATGTAATAAATACATTGATATGCGTTCTGAGTTTTGAAATCTTTGACCCTCCAAGTGGAATAAAGATATAATCTCTTATCCAAGTCGAAAAAGAAAGATGCCATCTAGACCAGTGTTGGCTAATGCTTGTTACGTTGAATGGAAAGTTGAAGTTGGTATCAAACTGAAATCCAAAAAGTCTAGCTACTCCAATCGCAATATCGGTGTAACCCGCAAAGTCAAAATAAATTTGCCACATGAATGCAAACACACCCGTCCATATTTCGATAGAGTTCATCGTCGTGTAATTCGAAAATACACTATCTACTACTATTGCCAGATTATCTGCAAACACTATTTTTTTTGTAAATCCTAATAGAATTTGAGCAAATGAAAACCTTATTGTTTCATAATTAACGACTAAGCGAGTTTCTAAGTCACGAAAAAAAGTAGTTGCCCTTACTATTGGACCTGCTACTAACTGAGGGAAAAAGGATACATAAAGCGAAAAATCTATAAATGATTTTTTTGCTTCTATTTGTCCGCGGTAAACATCAATCGTATAACTCATGGATTGGAATGTATAAAAGGAAATTCCTACAGGCAAAATGATATTATACTCAGTAAATCGAAATGAATTAATAAAGTTAATATCGTTTAAAGCACCAAGGAAAAAATTCGTGTATTTAAAATAACTTAAAAAGCCAAGGTTTGTTGCAAGAGAAAGAAATAGGTAGTATTTTCTTCTTTTGTCTGTCTTTTCTAGTTTTGAAATAGAAATTGCTGCAAAATAATCAATTACAATGGAAAAAAGTAAAAGCCATAAAAAGTTCATATTCCAAGCCATATAGAAATAGAAACTCGCAAGTAATAAAAAAATTCTCTGGTTACGTTCCTTCAGCAAATATGATATGATTAACACAATAGGTAGATAAATAAGAAAGTGCATTGAATTGAATAACATTATTTTGCCCCTTCTTTTAGATAACCAATCAAAGCCTCTCCTAATTCTTTAGTAAAAAGAAACATTCCTTTTTGATTAGGATGAACAACGTCATAAAAGTATGAAGCATTTTTTTCTTGGGGGATAATGTCTGTTAGATCTAGAATTTTTTCTCCTAGTTCTTCTTTGAAATGTTTTTTCCAAAAAGTTATTCTATCTTCGTGATTAAAATGGGTTACATAGTTTGAAATCGGCGGAAATACATTGATTATTTTTATATTTCTGCTCTTAATTTCTTTGTAAAAAATAGAAATTCTTTTTCTGAATAACTTTGTTGATCCAGTCTCTTCAAGAGTGATGTTTGTATCTTGTGCTAGAGCACATGTTTTATAAATCGCTTCTTTGTGATACTCATTTGAACCAATAGCTATCGGCGAATTATATCCGGTAACCTCTATTGCCTCTTTTAAATTATTAAAAGAATACAATTCAAGACTTTCTAAATTTGAATTTTCATAAATATAGAGATTTTCCTTGTGGATTGCTTCAGCTCTTCCTACACTCTTTATTCTTTTGAGAGGATCTAAAATAAAATCTGCCAGATCATGACGATACGCCCATAATCGAATCAAAAGATAAGAAATATTCCCGAACGTAATCTGATAATCATATTCTTTAAATGTCTGTATAGCGTCTATTCGATCTAATGCGCTAGTCATTGCAAGTGTGGGTAACGAAATTTCGGTTCCAACTGTCCAGGGCATTTCTGGTTCATTAACATGAATAACATACTTAACATTTTTAAATTTACCCAAAGCCTTTCTAAGTGCAAGTTGTTGCACTATTAACTCCGAGCCGGGGATAGCGATGGATTGGGCTTTTAGATTTAAAGGAGATAATTTTTCGTTCAATAATCGCAGTGAAATTCCTTCATAGGCAAGCGAGGTGCCGACTATTAAAATCTCAGGATCTAATTCTGTTTGTTTGGCAATTGCATGTTCTGTAATTTTATTTACATTTGAGGCATAGGAATTTTTTTTTAGAAACTTATTGTAAAAACCTAGCTGAAAAAAAGTTTCAATTAAAATTAAAACTAGTATTGCGGTGAGTATTGATTTATCTTTTAAAAAATGAAGGTATTCTTTTATCATTGAAATTTCTTTTAATTAAAATGGTATTATTTCCATGGAACTGAATTGAATTTATATGTCTCTTCTAAAAAATAAATTACAATTTTACTTTAGTAAAATTTTCTTTGAAAAACTCTATCTTTTCTACTGGATTTAAAAAAAATTACGACCATAAAGAATTTTTACGTAAAAGTTGAAATTAAATGATTAACTGACGTTACGCAAAAAAGGAAAATTAAGAATATTAGAAAATGCTAATGAATTAATAAATTCAATAGCTCGCGGCAACGAGCCCACC
This sequence comes from Leptospiraceae bacterium, assembly GCA_017996175.1. Lineage (GTDB taxonomy): Bacteria > Spirochaetota > Leptospiria > Leptospirales > Leptospiraceae > UBA2033. The sequence goes on from JAGOHK010000161.1 coordinate 3,697, forward strand.
GCTAGGTGCAAACCTCTGATTAAGTATTTTCTTCATTCAATATTTCTAACTCCTTTCCCAATCGTGCTATTTGTTGGTTGTCTGGATCAAGCAAAGTGTAGTCTTTTAAAATTTTTCTTGCTTTATTGGTATTTTTTATCCCGATATAGACTTCTATTAGAAGTAACAAATTTTCCAAGTGATAAGGGTTACGTAGTCTTACCCGCTCAAAATAGAGTAATGCTTTTTGTGGTAAGTTTTCTGACTTGTAAACAGTCCCAAGAAAAAGTAAAAAATCAGTATCGGCTGGATTTTTTTCTGTGTATTCCATTCCGTAGGATAGAGACTCTCCGAATTTGTTATTATGGTAATTTTCTAACGAAAGTTTTTTTAGATGACTATAGTCTGTATCCTCTCCTTGGTATTTAATTTTAACAAGGGAATAATCGTCGATAATTTGCCCTTTTCGATTGGTAATTTCATAAATTTTAGATAAATCACCATTTGCCTCAACTACTGTTTTCAAAAATTCAGTTTCGTCCTGATTTAGAATTGCATCGTTTAATGAGTTTTTAGGGATAAAATCATCCCTACCATCCGAGCCAATGAATATGGCATCATTTTTTTTCATTTGGTATAAGTTAACAAAAACTTTATTTGAATCAACCGGGCTTCCTAGTTTTGTAAAGTAAATTTCTTTTTCTATGAAATTACAAGTATTATCCGCATACAAAACTAACCATGGATGTTCTGCGTTGATATAATAGAGGAGACCTGTGTTTTCTTCGATAAGTCCAATGACTGCTGAAACTAACATCGTACATTCAAAAGTTAGAAAAACTTTATGTAGTTCTACAAATGTATCCTTTAGCCATCTTTCGGGTGGAATATTTTCTGATCTAAGATTTTTTTTAGTTCTCTGAATGATGGAGAAAAAAACGGATCCAAATACAATTGCGCCGCCGGCTCCCTGTAAAGATTTTCCCATTGCATCTGAATTGAAAAATAAAATATACTTGTGATCGTTTATCATTATATTTTCAGTATGACAAAGGTCCCCACCTATATTTTGTTCTTTTCCATAGAATTCAAATTTTTTTTTCTGAATTAATAAAAATTCAATATTTACCTTGCTGCTGCTTCCCTTGTTTGCAACAAAAGGTTCAAGAAGTAAAGAAGTTAAGAAATAATCTCCATCTTGCTGTTTTTTAAGTTCATTTACAGTGTCGAGAGTTGATTGCAGTTCTTGTGTTCTTTTGGAAATTCTGTCTTCTAGTAGATCGGAATAATCTTTTAGCTTTCTATTTGTTTTTACTAATTTACGTTTGAGATAATTGATCTTATCCGCAAGTCCGATTGATATAAGTATAAGCATTGCCGAAAGTCCAAACTGAAAGGACCAAAATGTAAAAAAATTCAAAGGAATGATAGAAGAACCAGACAATACTCTTAAAAAAATACCGAGTAAAAGCATTGCCCATGAAATTAAGTAAAAATAGGCGGGTCTAAATTTTTTAAGGCTTAGATAAATTCCTAGTCCGAGATAAAAAATATTTTCTATGAAAATCATTACAAGTATTGAGTAATAGATATACTCTAAATGGTTTTTGAAAATGGTAAACATAGAAATTAAATAGAGGAGTAATAAAAAAATATAAGAATATGAAAATTTATGGACTAACGGTAACTTTATCTTTAACTCTAAATATGAGTTTAAAAACAAAATTTGAAGTATGAGTAGAATTGGTATATTTAGACTTCCATCTCTATTTGCTAACCAAGTATTGTCAGGGTAAAAATATTGAAATGCTATTCCATGTTGGGCTAATAGTGTGTAGCCGAAAGATAAAATATAGAAAGATAAAAATAGATATACTTTTTCTTTTACCACAATAAATAGAAATAGATTATAAAAAATCATTATCACTAAAAAACCATAGAGAATTCCGTTACTTAAATCTCTAAAAGACGCTGCTTTATGAAAAGATTTGAAAGAAGAATGCAAAGCAGGATTTAATAATGAGATATTATTTATACTTCTAGTTTTAATATAATAAGTTTTTTGTGTTTTAGGTTCAATTTCCAGTTCGAAAACAAAATGAGTATCATCAATTTCTCTTTGGCTGAAAGGAAATAAATCCCCTGTTACTTGTAGGTCATATTTATCCTTTTTGAAATTATAAAATTCAATATAGTCCTGTCTCGCCCAGCCGAATTCTAGGATTGGCTTTACGAAAGCTTTGCTGTGGTTATTTACCGTAAACCGTAACCAATAAAAGGATTTTCTGAATCCAAAATTTAGATTTTCGCTCTCGGGTTTTTTCCAATTCAGATTATATTTTAGGATTTCATCAAATTCTAATTTACCGTTTTCATCTTCTATGTATTCAAAGAATTTCCCTATTTTCATAGGTTGTGAATTTTCTATTAAATCAATTTTGATTAATTCCTCTGGTTGAATGGAAGAAGAAAGGGAAATTAAAAACAAGAAGATTAGTTTTATTTTTTTTCGCACAATGTTTTGACTGTAAGTGAATTTTAAAAAGAGAATTATATTAAATAAAACAATTTTTCGGAGTGACAGGATTTGAACCTGCGACCACTTGCCCCCCAGACAAGTGCGCTACCACTGCGCTACACCCCGTTTAAATTTGACTTTCCGCTTTAGGAAATGTTTGATAGAGAAATATAGCGCAGTGATCCACCCATCGCATTCGCTCTCCAGCAGCCCTTCGCTTTCGCTTGACTATGCTACACCCCGTATCTATTATCCTTCCCTTGGTATTTTTTTTGAGATAGGAAGTTTGTAAAGAAGAAATATTTTACAAGAAGAGTGAGTAAATTTATACTACAATAATACAATGGAGCAACGCAAAAAAGAAGAGATTCGAATTGAGCTAATAGGAATTTTAGAGCCAGAGCCGGACATTCGTCCCTGCTTGCGAAGTGTTAGTCTTCCGGATGAATGGGCTGTGGCAAAAGATTATTTTGTGCGAAGAAATGAAATATTAGGGGTTATTAGCTATGGAGTTAGTAAGAAAAGGAAAATTCATAAAGTGAATTTTTGGAATTCGAGTGCAAATTATTATGTTTCGGAAAATACACAAATGGAAAAAATTCCGGATATTCAAATCCAGGAAGAAATCTTATTCTTAGAAAACACTCTTATTGATTTCTTGATTTTGGTTTCGGATGGAATTCATGGTTGGGATCTAGGTAACGGGGTAATCAAGATTTTGCGCAATCAGCGTTTTTATTCCATTTTTTATCGTCAAGGAAATTTAGTTTATAGCGAACAAACTTCTAACCGCAATCATCTCGAACTTGAGATTAGAACCATTATGGATTTTATTTTAAAAAAAGGAAAACTGAAAACAATTGAATTAAGTTCTGAAATTCAGGATTTTATTTCTCATGAAATTCCTATTCTACCAAAAGAGGTTATCAATCGGCAGTTGAAAGAACCTGTTGATTTAAAAGAGAGTATGCTTGATTTTTTAATTGATTCTGGTCTTGAACTTAAAAAGGCAAAGGGAAAAGAACGAGAAATTTTAGAAGAAGTAAATTATGGATTACAAAATGCATTTGAGAGCATTGATAGTAGTAAAAGAGAAATTCTATTTTTGACAGAGGATAATTGGGATTTGATTCTAAGTAGACATCAAATTTTTCTAGAGAGTCTACCGGAAGATACAAACCTTAAATGGGAAAGAGTAGGTTCATCCAGTGAATCAGAAGTCCAATACCTTTCAAAAAAATATCCAAATTATAGTTTACAGGGTAAACTGGTCGGATATAAATTAAAAGAGTTTTTGTTAGATTCTATTTCTTTGCGGGTAATGAATTTTAGCCGTTCACACTTTTTTGATTCTAATCTTACAAGGATTGATTTTTCGAATTCAATTTCTGTTTTTTCGAGATGGAAAAATGATGTATTATTTGAATGTAATTTTTTGAGTGTAGATTTTTCGGAAAGCGAAATGGTAGATTGCAAATTTCAAGAATGTAATTTTTCCAGAGTAGATTTTGAATCTGTCACATTTGAGGATTGTGTTTTTGATTCTTGTGATTTTTCGAATGCTAAGTTTAAAAAAGGAATTTTTTATAAGTGCAAATTTCAAAATTGTAAATTTGTAAATTCTCGTTTCATTGAGGCTATTCTTTATTTGTCGGACTTTCAAGGATCAGATATACAAAAGGCAATCATTAAAAATTCAGAATTCAATGAATGTAATTTTTAATAACATATAGAGGGGTTATGTATAAAAAAAATTCTTACTGTTCCTATTGTGGATCAAAGTTTCCAGAAAAATTTTCATTTCCAATTGCATGTATAACTTGCTCGCAAACTACTTACTCGAATCCGATTCCTGTTGCAGTAATTCTTCTACCTGTGGACGAAGGAATTTTACTCGTTCGTCGTGGAATTGAACCAGCTAAAGGCAAATTAGCATTACCCGGAGGATTTATTGAAACAGGAGAAACCTGGCAAGAAGGTGGAGCAAGGGAATTAAAAGAAGAAGCGGGTGTAATTATAAATCCAATTGATATTAGTGAATTCATGGTTTATAGTGCGAATAATAACACTCTAGTTCTAATTTTTGGTATTGCCAAAAAAATGAAATCGTCCGAATTACAACCATTTACTGCAAATGAAGAATCCCCCGAACGGGTAATTATAAATAGCCCCGAAGAACTTGCTTTTGAGTTACATACTCTGGCTGTAGCTGAGTGGTTTAAGAAAAGACAATTTTATTCGAAATAAAATTAGCATTGGCTTGAGATGTTAGAGTAGATTTCATACTCTTCTAGTCTTCTGTACCATCCTTTTTATTTATCCTATTTTGCCATCCAAAGCGGTCTCTGCTAAAATGCCAAACAGCGATAATAAGAATGAATGGGGACGCTATTGTATAAAAAATAAAGTACGGGAATCCTTTTAAACTTCTTCTTCGTACTCCATTTGTATCAGCAGAAATAGATTCTGGTTTTTTCTCAATTTGGTTTAATTTATATTTTAATGATTTTAAAAATTATTCCCCTCTACCAGAACTTTGTGATTCGTGTCACTCAAATGCTTCTTGAATATCTTTTTGTGCTCCAGTATCAAACTGAAATTTTTCTTCCAACTTTTTTCTCCAAATTGGAAATCATAGTTTTCCAAGTCACTAATGTTTCGGGATGACGTTTTGCATGTTCGATTCGTCTTAGTAGTTCCTTTCTCTGTTCGGACGATAATTCAGGATTAGCCACCGGTTTTGATTTTTTAGGAGTATATTTGAATTCTAAAAAATCAATATACTCCAAAAGTTCTTTTTGGATTTTTTTCTGAACCGATGGAGACAAATCCTTAATTCTATCTAATATTTTTAAATAGCCTGCTGAGTTTCTACTAGTCATAGGTAAATTTTAGATTGTAAAGAAATTTGGTCAATCGAAATTTAATATTATTCCAGCACCCAACCATCGGCTAACATAGAGTCAACGCTATCATAATTCCAAAGCCTTTGAGCGAAAACTGTGTTTGCGTTGTGGCTCAGGATTAGAATTTTTCCGTCTTTGGATTTATTTACAATTCCAGAATTTCCAGAAAATTCTCGCACTAAGCCTGCACCTGTTCTTTCAAAGTATTCTTTTGTAGTTTGAGTTTTGTATTCTTGTAAATTTTGCATGGCTTTTTCCCTTTTGAAATAAGGATAAACCAAGGTTCGGACAAAATAGAAGGATTTGGAAAAAAAAATCTTTCTGTTGGGAATCTCACGCCAAGGCTGCCAAGGCTGTTCTTGTACCCCCATATCGCTCAATACTGTACAATTAAGAAAAACATTTAAAGATTACCACATTATGTTGCGCCCTAAGAAGCAACATTGAGTTTGAACACACGCAGAGGATATAAACACGGAGGGATTATTACTCTGAACTTGTGTCAATTAACAATTTCGACCGTTTCTAATTCTACAGAATCAAACATCGTAGAAGGTGCAATGACTGGTTCATTGTATGGAACATTTAGTCCATAGCGCTTAAACATAAGTAACCTCACAGAAAAACTAGAAAGATCGAAGTCTTTTAGTTTACCTAATTTCCCAAGTTCGAGTTCTAAAACTTCTTTGTACATTTTCCAGACTAACTCGGTACAATAAATTCGATCATTTTGCCAACCGAAATAAATGTCGTAGGGAAGTCCTAAAAACTTTTCACCGCTTTCTTTGAGTTTCAAGATTTTTTCCGTGCTTAATTTGGATTCTGAGTCTTTCAAACGTTTAACAACGTAATGCCCCTTTATTCCTCTTTTTATGAAGTCTTTCAAATTTGTTTTCTTTACAGGACCAACTGCTTCTAGAATCATTAATTTGCCGTTGTATTCCAAAACAATTCCAACATGAGTGTAACGAGACTTAGTCGCAAGTTTAATTGC
>JAGOHK010000162.1 GCA_017996175.1 Leptospiraceae bacterium
ATCGGGATCAAAAAAAGCCGGAATTTCTTCAATGACTTCTACTTCCCAATGCTCCGGGAATGCAAGCATGTACCAGCCATTTGGAGAGCGATACGGTTGATAACTTAAATCATTCATACAATATTTCCTTTACTTGACAATGTTAGCAAAACAAAATCTTTAAAATATGTGAATCAAAAAAAAACAAAAACAAAAAAATTTTCTTTCCTAGTTACAATTTTACTTCTAATTTCCTTTACTATTGTCGGGGGAATTTTATTAATTTTATTATCTGTAATTCTTATTTTATCTTTTTTACTTTATCCACTGTACAAAAGTTACTTTTTAAAAAAATATCCTGTCAGTGATATTGCTGATGAAAAATTTTTTGCGGTTACTAATGACGGTTGGAATTTAGCAATTCATAGACATAAACCAGAAAGACCTTTATCGGGTGCACTTCCTATTATCCTCGTTCATGGCATTGTGACGAATAAATACTTTATGGATTTAGACACCGATCATTCGCTTGCGTACCATTTCAAAAAATTGGGTTACGACGTGTATGCCGTATCTCTTCGAGGCTGCGGAGAGTCTTATATAGAGTCGGATAATACGAATTTTTCTTTCGATGATATGGTAGACAAAGACGTTCCCGCAATCATTGACGAGGTTTGTAATATCTCAGGTAAGTCTAAAGTCAATTGGGTTGCACATTCTATGGGAGCGATGATTTTATATTCTCATTTAGGAATCGCCAATAAAAAACAAAAAGAAAAAATCAAGAGTTTTGTGTCCTTAGGGGGACCTGGAAACGTTAGTCACTCTAGTCCAGTGATTGGGAAGGCAGGTCTAAAGTATATATCTTTTGTTAAAAGAGTCGATATAAAGTTAATGGCTAAGTTTATTTTACCGTTCGTTAGTGTGTTTAATTCTCCACTCAAAGAAATTTTTTACAATCCACAGGTTACTCCTAAAAATACAGTCAAGAAAATGCTTTTCGGAATTGAAAATATTGCAGATGATTTGATGTTGCAATTACTAGATTGGACAGCCCAAGGTGGTGATATTGTATCCATGGATAAAAAACGCAATTACACTGAATTACAGACACAAATTACATGTCCCATTTTATTTATTGCAGGCGGTTACGATAATGTAGCCACACCAAGCAGTTTAAAGTCCGTTTACAACCGAGTAAGCTCAAAACAAAAAGAATTTCATTTAATTTCCAAGAGTACTGGGTATACAGGTGATTATGGACATGCCTGCCTAGTAATGGGAAAAAATGCTAAGAGGGAAATTTTTCCTATTATCGAAAAATTTTTAGCAAAACATGGAAAAGGCTCTGTTAAAACCTAGCCGCAAACTCTTCTAAGGTTAAGATTGGTTTACCTAGCTCCTTCCAGGTGAGTTCAGATTGAAATCGTTCTTGATAATTATTGAGTGCATCAATGATCTTCGATGCATAGAAAAATTTTGGACTGAACTTCCCTAGAAATTTTAGAATAAAAAAGGGCGTTTTTTGAATTTTTAATTTTTCTTTTTTGTAAAATTTTACAAATATCTTTGCAGCTTCGTCCGCATTATATGCATTTAACCCTTGAACAGGATAATCTCGATTTTCCTCAGATAGAACTTTAAAAGAATTCGCAACTTGCCTCCCATAATCTTCTCCGGCAATATAATACATTTTAGACCTAGAATGACCTGAGAGCTGTATTTTATTTCCAGCTTTTTGAATATTTAGAAAATTTTCCATAAAAGTGGATGGGTAAAAGATAGAATAGGGAATACCTGAATTTTTAATTTCTTTAACTGCACCCAGTTTGATATTGAATACCCACCAGTCAAATCCGTTTGTTCCCTGGTAATTCATTACAAGTGAAGAAAGGAAAGAAATCCGTTTTATCTTTTTTCGCTTTGCAATTTCGAGAAGAAGTTTTAGTCCCTGATCTTCCGTGTGAAATTCGCCACGAATCTCATCATGATTAATTGATAGGTTTAGGTGAATCGCTTCTACCTGGTTTAGAAAATTTTCTATTTCTACAGGATTACCAATATCACCCACAACTAAGTGGACGCCAATGGGAAGAACAATCTTTGCCTGAATGATATCTCTCACCATCGCATATACTTCGAATCCAGCGACTAACAATGCATTAACCACTGGTCTGCCTAACATTCCAGTGGCTCCAATGACGCCAATTTTTTTTATCTTATTTTGCATTTTTATTAGTAACTCATAGGTGTTAATCGGTGAAATCTGAAATTCTTATTTGACATTTATGGAACTACTTTGATTCGAATTTTAGTGGATAGTTCTGGTCCGTAAGAAATATGTGCTCCGTTTGCGAATTGGAGGCTAATATCGTATTCCCCCGGCTCTAGGTCAATCGAAGCTTCTGTTTGTCCCTTTCCAAAATGGTAAGTTTTTTTCTCAATAAAAGGAACATTTTGACCGGACGAATAATTTTCACCATTGATGATAATATGGTGATGTCCTTTACCTTCTACCACTTCTCCGGCAGGTTGAATTTCCATTCCTTCCACTCCCATTTTAAACGAGACAGGGCTTTTTACTTCTTCACCATTTTGTGGGCTAACAAAAAAAACTCTTCCTGTAGGTTTTTTAGATCCACAACCTACTAAACTAATGACAAAAACAATTCCAATGAAATATCTATACATGCAATTCTCCTTTTTCTAGAATCTAATAAAAGGTGTCTATCTTGTAAATCCTGTCTAATAATTTCCAGAATGTTACTATTACAACACGAATCTACTTATTATTTCCATCCTTGATTCGATAAAGTAAATTTTTAAAAAATGGAGGAATTTTTGTTTTACAAAAAACTATGTTTAACTTTATATGTAACATTAATTATTACATATAAAAGATAGAGGACAATTTATGAAAATTGCAATCATAGGAACTGGGCATGTAGGTGGGGCATTGGCAACTAAATGGGCATATACCGAGCATAAAATATTCTTAGGCGTTCAAGACATGGAAACATTTAAAGGCAAAGCCTTATTATCCAACCCAAATACATCGGTGCATTCAATTGAAGAAGCAGTTAAATTTTCAGATGTAATCTTAGTTGCAACTCCTGCGACAGCTGCCATTGAAGTAACTAAATCTCTAGGAGACACGACTGGAAAAATCATAATTGATGCAATGAATGTCGTGATGGGAAAAGGTCCTTCTGGATTTAATAACACCTCGGACGCAATTCTAGCAAATACAAAAACAAAGGATGTTGTAAAATGTTTTAATACAACTGGTTTTAATAATATGGAAAATCCTGTTTACGGAAATACCGCTCTAGATCTATTTATGGCTGGTGACAGTGAGAGAGGAAAAGAGGTTACTCGAAAGTTAGCGCTCGATGCAGGATTTGCTGAATGTTATAGTGCTGGTGGAAATGAAAAGTTTCAACTCATGGAACAATTTGCGTTCTTCTGGATTAATCTTGCTATGATGCAAGGACTTGGACGAAATATAGGATTTAAACTATTGAAAAAATAAAAGTTTATTTTAAATTAAATTTTTTACTAATTATCTCATTCCCATTTACAACAAGGACTAATTCGTGTAAGCCGCTGTAATAAGTTCTAGTTGTGATCGGTTTAAAAGAATGTTTTTTAAATAACTCCAATTTTTTTCTTGGCTCTAGAATTTTTTCCCCTAGTTGAAAAATTTTATTTCCCTGTTTTCCATTTGCTAAACGAAATAGAATTTTATATTCCAAACGTAACTTTTTAGATTTAGTTTCGTTATGGGAAATAGAAATTTTAAATTCTAAACTTTCTCCAACAGAAATAGTTGAATCCGACAAATCAAGAGTAACCTTCGTAGGTTTCCATTTGGTGTCGTAAGAATATTTAGATAAAACTTTTTTATCTCCTTTTTTAAGAAGAGTTCTGAGTGCATGTTTTAAGGATTTGTCTGTTTCTTTAGAATGTCCGAGTTTAGTTTTACAAAATTCCCAAGTTATATCGGGATTGATTTTAGAAATATCATTTAAGTGATTGGCAACACTTCTTCTAACAATTTCATTTGGATCGTTCCAAAGATTTTCTAAAATCGGCAAATGTACTTCAGGATTTTTTTTGATTGTTGGAATTCCAATTCCCCAAGGTAAAGAAGGTCTACTTCCTTCGCTTGCAAGACGGCGAACCAGCGGATGATTGTGTTTTGACCAAACTAACATTTGTTCTAAAGTGGAATTAAAATCTTGCAAATAAAAAAAACGAATCGCAAACTCGGCACTTGTAAAAATTGTGATTTTTTCTAGAATCTTCAAACTCAATTTAAAATCATCTAAGCCAACTTTAGATACAATATCCGGTAAAAAAATATAAGGAAAATTAAAATCAGAAACTCCCTCTGCCCGAAGATTTTCTATTAGTAAAATTAATTTAGAAAAAAGTTGTTTTGGTTTTTTGGGTAAAATTTCTATACATACATCGGCAATTCTATTAATCCGCTCTTTTAATTCAAGTTCGTTCCATGAACTAGCTAGAACTTTGTTAATAAATTCTTTCTTATTTATAGTCGGTTCAATGTTTTGAATATGCTCTGCAAAATTTTGAATCCATTCATTCGAATATAGATTTTTTAAAGGTTCCATTTATCTAAATATGAATTAATTTCTTGACTGAAACTGTAAAATGTTTTTTAAAATGCTTGCTCATTTCTTGGATTTACCAGAAAGTTTCAAATGATATGAAAAAAGATGTTTTGATCTTCAAAAATCCAGATGAAATGTTAAAGCAATTTATTGAGCCTGCAATGCATATTCATATATCAGCAACCATCGGACGACCCAACGCACTTATCAATTCACTGGCGAGGGTTTTTAAAAATCAGAATCCTGAATTTACAATTAGTACGGTTGCATTCCACTCAACTGCCCATGTTCTTGCATTAAAAAAATTAATGAAAAAAGCTATCACTGGCTTTTTAGGGGACAATTACCCGAAACCTGCTCCAAATAGACTCTATATGAATGTTCTAAATAACCAACCGTTCGAGGTAGAGCTTTGGTCTCTGCTTAGCTTCATCCAACGGCTCATGGCTGGTGCTCAGCATCTTCCTTATTATGTTACAAAATCTCTTGTGAATAGTGATCTTTTTTGGGATAAATTAAATAAATCTGTATTTCAAATTCCAGATCCAAATAATCCAAAAGAAAATCTAACCTTAGTAAGTGCCTTGAACCCTGATTATACCTTTGTCCATGGAGTTTGTGCAGATGAAAACGGAAATATTGTATTACCCCAACCAATGGGAGAAGGAAACTGGGGAGCGTTAGCGGCAACTAAAGGAGTAATCGCAACAGTAGAAAAATTTGTCCCCGCTGAAAAAATTCCACCCGAATACATTCATATCCCAGGGGTTTGCGTGCGCGCAGTCTGCGAAGCAAAATTTGGTGCTCACCCGCAATCACTACGAGTTCCCCTTTCTCTAAAAAGTATTCCCGACTTCGAAGATATTTCCTCTTATAGAGATGATTACAATTTTATAATGGAAGCTGCTACTGTAGGCGACTCCGATATAGCCGCTCAAGCATTTGAATTGATGTGGGTAGATCTTAAGGATGGGCATAATGCCTATTTAGATTTATTAAGTGAGGAAAGATTAGATGCTTTAAAAAAGCCTCAAAAAATTCGAAACAAACGTTTGTCTCAAGCACCAGCCAATGAATCAGAGCAAATGATTATCATAGCCTCTCGCGCTATTGTGGATCATGTGGTAAATAGACATTACTCTACGATTCTTGCAGGAATTGGTGCGGCTCACATGGCTGCTTGGTGTGCAGCCTATCTACTTGAACGGAAAAATATTAAAGTAAAAGTGATGGCAGAATTAGGGTTTTACGGGGTTTTGCCGCACTATGGAGATATATTTCTATTTAGTCAATTACACGCAAATCGCTCTGAACAACTATCTGACATTGTTCAGATTTTAGGAACGTTAGTTCCCAAGGACTGTCTTGGAGTATTAGGACTTGCTGAAATTGATCGGTTGGGTAATATTAATTCTACCCGTCTTCCAAATGGAAAATTCATGGTAGGCTCCGGTGGGGCTAATGACATTGCATCTACAGCTGATTGTCTTGTGGTCGGAAAAGCAATTAAGAGCCGTTTTGTGGATAATGTGAGTTATATCACGTCTCCCGGTAAAAATGTATTCCAAGTAGTTTGTCAATTTGGTCGTTTTACTCGTAACCCGAATAACTTAGTATATCAACTATCGCATTATGTTCCCTCTCCAATTGATGGTGACTTAAATCCTAAAGATGCAATCGAAAAATATACTTCATGGCCTGCGTATTTTGGTACCCCTTTAATGGAAGAGCCACCCTCGCAAGATGAATTAGATATTTTACGGAGGCTCGATCCCGATAAAATTTTTCTGGGGTAGCGCCATTGACGAACGTTCAAAAATCCTCCGACCAGAGGATTTTTAATAAGAATCACAAACTTCCTACAAACTCCTCACCTTTTTTCAAATTAGTTGGGACAAATACTACTTCGCCTCGTTTAAGAGGTACTTTGGGAATCATCCAACCAACTCCCCCGAATGCGGGTAATAAGAATTTACCGATAAACATTACACCAGGAAAATCAAAGCCAGTTGTCGCAATTATGATATTGCCTTTGTAACCTGATTTATAAATATCACGGATTAGAAATAATCCGGAGGTTTGTGTTTCCATGGTGATATCGCTTATGATAGTGTGAAAGTTTTCTTTTCGGAATTTTTCCCAGCCTTCCTTTGCGTTGTATGCTCTCACTGTTTCAATTTTTCTTGCGTCAAAGAAAGCTTTTAGATTATTCGCATAACGGTCGTTATCATCTACAATTAATATTCTCATTCATAAATCCTCTCGTAAAATCCTGCATAATTTGATACTCCTAGAATGTTCTGTGTCAAAGGGTGCCAAGTAAATTCATAAGAGCCAGGACCACCAGGACCACCGAACACATTGATGGTTGATGGAGGAAGCAATACTTGATTACCCCCTTCCATTTGAAAGAAGAGTCTGTTATCTCTATAAAATACGCTGGCTTTTTTCTTAGTGAGGGGGTTTTTATAATTACCCTCATACTTTTTATAAATTTCTTCCGTGGGAATTGTTTCTCCTGTTTTATGGACACCTTTTTCTGCACCTACTATGGCTGTTGCTAAGTCGCCTAACTTCCACTGCATTATTACTAGTTGGGTCATTAGGTTATCATCGTATTCAGCGGGATTTGACAGGTAAAATACTGCTACATCGTATTTGGGGAACATTTGTACCCAAGCAGCAGTGTAGTTTGCACCTCCTATATGAAAAAAAGTGGTTACTCCTTCTTCGTCGCTTTCGGTTCTCCAAGCAAGACCGCAATATTTTTTCGTTCGTGCATATTTTGGAATTGGGGTTTGTAGTTCGATCATTTTATTTACAGTTGCTGGCTTTAGAACTTGGACTCCTGTAACGGACTTTCCTTCGTTTAGCCACATTGACGCATAACGTCCCATATCAATCAAATTGGTTTGAATTCCTCCAGCCCCTTGTACCATAGGACTCGCAAAGGAATTTTCCATTCCAATCTTTGCAAATATTTCTTCTTCTACAATTTGTTTTAGCGGTTTATTATAAACTTTTTCCAATATAACGCCTAACGTCATAAAACCATGATTGGAATATCTATAATGATACCCAGCCGGATAAATTTGTCCTGTGATATTGAAAGGTAAACCAGTAGTAGTCGAAGGATGTGTTTCGGGATTTGTATAATACCTAAGATCGGGCATACCGGAAGTATGCGAAAGTAGATGTCGGATGGTAACTGGTTTTGACTTGAGTTCTTCTTTTTCCAGTTTTAATCCTGGTAAATATTTACTTACAGGAGCGTCTAATTCTAGTAAGCCCTTCTCGATTGCTTGCATTACCATTGTACCTGTAAATGTTTTAGTAATTGAACCTAAACTATAGTTTGTCTTTTCTGTGGTTCCAAGTTTATAACTATATACAAGTTCAGTTCCTTTTACGATTCCCACAGCTACCGTGGGAAAAACTTTTTTGGAGTAATTGTATGTTAGCCAGTTCTCAAGGTTTTGTTTGATTTGGGGTAATTTAATTTCATCGACATTACCTGTCTTCTTTAGAAAAAAAGAATGGTATCTTTCGATACCTGTATCCGTCTTACATAAATTAATTATTATTAAAACTAGGAAAAGTTTTAATCTAATCCGCATCTGGGAATAAATCTTCTTGGTCTTCTAAAAAGTTTACACTTGCCAACTCGGATTCCGGTTGCTCCGGTAATTTTTCAAGTAACTCTATGTATTTCATTGCAAGAGAATGCATTTGCCCCTGATAAGAAGTAAACCCAGCAGATTTATAGGAAGGCGGATTGCAAAGTTGTATGATGAAAGATTTGTTCTGTGGCATGATACGCAAGTCCGCAAAAATTCCATTCCAGAGACCTGTGTGATAAAATAATTTTACAAGATTTTTTTCCCGGTTTACCCTCCATCCTAATCCGTAAAATTCCATCTGGGAAGCCTTGGGCATGAACTCAGGTGCTTTGAATATTTTTTTAATCTTAGAAGATTGTACAATAGAGGTATCTCCATATTTGCCCTCTCCTAAAAATAAGTTTGCGAAGTTAGCAAGATTTCTAGAAGACACAGCAATTCCTGAAGCTCCATCTGCATTCTGGCTTACCATGGAGTCTTCCATTTCAAGTGGTGTGAAAATGTTTTCTTTTACGTAATTCGCATAACTTTGTCCAGAAACCTTTTCTATAATGCTCGCAAGCAAACGGTAATTATAATTAGAATACATAAATTTTGTGCCCGGTGCGGCAATAGGTCTTGCTCCAATATAGGGGAATCCTGAAGTATGTTGCATTAAATGCTTAATCGTAATTTCCTTTCCATCGAAAGCAGGAAATTGTTTTGTCACTTCAGGAATGTATTTAGAAATCGGGTCATTAAGCTTTAATGCTCCATTATCAGCCAATTGCATTATGGCGAGGCTCGTAAAAGGCTTAGTTACGGATGCTAGAGACAGAGGAGTCGAGTTTTTAAATACCTCGTTTACTTCGAATGCCAAAGTCCGCTTGTAATAAATCGCAACAGATGAACCAAGGATATAATGGTTGCTAATCGCATTTTGCGTAATAGCTTCCATAGATCGCTCTAATTTTCCGAGCTCTTTGCGAATTTCTCTCTCTGATACAATGGCTTGCGCTTTTATCTCCGCATTTTTCTTGGTTACAAGTTCATTCGGAACTCCCTCATCTTCAGAAGTAATCCTTACAATGTTCGGGGATAAAAAGATTAGATAAATTAGAATGAATTTTCTTAGTTTGCTTTTTTTCAAGGTTTGAATCTGCCTATTTCAGTAGATTATTTGATTTTGTGACATAAGTCTGAGATATATTCTGTGTCCCTTACGATTAATATCGACCTTTGGTTTTAGTCAATAAATTTTAATCGTGCATTTTGCATAAAAAACTCTAGTTTCACAACAGAAGCTTTTTTGGACTTTCCTCTGAATTTGCTGAATCCTGTTCCTGTAAGGTCTTTACTGTTTGTTTGCTAAACCCTGATATGATAACTTCGTGCAAAGTCCTGTAAAATCCGTTCTAACGAGAATGAAACTCTTAGTAGTAGTTTATTTTTTGTAGGAACTGCAACATTGAATCCTGACTCGTATAGTGCTTCGCTGAATCCGGAGAGGTCTAGTTCGAACAAAAAGGTAAACACCCAACAGCGAGATTTCCCAAATGCGAGAGCCAGTTGACCGAGTTCGACCCAGTCTGAATTACTCGGACGAAAGGACACTCTTTTCGAATCCAAACCTTCATTCTGGTATTCCGTCTTAATTTTCCGAGGCTCTGGAATCATTCCCGAATGAGTAAGAGTTCTATACATCTTCAAAAGATTTCGGAGGTAAACGGTCATTTGTCGCCCGTGCTCCTTCTTTTTTAATTTGAGAGCTTCGATGAGATGAGCGGGAACAAGCAGAGTGGAAACAGATTTATCTCGTT
>JAGOHK010000163.1 GCA_017996175.1 Leptospiraceae bacterium
TTAGATAAGTTTATCGGTGATGCTGCGATGGCAGTTTTTGGAGTTCCATTTTCCGGTGTAGATGACGCCGACAAATCAGTAGAAGCCGCTATCGAAATTCAGAATCGAATTCGAGAACTTAACGCTGCCGCTAGATTCGGGGAAAATTCTTTGAGTGTTACCGTGGGAATAAACACAGGGAACGTTGTAGCGGGTAATGTCGGTTCTGCGAAAAGAGCGGCTTACACCGTGCTAGGCGATAGTGTAAATCTGGCTTCTCGAATTCAATCTCTAAATAAAATTTACAAAAGTAATGTACTCATTTCAGATAATACTTTCCGTGCTTTAAAAAATAAAGACGATCTGAAGTTCAGAGAAATAGACTCTGTGCTTGTAAAAGGAAAAAAGCATCCTTGCGTTTTATATGACATTTACTCCGGTGACTCGCCTCATTCTATTTCGAAAAAAGATTCTACTCTTTCTGATTTTCTCTCTGCCTTACAATTTTACAAAAGTGGGGACTTCTCTAAATCCCTCGGACTCTTTCACAAAATCGTAAACGCTTATCCAGAAGATATGGTCTCTAAAGTGTATATTTCACGACTCAACGTTTTGCAAGCAAGAACTCCTAAAGATTGGGATGGAGTGTTTGAGTTTACGGAGAAGTAGGATAAAAAATTCTCCAAAACGTAAATATAAAATTTGTATTGAAAAGAAACCTAAGTTTTTTTAGGTTAAGTTATACAAAGAGGATTTTATGGCTGAACAATTTAATGTAGTGGTGATTGGTGGTGGACCTGGTGGGTATGTGGCGGCGATTCGGGCGGCTCAACTTGGGTTTAGTGTTGCGGTAGTGGAAATGGAGAGGTTAGGCGGGATTTGCCTGAATTGGGGATGTATTCCGACTAAGGCTTTGCTCCAGAGTGCTCACCTTCTTGAAGAAATCAAACACGCAAATGAATTTGGAATTTCTACGGAGAATAGTAAGGCTGATTTTCCGTTAGTCATTAGCCGCTCTCGTAAAGTGGCAGATCAGATGGCAAAGGGTGTAGAATTTCTAATGAAGAAAAATAAAGTCACTGTGTTTAACGGTAAAGCCATCTTTAAAGACAAAAATACAATCCAAGTTCTAGATCCATCCTCTACTCCTATCACAGAAATTATTTCGGATAGATTCATTATAGCGACAGGCGCAAGATCAAAACCATTTCCCGGAATTTTATTTGATAAAAAATTACTTCTTTCCAGTCGTGAAGCAATGCAAGAACAATCTGCTCCAAAGAAACTAGGAATCATCGGAGCCGGAGCGATTGGTGTGGAATTTGCGGATTTTTATGCTTCTATGGGATCAGAAGTTCACATCATCGAATACTTCGATCATTTGCTCCCAAATGAAGATGTAGAAATTTCTAAAGTCCTAGAAAATTCTTTCAAAAAAAGAGGAATCAAACAATACCTTGGTAAGTCAGTGAGTGGATTCGAGGTAAAGGCTAATAGCGTTTTGCTCAAAGTGAAATCTAAAACAAATGAATCCGAAGTAGAAGACCTAGAAGTCGACAAAGTCATTGTTGGAATTGGACTGATTCCCAATACAGAAGGAATTCGTCTAGAAGAAGTGGGAGTTCATTTAGAGAAAGGATTTATCGGGGTAAATGACCGGTACAGAACAACGGTTGATACGATTTATGCAATTGGAGATTGTACGGGTGGTCCGCTTCTTGCGCATGTTGCTTCTATGGAAGGAATTAAAGCGGCGGAAGCGATTGGGCTAGATTTAGGAACAGAGCATAAACTGGAGTATCTCCCGATTAACTATGACTTAATTCCGGGTTGTACCTATTGTCATCCTGAAGTTGCTTCGCTTGGACTCACCGAAAAGAAAGCACTAGAGTTGGGACACGAAATCAAAGTGGGTAAATTCCCATTTACCGCTAGTGGACGTGCACAGGCAATTGGAGCTACGACTGGTCTTGTGAAAATTATCGCAAGCAAAAAACACGGTGAAATTTTAGGTGCTCATATCATTGGAGCGAATGCAAGTGAGCTCATTTCCGAAGTTATGGTCGGTGCTTCTATGGAGCTAACAGTGCATAACCTCGCAGGCACAATTCACGCTCATCCAACTCTCGCCGAAGGAATTATGGAAGCCGCCGCCGATGTTCTCGGTGAAGCGATTAATATTTAATTTGCCTCGGATAATCGGAATTGACCCCGGCTCACATAGAGTCGGGTATGCTATCCTTGATCGAGATGACAAAACTAGAAAAGTAAGTTTGATTGATTATGGAACGATCGAAGTAAAATCCGAAATCCAATCTCCTGAAAGTTTGCTTCTAGTTCATATTGAACTCAAAGACCTTTTAAAAAAATACAAACCAGAAGTTGCAAGTGTAGAAGAACTTTTCTTTTTTAAAAACCAGAAGACAGTTGCACAAGTTTATGAAGCTCGTGGGGTAATATTATTTACACTCACCGAGCGCGGAATAAAAATCCTCGAACCAACGATTACCCAAATCAAAAAAGGTGTAACTGGAAGTGGAACGGCGGATAAAAAACAAGTTAAGGAAGCAATCAAACTCATTCTTGGTCTAAAGGATTTAAAAGGACACGATGATTCTTGGGATGCAGTCGCGGCTGGATTTGTAGGACTTGCGATGCACAGATAAGTAAAATTCATTTTGATGTTCTCTTTTAAAATTTGCGTGACAAACCAATTTCAGTTTTGTATTTATGAAAGAAGCGGACTACCCAATGCTTTTCATACACAAAAAGTTTACCCTCTCATTGTTGTTCTTATTTACCAATTACACCTTATTAGCCGGGGACTATGGTGATGTCTATGGAGCACATCCTGCGGCAGCTGGAATGGGTAATGCTGTTACTGCTCTTGTAAATAATTCGTCTGCGGTTTATTATAACGTAGCCGGACTTGGAAGACTTTCTGAAGGAGATATGTTAGTAAGTTTAGCAGCTAAAAAAAAATGGAATAAAGAAAATGGAGTAGTAGAACTACCTGAACCCAAACTTACTTTTCGTCAGAACTTGACCGAGTTTTTTAAAGAAACAATAAAAGATCCATTCTTAACTAAATCTCTTACTAGACCAGATCGAAATGTAAATGAAATTGCACTCCAATACAACTACGCAAACCCAATATTAAACGCATCTATGTTATCTCCTCAAGATACGTTGCCGAAAGCTCTTGTTCAATGTAGTGCTGCATTAAATACGAATACACCGGTGAGTCAGGATTTATCCAAACTAGCGGATAACTACGCTGGACTTGGTCTCAGTATTAATCTAAACAATATTTATGATTTTAAAAGAACGATTCGTTTCGGTTTAAACCTATTAGCCCCAACGACTGGAAATTTATTAACGATTAACGACGTTAATCCTACAGCGCATAGGTATTTACAATATGGGGTTGCCAATCAAAAACCAACGATCATGGGTGGTACTGGTGTTGAAATTATTAAAGATAAGTTATTTGTAGGAGTGGGGTTTACGGCAATTGCTGGTGGTGGGGGGGCGATTCTATTAAAAGATGTTCCTCTTTCTCCTGATACAGTAATTCCTAACCAACAAGTAATTTTACAAGTTAAGCCACTTGTGAATCCAACTTATGGATTAGCATTTACATTTGGAAAATTTTCAGGTGGAGTCTCTTATAGAAGAGAAACTGCGTTAGCTGTAAATTCACTCGGTGCAAGAGCCCAGACTACACTACTTGGGATTCAATTGGATTTTGATGTGGCTCTATACGATTTATTTTCCCCTAGAAAATGGTCTTATGGAATTGCTTATAAACCTACTGGCAAATGGGTATTTTCCTTTGATATGAACAGAGAATTATGGAGCCAGCTAGGATATAAAAATCAATTCGTAGGCACTGAGTTTATGTCGAGGACAAAGGCAGCTTACTCAGAGCCATTTCAATTGGTAGATGTAACTGTATTAAGAGCCGGAATGGAATATAAATGGAACGATTCCTTTAAACTCCGAGGTGGAATTTCTAGGCGACCCAAGGCTACTCCTGATTTGCCGGGGGCAAATAATTGGATTGATTTTGACAGGATGATTTATACAGCAGGATTATCGGCAGTTCTTTTTCCCGGAAAGGAATTTCTGGAAAATTTAAAAAATCCAGTCGTCCTTGACGCAGTCGTTGATTACCAGGAAATGAAGGGAATACAAGTTTTCAAATACTCCCCTACGAGTAGAAATCCGAATTATAGTGCTGGCGGAAAGGTTTGGCATTTGGGTATTTCGATCACTATGTATTTTTAATACCCTTTTTTATTTCTTGCTTTTTCCAAAAACATATCTATTATATGTACTAATGGGAACAAAATATAAAGGTTCTAGTGACGATATCCTTTCTCTTAATACATTTATATGCCTGGCGAGAGCGGCGGACTCTATTAACAACAGGTTAAACTCTCGTATTTCTAGTTATAATCTCACTATTAGCCAGTTTGGAATTTTAGAAGCTCTGTATCATATGGGTTCTATGTGTCAGAAACAATTGAGTGATAAAATTTTAAAATCTACTGCCAATATTACAACAGTTATTGATAATTTGGAAAAGCGAGCACTTGTGAAACGAATTCGGCAAGAAACAGACAGGAGATATATCACCGTTGAACTCACCGAAAAAGGAAAAAAGTTGATTCAAGATATTTTTCCTGAGCATGTAAAATATATTAATGAAGAGTTATCAATTCTTTCTGCGGAGGAAAAACTAAAATTAAAAACTCTCTGCAAAATAGTTGGAAAAAAAGAAAGAGAGCAGGCTACTTCTTGATTTCAAATCTAAATTTATTAGCAAATTCAGATTGTATTTTTTGCATTTGAATATCTAAATCAGCATCCTTATTTTGAATTGCTTCCTGTCCTTTAGAACTCCATTTACCGTCAATTACTTCCTGATAGAAAATGCAGACTTCCAAGGCAGCCCTTTGAAGAGAGTCATCGTTTTCAAAACTTCCTAGTTTTTCAATTTTAGTTTTGGATTCAGGAACCGCTTTTTTGAATTTTTCAATTGCCGCATCTAATTCCGGTCCATCTTTTACTGCAATTTCTTGTTCTATATCGGTTAGGTATTTCATTTCATCCGCAATGATGTTGTTGTATTCCATCGCTTTCTCTGAATTTTTTTTACAGTAGGTAAGTAGGATAATCGTAACGGATAATGCTAACGTAAAAAGTTTTTTATTTCTCATTTTTAATTTCTCTCTTCATATTTGTAAAAAAAAAGGAAGAGGTTTCTCTTCCTTTTTAACTACAATATTTTTTAGAAGTTATTTTGTTGCCGGAGATATTTTAGGGTTTGAATCTAGTTTAGGTTCTACTTTTTTCTCAGTTGAATCAGGATCTAAAACTTTGTGAGAAGAAATAGGTGCCTTAAAGTCAACACGACAACTAAATTCACCTACATCAGAAAGATTTCCTGAAACATCAGTTGCACGGAAGTAAATTTTAAATGTATCCACCTCTGGAACTTTGATTGTATCTGGCTTATATTCTTTCCAATCGCCAGGTGTATTTAGACTGTATTCCACTTTTGCAATTCCTGATTCAGGATCGTTTGCATCTATTACTACAAGGGAATCTTTTTTACAAAAAGTAATATTGTTTATCGAAACAGGTCTTGGGTTTGTCATTCCAGTCACAGTTGGTTTTTTATCATCAATCGAAAATGTTAAAACTTTTTTCTTAGAGAGATTATAAACATTATCTAATGCGCGAACAGCAATTTCGTAATCTCCGCCCTTGGTATACGTTTGTTCTTCGGTTAATGGTAAATTACCTTCTCCATTGACATTGAGGATAACAAGGTTTAGACCCGCACCTGCATCCGTTGCATTCACTTGGAGTTTCACCCCTGGTTTGTAATATTGAATGTCACCTGGCTTGATTCCTTCCCCGACTAACTTTGCTTCTACCTCAGGAGCTTTCGTATCTACATTAACTGTATAGGATTGAGGTTTTTCTACACTTCCTAAAACATCTACACTTCTGTAAGAAAGGTTATATACTCCTTCTTTTTCTAAAGGGATAGGGGTTGAATAAGTATTAAAAGGACCACCATCTAATTGGTATTCAATATAAGCAACCGCTGAAGAATTTTCCTCTGGCTGTAGATGAAATCTGTATTCACCATTTGTGTAAATTTTCCCGGCTTCATTTTTAAAAATTACACTCTTTCTATTTTTGAGTGCTGTTTTCATCATTTCATGGAACTTTTCTTTATCTTTATATGCAGCTCTATCTATAACCTGGCTTTTATTGTCTGTGGTGATTTCATTGTTCTTGAGGCTTTTCAAGTCCAGAAATGCACCCGGATTGTCTTGCGAAACCAGTGCGTATGTTAAAAATAAAATTGTTACAGTGAGTATTGTTAGAATTCTTTTCACGGTTAAACCTTCCTATTGATTTGTTGTCTTATGTATACGTGAATAAAATATAGATTATATGTAAAGAAAAAAAGGATAGATAATAATAACTATATTTTAAGTTGATTATTCTTTACCTAGATTCATCCAACTTTCATAAATCATTTTTACAAACTTTTCAACGGCGAGTTTAATTTTTTCAGAAGGAAAATTCTTTATCAAATTGATTTTGCTTTCCACTCGGTTCACTAATTTACGGATAAAAGCTTGACGGTAAGAGAGTGATCCTATTTCCAAGAACTCAAAAGAAACATTACTTGCTTTTAATTCTTCCTTTAAGGATTCGGAAATTATCATAAATGCTTCTTCCTTGGTTAAATGGAGTTGCTCTATTAAAATAGCCGCCGCTCCTTGGATTAATTGAATCTGCCTTGGACTTAATTTATCACCCATACTCATTCAAACTTTTGTAATAAGACTCACAAAAGCAAACCTTTTTCAAAATTTTAAATGACTTGCAAAAATAAGAACGCGAAAACTAAACTTGAATAGTCGAGGTGTCTATGTCGAATCAAAGAACTGTATTTCGTTCCTGCACATTATGCGAAGCTATGTGTGGGTTAAGAATTGAAATTGAGGACGAAAAAATTGTGGCAATTCGGGGAGACAAAGAAGACTTGTTTAGTCGCGGACATCTCTGTGCGAAGGGACCGGAATTAAAAAATATCTACGAAAGTCCAGATAGAATCAAACATCCCATGAAACGAGTTGGAGATACGTGGAAAGAAATTTCGTGGGTAGAAGCGTTAAGCGAAACAGCTACTAAGATTCACGAGATTCAATCCAAACATGGACAGGATTCTGTAGCGTTTTATCTCGGTAATCCGAACGTGCATAATTACGGCTCGATACTTTTCAATCCAAGACTTGCCGGAAAAGTGAATACTAAAAATGTATACGTGGCAACTTCTGTAGATCAACTTCCTCATCACTTTGCTTCTTATTTTATGTTTGGACATCAGTTTCTACTTCCCATTCCTGACATTGACCGTTCAAATTATTTTTTAATTATCGGTGGAAATCCATTTGCGTCTAACGGCAGTATTATGACCGCACCTGATGTAAAGAAGCGGCTAAAGGCAATCGAAGAAAGAGGCGGAAAGTTTGTGGTAGTTGATCCGCGTAAAACTGAAACTGCATCGAATGCAAGTGACCATATATTCATTCGTCCTGGAACCGACGTTTACTTCTTATTAGCCATGCTCAATGTGATTTTCACTAAAGGTCTTGTAAAAAAATCCAAAGCGCTCGAATTATCTGACGGAATAGAAGAGATTCGTTCGATTGTTATGGAATTTCCCCCTGAAAAAGTAGAAGCCGTGACTGGAATTTCAAAAGATACGATTATTCAAATTACCCAAGAATTTTGTGCGGCAGAGGGAGCGACTTGTTACGGTAGAATAGGAGTATCCACACAACCCTTTGGAGCAGTTTGCCTTTGGTTGATTTATGTGCTGAATATTATAACGGGTAATTTTGATTCGCCGGGTGGAATGATGTTTACCCTTCCTGCCGTAGACATGATTGGACCTGATGCTACTGAATCAGGAAAAGGAAGTTTTGATCGGTATAGAAGTCGGGTGCGTAGGCTTCCTGAGTTTTCGGGGGAATTTCCGGTTGCGACGATGGCGGATGAAATGCTCACACCAGGGGAAGGACAGATTAAAATGCTTATCACCTCTGCGGGTAATCCTGTTTTGTCTACACCGAATGGAAAGAAGTTAGAAAAAGGTCTTGAGTCGCTTGACTTTATGGTGAGTATTGATTTTTATCTAAACGAAACCACCAAACACGCAAATATCATATTACCCCCTACATCTGGACTAGAGCACGATCATTACGATTTAATTTTTAATATCTTTGCAGTGCGAAATGTGACTAAATATGCAGAGCCAGTTTTTCAGCACGAAGAAGGAATGCTTCATGACTGGGAAATTTTTTCCGATCTTGCAAAACGTTTAGATTTAGTGAAGGCTGGTAAACCACTTCCTGATAAATTGATTGAGTCCAAAATAAAACCGACTGACTTCATTGACCGCTCTTTACAATCAGGACCTTATGGAAAATCTCATGGTCTTAGTCTGGAAAAATTAAAACAAAATCCACACGGAATTGACCTTGGACCTATGATTCCCCTTTTACCAGAAAGACTTAGAACAAAAGACAAACGAATTAAACTGGCACCGGACATTCTTGTGAAAGATATAGCTAGAGTAAAAAAAGTGTTCGCCGAGTTACAAACTAGACAGCTAAACGGCAAACTTTTGTTAATCGGAAGAAGGCATTTGCGAAATAATAATTCTTGGATGCACAATATGCCAAAACTGATGACAGGGGCTATTCGTTGTACGGCGATGATAAATCCTTTAGACGCAGAGAAACTAGGAATTAAAAACGAATCGCAAGTGAAAGTGAAATCTCGCGTAGGCGAAGTGGTTGTGTTAGCCGAAGTGACAGATGAAATTATGCAAGGTGTAGTGAGTCTTCCGCACGGTTTCGGGCATAATCGAGCTGGCACAAAACTTTCGATTGCACCGGAGCATAAGGGAGTTAGTATAAACGACATCACAGACGAGTTGGAAGTAGATGAACTTTCAGGTAACGCCGCCTTTAGTGGAACGCAAGTGGAAGTAACTCCCGTATGATAGAAGATAGTTTAGGGCGAACTTTTAAAAAGTTGCGTCTGAGTTTAAATTCTATCTGTAATTTTGCCTGCACCTATTGTGTCAGTGAGGAAGATGTCTATTCACCTCGCAAAGCGCATACGGGCAAATCTCTGAGTGCTAAAGAATTTGCGATCTTAGTTTCCAAGTTGCATTCTCACTTGAAACTAGAAGAAGTTCGGCTCACTGGCGGAGAACCAACTCTTTATTCGGAATTGGTCGAATTGATTTACTTGTTAAAGGAAATCGGAATTCCGAAAGTAGCTTTAACGACTAACGGGTATTTGCTTTCTAAATTAGCAAGGGATTTGAAGCTTGCAGGACTTGACTCAATGAATATTTCTTTGGATGCAGTAAACCCAGAAGTATTTTCAAAAATGAGTCGTGGAAAAAAAATAGAAAAGACATTGGAAGGAATTTTTGCAGTAAAGGAAAATGAAATTCCATTTAAGTTAAACGCTACTATTATGAAAGGTTATAACGAACAAGAAATTTTGTCTTTGTTAGAATTTTCAGGCAAACTTGGTGTAACCGTTCGATACTTAGAGCTTATGAAGATGGGGCATTTGTCAGGGAAAACACCGGAAGAAATTTTTACTGAAAAAGAAATTTTGGATTCTATTTCTAAAGATTACAGCTTTAAAGAGTTACCAAGGGAAAAATCTTCTACTGCAAAGTATTGGATTACAAAAGAAGGTTATCAATTTGGAATCATTGCGAATGAATCGAGCCCTTTTTGTGGGGATTGCAACAGATTAAGATTGGATAGCCAAGGATCAGTTTATGGATGTTTGAGTTCGAACCATGCATTTTCGATTCGAGAGGCTGTTCATAGTGAGATTCCACTCGAACCAATTTTATACCAAGCACTTTTGAAAAAACAGGATTATCAATTCTCAGGAAG
>JAGOHK010000164.1 GCA_017996175.1 Leptospiraceae bacterium
GTTATTAAGAGACTGATAATTGAATTATTATATTTCATATTTAACAATTTTTTTTTTGAATTTTTTCTAAAACTCTCTGTAGGGAAATGCTCACACTTCCCTCAGGTATATTAAGAATTTTAGCAATTACCCTATAGGGAGTTCTGGTAATGAAATTTCCCTTGCTCTTTTTTTCAATCAATTTGCGTCTCTGTTCATATTTTTTTTGAATAGATATTTGCACTTTATCATAATTAGGTAAATTATCATTGAAAACAATTGGCTTTTCTTTTTCTTGTAATTGTTTTAGTTCTAAAATATTCATGTAAAGCGAGGCAATTTTTTCCTCACTTTGTAAGCTTTGAATTTCTTTATCACTTAAAATATCTCGAATCGATATAATCTCTTTCTGAAGTTCCTCTTTGGAAAGTCCCGTTTTTTCAAGTAAATATTCAATTTCATCTGCATCCAGATTCATATAGTAGATATAGGCTAGTTTGAAAATAATTCGACTTTCCATCTTAATCTCGGTCAGTAACTCTCGGAACTTTTCTGAAACAGAATCAGCTTCCTTCTGGCGGTCAAATTTCGTATCTGGTTCATTTTCAATGGAATAATACTCAACTCCTTCCGAATTAACTTTTACGCTAGAAACAATTTTTAACTCACGCTTATTTCGTTTCCAATCAATCAGCATGTTCCTTAGAACCGTGTAGAGCCAAGTTTTAAAGCCAGACTTTCCAACAAATGTATGAAACCTTTTACCCGACTTCAAACGTTCATAAGCATAAATAAAAAACTCACTTGCATCATCCTCTTCCAAATGAAAGACACGAATAGGAAAATTGTAAATATCCTCAGAAAACTCCTCAAAAAATTTTTTGAGGGATTCTTGGTTCCCTGTAGCGCAGGACTGAACTAAGGTAAATATTTCTTCCTGAGATAATTTCATAGTGGTCAGAATTGGTACAATAATTTTTTTGTTTGTATAGTCATTTACAAAAAATAAAATAAGAGTCTTTTTATGAAAAAAATATTACTAATTCTAGTTCTCCTGATGCCTCAGTATTTATTAATCAGCGAAGAAAGTGCAGATAGTTTTATCTGGCCTGCAGGTGGGGATAATATTGAATCTAAACTATCCTCTCTTTTTGGAGAATCTAGAGGAGATCATTTTCATAACGGAGTAGATGTTTCATCCGATAACGAAAATGTAGCCGCTATCGGCAATGGAACCGTAATATACAGCCACTATAACTCAGACAATCCTTTCGAGAATGAAAATGGGAGTGGAAATAGTGTTTGGATTCTGCATAATAAAGATATACTTTCAGCTTACTATCATTTAAAAGATGGGCGCACTCCTGAAATCTTAGAAAAGCGTATAGTAAAAAAAGGAGACTCGATTGGAAAAACTGGCAATACTGGTCACTCCAGTGGTTCCCATTTGCATTTCGTGATTGCAAAAGAACAAGGCAGAAAAATTATCAATCCCTTAACAATTCTACCGAAAGTAAAAGACACAAAACCACCGGCTATCAGTAGCCTAATTCTTACAATTGGAAAAAGCATTACCTATATAAATGATGGAGATTCGTTTAATTCTTCTAGTAACTTTCCTATGACAGTAGATATTACAGATACAGGAGAAAAAAAAGGGCAGAGACGAGGTGTACAATCAATTCAGTTTATTTTTAACAATAAAGTTTATAAAGAAAGTAATTTTAATGAATTGAGTTTATCTAATGGCAAATGGCAAAACGAAGATGGACTAACGTTCAATGAATTATTTTTTGAGAATCATTATTATATTGGAGATTTGAAATTTCTTTCGGGAGACAATACAATCTCAATCAAAGCGACAGACTTTAGCAATAACAAAACAGAGAAAACTTTTACGTTTTATGTAAATAAAATTCAAAAGAAGTAAAATAACTACTACGCTAGTAGATACATAACTTTACTCGTTAGTAATTTTAAATTAAAAGTTTACTCTCAAGTAGTTTGTATAAATTAGAACTATGGAATATGAAATTTTTAAAAAACGAATCAAAAAAGTACAATCTCATTTAAAAGAAGGGGAGACTCTTTTCGTATTTGCGGCAAATCATTTAATCCGCAATAGAGATGTGGAATACAAATTTAGACAAGACTCGGATTACTTTTACCTGACAGGTCTCACTGAGCCAGATGGAATTTTAGTTTTAAAAAAAGATTATAGCGGATTATTCGTATTACCCAAAGACAAAGAAAAAGAAATCTGGACAGGAATTCGTATCGGAAAGAAGGATGCTAAAAAAAATCTAAACTTAAGTGAAACATTTGATACTACCGAGTGGAATGACAAATCAGTAGAATTACTTACCAATACTTTTACTCTATTTCACTTTTTCGGAAAAGACAAAGAGAGAGATAGCGGCTTAATAGCAGTATGCGATCATCTAAATAAACGATCCCGAATCGGTCAATATGGTCCGCATCGAATTGAAATTCCTGACTTTTTACATGAAATGCGAATGATAAAGTCCAAGGAAGAAATTGAAATTATCAAAGAAGCGGTTAGAATTACGCATAACGGACATTTAGCCCTATTTAGAGAAACAAAACCCGGAATGTACGAATATGAACTAGAAGCAATTTTGGAAAGAGAGTATTTGAAACAAGGAGCCTGGGGTGGCGGTTACGGGCATATTGTCGCAAGTGGGGTAAATGCCACTATTTTACACTATACATTTAACAATGCAAAGATCAAAAAAGGAGACTTGCTTCTAATTGACAGTGGAGCGGAAAAGGACGGTTATACCGCAGACGTTACACGAGTCTATCCGGCAGATAAAAAATTTACCCCAGCCCAGCGAGATGTTTACGAAGTAGTGCTTGATGCTCAAAAAAGAGCCATTGCCAATACCGTTGTAGGCAGACAGTTCTTATCCATTCACGAGGAAACAGTCCGTGATCTTTGTATAGGACTCAAATACTTAAAACTCATCAAAGGTTCAATTGATAAAGTTATGGAAAAAGGCGAATACCGAAAGTTCTACATGCACAAAACCGGTCATTGGTTAGGAATGGACGTTCACGATGTAGGAAAATACTTTCAAAATGGAGAAAGCCGCAAATTAGAAAACGGAATGATAACCACTGTCGAACCCGGACTCTACTTTGATCCAAAGGATTCCACAATTCCAAAACACTTTCGTGGAATTGGAATTCGTATTGAAGACGATATTTTAGTCAACGGGAAAACTCCGATTAACCTCACCTCATCTATTCCCAAAGAAGTTGAAGAGATTGAAGCGATACGGGAAACTTCCTTTTAGATTCTGTGTAATACAAAAAATTTTTAACCACAGAGGCACAGAGTTCACGGAGATTCCTATCTTTCTTTGTGTTCTCTGTGCTTCCTTTGTGTCCTCCGTGGTTAAAAAACTCTTAACTTAATGACATTGGGCGGTTGAGGAGATAGCGGGTGGAATTTTGGGAATGACAAATGGAAGACTATTTTTAATCATTCAAAAGCTTTTTGTCGAAATCACATTATCTTAATAAAATATTTCCAGCTTTGTCGATTAACGCATATTCTTCCTCGTTTAATTTGACTCTTGCAATTCCATTTCTAAAATGGGTTGCATAAGTGTATTGAGGGGAAATTTCTACTTTTCCTGTGGCACAGTTTCTGTATCCATACCTAAAATTTTTGTCGTATTTTAAATTTTTGTCATACAAATAAACCATTCCTTCTCTACATTGATCAGTTAAATCTGAAATTTCACTTGCCTTTTTCCCATTTTCGGTGTATAGATACGATTTACTTCGACAATGTAAATCTCCGTCATGTACGTTTAATTCTAGTGGTTTGTCACAGGCTGAAATAAATCCATAATTAATTTTGCTAGAGACTAAGGCATTAAATGGTACTTTTGTTTGGATTTTTCCATCCTTTGTCAGCAGAAATACTTTTTGTCTTTCCTCTTTCGGTACCCAATCGAAACCTCGAGTGATAGCGGAATGTTCTTCAAGAAAATTGGTTGAATAGGATACATTGTAGACAGTAAACTTGATTTTCCCTTCTATATCATAGAATGCTATTATTTCATTACCAACACTTTTCCCAAACAAACCCTCTGAAAATGAATATCCTTCTCCTTGTAATTCTAGAAACTTCTGAATGCTTCCATCTCTTCTGACCAACAAAGAAGTTTTATTCGGATAAGTAGGAGCTAAGATTGCTACTCCATTGTGAAAACCGGAACTTCGATATAAACCAGGAATTTCGATTACTTTTTTTCCTGAAGAGTTAATGAAATAACTTTTTTTATTTTTTATTGCTTCTCTGTATTTTTCACTCTCTAATTCGTTGTACCCAACAAAGGCTAATCCTTCTTTAAACTCTCCCCAATTATACCTCAATTGAGGAATAGATTCATCTTTTGCTTGGAAGCTAATAATCGTTTT
This sequence comes from Leptospiraceae bacterium, assembly GCA_017996175.1. GTDB lineage: Bacteria > Spirochaetota > Leptospiria > Leptospirales > Leptospiraceae > UBA2033. The sequence continues at coordinate 4,435 of JAGOHK010000164.1, forward strand.
CCCCTCACGGTTAATATAAAATCCATCTCCCTCGGAATTAATTTGAACTTTAGCAAGCCCTGAAATAGAATCAAATTCAATAAAATTAAGATTAGAACTAAGGTAATCGGTTATTTTAATATCTGTTGGAATTAACTTTTTATCTTTTACTGAATACAAATGAAGTTTACCGTTTTTGGGAAATGGAATTAAATCATAAAAAGTTCCATCAGGTGGGGGATAAACACTAGAAACCCCGCCGCCATACACCCAACCTGTTAATCCATTTTCTGTTTTAACCTTGATCCATTTTTCATCGAAATCTTTTCCTCTTAAAAAGGTTCGAGTATAATTTTCACTTTTTATTCCGAGGTTTGTGAGTTTCTCTCCTTCTTTTAAAGTAGTTAATGCTTTCCCTTCCAAAGAAGGAGTTTCGCGTAACAGTAAACTATCCACAATCGAAAACAAATTCTCTGCTTTACTTTTGTCAGGAATTTCAGGAATAGACTTACATCCAAGGGAGTATAATAAAAAGATTAAAGTTAGTATTTTCATAATGACTATTTGGATATGTTAATGAATATTTTTCAACTAAATTTCAAGATAGACATTTTCTACTGAATACAAGAAAAGGAATATATACTTAATTAGAATGATTTTTAGGATTTTCATGATTATAAAACACAATTTAAAAGCATTATGCAAAAAACAACTTTGGTTTAAGGATGGGAAGAGTTTAATTTGCTGCCTAAGTGTATTTTTATTTTTTCCTTTTTGTACTATCCATAATCTTAAAATCAATGGAAATCCTGCTGTTAAATATAAAAATCCATTGCAAGCTGAAAAGAAAAACTTGGACTTAGATAGAATCATTCCCGACAATAAAAAATCAGATAATTTTGAAAACCTAATTCAGAGTTATAATTCAGATTCTATGAATAAAAAATTCAATAAAGGTTGTTGTATAACAATCAACAAAAATGCGAATTATATTTTGCGGTATTCAACTGAGATTAATGAGGAAATGCCGTTTCCGATTTCCCCGATTTTTTTTCTACTCACTCTTGGAATTTCTCCTGTGGTAGAAGTAGCTGATGCCAATGTGAAATTTCAAATAGTTGAAAAAAATACAGACAAAGTCAAACAAGAGTACCTTTACCAAATTTCCCATGTTTATATTACATCGTGGCTAAGTATGATTAGCTCTCTATTTCTTTGGGGTGATCACTGGGATCTTGCTATGTTTCATAGCCATGAATTTCCGCAGGATATGATAATTTCCCAATTTGAAAAAGATTTTTTACATGATCTAAGTAATCAGAAGGTAAATTTTATACCCGCTTCAACTGGAGCAAAAATTTCAGGAAAAGGACGATATGCGATACTTCCTGTAACCTATTCTCATTCTAAAGACAAAGAAACATCTGACGTTATTCGCGATAAAGTAGAAACAGTTCTAGTAAATAAGAATTATACCGTACTTGAACGTTCAAAACTAAATGAAATTATAAAAGAATTTAGACTGGCTCAGACAGGACTTACTCGTAACGACCAAATTGAACTTGGAAAAATGTTAAATGCAAACAACTTGGTTTTAATTGAAATTTTAGAATTAAATAAATCTGATAACCAATTAGAATTTTCTGTCAAAAACCTAGACGTAGAATCAGGGCAGATTTTATGGAAGTATGAGTTTTTAATAGATGAGTCTAAAATTTCTAGTTCGATTAATAAGGCAATGTCAGAGTTAGAAACTAAGATTAAGTAAGTTTTTTAAAAAAATCCTTGGTTTCTAAATTCTACGAGCGGAAATTTGGAAAGAATTTCTTCTATCTCACTTCGTTCTAATTTTGTTTCTGTAATATAAGATGCGGCAATTGTATCAATTTTTTGAACATAAAAAGATTCTTTTTCTTTGTCATAATAATAGGTTACTTGTTCACCATCGAGGTAATCTCTATCCCAATCAACGAACTGTTTTCCGTCCTGTATCATTAGCTTTAAAATATATTCTAGTCTTATTTCAAACATAAGTTAAGAATTTCATAACGAATTTTTTTTTCTAGTTATTTTCTGGATAAAATTGGCAAAATAGCTTATTGAAAATTACGACCATTATCCGCGTTTCGATTTTCGTAGTTTCGGTATTCGCCCTTGCTTTCATAGTTCCTAGTTTTTAGAAGTAGCCCAATAAACGAAACTAGACCATATTATACTTGACAGGAAAGCCCAACCTGAAATCCTATTACCCCAATATGCGTACTACGACAATGGAAAAAGAAGAATTCTTAAAATTGGAATATAAACGAGAAGGCGCGAATTACAGACTCCAACTTTTATTTGCAACTGATGAACGAGGGATTGTATATCGAGTAACGTCAGTTCTTTTTGCGAATAACTGGAATATTCTCGGAGCGAGCATTCGAAGTCTAGAAAATGGACAGATAGAAGATGAATTTTTAATTCATCACTCCGGCAATTTACAGTTAAATGAGACTGAATTAGAAAAACTTAAGACAGAAATGCAACAACTTTTCCGAGAAGAAATTTCTATCGCATCCTACATGATAAAAAAGGGGAAAATGGCTAACGCGACTCAAAAAGATCCTAACGCTAAAATTTTTTTTGAGACTGTGGATAATCAAGATTTGACGAAACTTAGAATTCAAACCAAGGATCGTTCTGGTCTATTATGTAATATTTCTAGAATGCTTTATTTGGAGTGTTTGGATATTCTTTCCGTGCAAGCAAATACTAGAGGTACAGATGTAGACGATTTATTTGAAATCAAATCCGAGTCTGGTCATAGCCTAGATGAAAATATGCAAGTAAGACTTGTCCGTAATCTAAAAAATATTTTGTAACCTGAGTTCAATGCAAAATAGTCATCTTCTCTGTGTCTGTATCCAAAAGAGCACGTTTAACACTTAGTTGCCCCTCTGCAATTTTTTTAGCAATCTTAGGTCTTTTCAAAAACCTCTGAATTTCCATCTCTCGGTTCTCAACAGCACTAGTAATAAATGGAAATTCTTTTTTCTTTTCTGGATGATTTGCAACTGCTTCTGCTGCACAATTTGTATGAGTCGTAAAAAGAATTACCTTCACGCCATTATCCACGGCTAGTTCGAGCATTTCTTCTTCTTTTTCCCGAATAACTGATCCAGCTGTTCGAATTATATAATAGAATTTTCGCGTATCTCCTATTATCTCATTCGTGTCTAAACGAGAGTCCATACATACAACTAGAGCGACTAACGGGTGGTATGCCTTTCTTGGTGCATATTTTCTAATTTGAGAAGACATTTTGTTTTGGTTTTCGAATTCAAAAAGTATTTGATCTGGAGTAATATTACCTTGGTGTTCGAAATCATATTTTCCCAAACGATCTTGTAATAAATATCCTAAATCGATAAAAGCTCCACCGAGGATAAATTGCACTCTCTTCTGAGAGAATGCAAAAATCAGAATCAAAAAACAAAACACAAAAATAAGAATTAAAATTTTAAATTTATCCATCGCAAGTCAGCCTCGGCAAAAAAGTAAGAAAGTCTCACGGGCAAAGGTATATTATGCCCTCAAGACAAAAGAATTTACTGTTTCGCTGGCGCTGCTGGTTGTGAATTAGTAGAATCTGCAGGAGGAGTATTTACTGGAGTGGTTTCGCCCGGCTTAGCAGCAGTATCCGCAGTCTTAGAGGCGTCCGGTGCAGGAATAATTTCTGATTGAGGAGCTAATGGCTCAATTACTTCTTCTTTCTTGGCAAATAAAAAAGACAGTAAAAGTGACAATACTATAAAAGAAATCGCAATGACTCTTGTTGCTTTGGTAAGTACGTCTGCGCTAGAAGAACCAAAGGCTGTCTGGCTCGCTCCACCCATCATCCCACCAAGTCCGCCACCTTTACCCGCTTGCACTAATACTAAAAGTATAAGAAGTGAACAAGCAATTACAAAAAATACTAAAACTGTTCCGATTAAAAATCCCATAGTGTTACCAATTTCTTAGAAGTTAGGCTAGAGTCAAGCGATTCGAAATTTAAAGGAGAGCTAAATACGAATCCCACTTCTGACTCGCTCCACCAACTAGACCACCGTCAATGTTTGGCTTCTCCATTAAAGATTTCACATTATCCGGTTTCACTGATCCGCCGTACAAAATCGAAATAGATTCGCTAATATCTGAATTATAAAGAGAGGATAATTCTTTTCTTATGTAAGCATGAACTTCTTCTGCTTGCTCTGGTGTCGCTACTTTTCCTGTTCCAATCGCCCACACAGGTTCATACGCAATGATGATTTTTTTTGCATCGTCTGCACTTACACCTTTGAAGCCCTCTGTCACCTGACGTTTTACTACTTCGAAGGTTTTGTTTGCTTCTCTTTCTTGTAAGGTTTCTCCAATACAAAACACAGGAATAAAACTAGCTTTCAAAAGAAAAAGAATCTTTTGGTTTAGGAATGCGTCAGTCTCGCCTAAAAATTGTCTTCTCTCTGAGTGACCGACTAACGCATGAGAAATCCCCAAGTCCTTGAGTTGGTCTGTAGAGGTTTCTCCTGTATATGCCGCAAGTCCAGATGGGTAAATGTTTTGTGCTCCTACTAAGACAGAAGTTCCCTTTAGAATCTCTGTTACTTTTTGCAGATGAAGGGCAGAAGGAAATACTAGAAGTTCTAAAGATGTTTTTTTAGAATCTAAACCTTTTTTGATTTCTTCTGCAAGCTCAGTTGCTTGCGAAAGATTCAAATTCATCTTCCAATTTCCAGACATTATCTTTTTGCGCATTGGTTAATCCTTGTTATTCTTTAAAAGTGCGGCTACGCCTGGTAAGGTTTTGCCTTCTAAAAATTCTAGAGATGCACCACCACCAGTTGAAATATGAGTGATCTTGTCTTCGACACCTGCTTTTGCGATAGCCGCTAGAGAATCTCCACCGCCTACTACGGATTTTGCGCTCGACTTAGCAATCGCTTTTGCGATTTGGATGGTTCCATTGGCAAACTTATCCATTTCGAAAACACCCATTGGGCCATTCCAGAGAATCGTTCCTGCAGATTTGATGATTTTTTCGTAAGCAGATATGGTCTTAGGTCCTATATCCATTCCCATCCAACCATCTATGATTCCCATTTTATCAACTGTCTTGATCTTTCCTTTTTCGCTGAAAGAATCAGCAATCACGTGATCGACTGGAAGTTGAAAGTCTACGTTTTCGTAAGCGGCTTTGTCGATGATTTGGAATGCTTGGGATTCAAATTCTTTTTCCACAAGAGAAGATCCAACTGGAACTGCTCTAGACTTTAGAAAAGTGTAAGCCATTCCCCCACCGATTAACATGGTATCTACTTTGTTAAATAGGTTGTTTAGGATTTTGATTTTGCTAGAAACTTTTGCTCCACCGATGATAGCCACAAATGGTTTTTCTGGTTTAGTGATTAAACCGGTCAGCATTTCAATTTCTCGGTACATCAAAGTTCCTGCATACGAAGGTAAATAGTGAGTAATCCCTTCTG
>JAGOHK010000165.1 GCA_017996175.1 Leptospiraceae bacterium
GAAACGGGAGAATACTACGAAGTCGCAAAGGGAAGTTGGACAAAAAAATAATCCATGATTTCCGTCCAAGGTTTTACAATAAAAGAAAAGGTTTTTGAAAACCAAAATACTATTATATATAGAGCAGTATCCGATGATACCAAGTCTACCTTTATTCTAAAAACACACCGAAGTAATTTTCCGACTAACAGAGAAATTGCCGCATACAGAAAGGAATTTGAAATTACTTCCAAGCTTCAAATTGACGGAATTTTAAAATCATATTTCTTAAAAAAAAATGGAACACAGTATACGATTATATTTGAGGATATGGACGGAATACCGCTCAGATCTTTTATTAGTAATAATAATCTTAGTCTCCAAGTTTTGTTAGAAATCTTTTTATCAATTGTTCTAATAATCAATCAAATTCATAAAAATAATATTATCCACAAAGATATTAATCCCCTAAATATTTTGATTCAGCCAGAAACTCTTAAAATAAAAATTATCGACTTTGGAATTTCTTCCATCTATAGCAAAGAAAATATTGAGCACACAGCGGTGGATTTTTTAGAAGGAAGTATTCATTATATTTCCCCTGAGCAAACAGGGCGAATGAATCGACCTATTGATTATCGGTCGGATTTTTATTCACTTGGTATTACATTCTATGAATTATTGACAGGAAAAACTCCATTCGAATCAAGCGATACTCTAGATGTAATTCATTCTCATATAGCCAAATCACCGACGTCCCCCTTTCAACGGGCTATTACATATTATCCGGATAAAGAAAAAGTTCTAACCAAACTCTCTGATTTAATTCTCAGACTCTTAGCAAAAGATCCAGAGAAAAGGTATCAATCAGCAAATGGAATTGCCTATGACCTCACTAAAATTTTAGAATATGAAAAGCAAAAAAACTCCGAGCATACCTTCCTGCTTGAAATTGGAAGAAATGACTTTTCAGGTAAATTACAAATACCCGCTAAATTGTTTGGCAGAGAAGAAGAAAAAAAGGCGCTGATTGATGCGTTTAAGCGAATTCTTCACGAATCAAGTGAATTAATATTTGTAAATGGACCTGCTGGCACAGGTAAAGGCATACTAGTTCATGAATTAAGAAAAGAAGTTTTGAGTGTAGATGGATTTTTGATTTCAGGAAAATATGAAGAGGCTAATCGTGATATACCCTATTCTGGTTTTATTGCTGCCTTCAGAGAATTCATTCGTCAAATTCTCTTGGCGAATATGGAAGAGATTCAAAACTACAAGGATAAATTTCTGCAAAGTCTTGGAAACAATGCAAAGCTCATAGCAAATGTGATTCCAGAATTAGAAATTATTACAGGAAAACTTTCTCCTGTTGCAGATATTGATGATGCGGAAATGGCTAATAGATTTCATTTATCTTTTCGAAATTTTGTTCAATCGTTACCCGATACCGGGCATCCGATTGTAATATTTCTAGATAACTTTCAATGGGCAGACGCAAGGTCTTTTCAATTATTGTATTTTTTCCTCAACACTATGCATACTAAACACATATTATTAATTTGTGCTTATCAAACGAATGAGGCAAATATTCAATCGCCCGTAGAAAACTTTATCAGAGAAGCGAAACTAGTATTCTCCGAAATCCAGAACATTAAACTTAGAAAATTAAAACTAGAAGATATTAATAATTTAATAGCGGAAACTTTAAATTATCCCAAAGAAAAATGCAAAGAACTTTCCGATTTGATTCTGTTTAAAACTCACGGAAATCCATTTTTTGTTACTGAATTTTTGAAATTTATATACACGGAAAAGTTTTTACAACCAGTTGAAAAAAAAGAAGGTGGATACACTTGGAAATGGAATGTAGATTCCATTCGAAATCTAAGGGTCAGCGATAACCTAGCCGATATTGTGACTTCCAATTTAAAACTATTACATCCAGATACAGAAAAATTAATTCAAATTGCTGCATGCCTTGGAAATGAATTTACAAGTGATATTCTATGCCTGATAACAGAGAAAACAAAATTCGAAGTAGAAGAATCTTTGATTGGTGCAGTCGCATCTGGACTTATTATTGTGTCAGGAATTACCTACCGATTCTTACACGAAAAAGTTCAAACAGCCGCATACTCATTATTAGGCGATAGAAATAAAATGCAATTGCACGCAAAAATTGCAATGATTCTATTAAATGAATATACTGAATTAGAAATAAATAAGCAAATCTTTTCAATTACAAACCATTTGAATTTAGGTAGAGATTTTCTTCCTTCTGAATTTCCAAGATTCAAACCTGTTGAACTAAATATAAATGCGGGTAAAAAAGCGAAAGCCTCGGCTGCGTATGAGCTAGCATACAAACATTTCATAAATGGAATTTATTTTTTAGAATCATCTTCGAGTTTGGAATTGAAAGAATTAAAAATCAATGCCTACATAGAAGCCGCAGAGTGTGCCTATCTTAGTAATCAGATCAATGAAATGCAACAGCTTTTAAATAGAGCGTTAGGCGAAACAAACGATTTAATCGTTAAAGCTAAAGTCTTTGAAATTAAGAATAAATTTCTAATTACTTCCGGTAATCCAACCCAGGCAATTGATAACACAATCAGCCTCCTACATGAACTAGATGTTCATTTTCCGAAAAAACCTAAATTATATCATGTTTTAATAAGTCTTGCAAAAGTTAAATTTGCACTTAGAAATAAAAATATTCGAGAATTAATTCATTATAAACAAGTATTTGATCCCAAAATAACTTCGATTATGCGATTGCTATCCATTATTGGTTCGGCAGCTTATTTTTCCTCTCCTAATTTATTACCATTGCTCATTTTAGAAAATGTTTATCTTTCCCTAAAATACGGATACACTCCATACACCCCTTTCTCCTTTTCTGCGTATGGAATAATCCTTTGCGGAACGTTAGGCGAAGTGGATAAAGGATATGAGTTTGGAAGGCTTGCTCTAAACATCTATAAAGATTTAGGTGGAATAAAAAATAAAACTAAGATTTTGCATATGGTGAATTCTTTTATTAGCCACTGGAAGGATCATCTGAAAATCACGATTGATCCATTATGGGAATGTTACAAAAGTGGGCAGGAAACGGGAGATTTAGAGTTTGCTTTTTACGGACTAATACAATATGCCTTTCATTCTTTTTTCGTAGGAAAAGAACTTTCTCCATTAGAAAAAGAACTCAGCCATGGAGTGAAGACATTAGAAAATTACAACCATATCTACTCAAAATACCAATTAAAAGTTTTTCAACTAACACTGATTGGACTCATGGATCCAAAGGAAAATCCAGTTACTATTCTACCTCGATCCAAAAATAGTCTGGAAGAAAAAGACATAGATCAGGCATCTCTAAAAGGAAACGCTTTTTATTTTCATTTTTATAGCTTATTTCTAAATTTTCATTTTGGTAAATATGCCAAAGGAATAGAAGATGCAAAGATTGCTGTTGGATTTTCCGAAACAATACGATCTCTCGCTATTTTTCCCGTTCTATTATTCTTACAGTCACTTTGCCTACTCCAAGAATACACAAATGTAAATTTCTTAAAGAGAAAACAATATCTCAGAACAGTAAATTCCAATCAGCGTAAAATGAAAAAATGGTCGCAACACTGCCCCGCCAACTTTCAGCATAAATTTCATCTAGTAGAAGCCGAAAAAAATAGAGTTCTAAATAATGTGTTATTAGCTATAGACTACTATGAATTATCCATTCAACTAGCAAAAGACGGGGACTTCCTTCAAGAAATCGCTCTTGCCAATGAACTTGCTGGAAAATTTTTTATGCGAGTAAATAAACCAAACCTCGCAAAATCATATTTAAACTCTGCGCTCTATTACTACCATATCTGGGGGGCAATGGCGAAGGTGAAGCAATTTGAAAGACTCTATCCCGGAATTGTTGAAACCATTTACGAAGAAGATAAGCCGAGCGAAACAGAAAGCACAGCATCCGTAATCACGCAAAGAGGTGATACAGAATCTTTCAATCTAGCCACGATGATAAAAGTATCAGAGGCGATTTCTCGCGAAATACTTCTCGAGAAAGTCCTTGCCTCTCTCGTTAAAACATTGATTGAAAATGCAGGTGCCGAAAGAGGAGTTTTGATTTTAGAAAAAGAAGGCAAATTATTCATAGAAGCAGAAGCATCCTTTGGCAAAAATGAAACATCCGTTCTTCAATCTATACCGTTGGAAAATGGCAATTTACCGCTTACAGTAATCAATTATACAATTCGATTTAGTGAATACATTGTATTAAACGACGCCATTGAGAGTGAGCAATTCTCCAAAGACCCTTATGTTATAAAAAATAATTCACGTTCCATTCTTTGCTTTCCAATCTTTCACAAACAAAGTTTATTCGGCATTTTTTATTTGGAAAATAATCTAAGTTCTTATGCATTCAAAAAAGACAGTGTTGAGTTTCTCATGATGATTTCTTCCCAGTCAGCCATTTCAATCGAAAATGCAAGACTCTATGCAAGTCTTGAATCAAGAGTAAACGAAAGAACAAAAGAATTGGATGCTTCGCTAAACCAACAGTATACGCTAAACGAAAACTTAATGAAAATCACGAGAGAGTTAAATCAATCATTCCAAAAAATTAAAAAAGATTTGGCTCTTGCGAAGAAAATTCAAGAGAGCATTCTTCCTAAAAATCTTGAAAGAATTAATTCTTTGCACATCTCAACTTTTTACAGCCCTATGGATGAAGTGGGAGGAGATTTTTTTGACATCACACAAGTCAATGAGCGGAAAATACGTATTTTCCTCGCGGATGCAACGGGACATGGTATCCAGGGTGCATTGATCACAATGGCAATTAAAAGTGAATATGAAAGCCTAAAAGCAAATATCGCTGATCCGAGTGATTTACTTGGGATTTTAAACAATGAGTTTCTTAGAAAATTTCAATCCATCAATGCCTTTTTTACTTGTATCCTACTTGACATTGATCCAGTTAGCGGCATATTGTTATATGCCGCAGCAGGTCATCCCCCTCAAATTTTAGTTCAGCACGGTAATATTCAAAAGCTGACTTCTACTGGAAAAATAATTGGGATCAATGAAAATGTAAAATATAGACAAGATGAATTTCGATTTACACGGGGTGATAAACTCTTTTTATATTCAGATGGAATTTTTGAAGAATTCAATTATGTCCGTGATGAATTTGGAGAAGAAAAGCTTTGGAACATTTTAAAAGAGCATGGAAATAATTCTGTTAGTGAAACTTTAAATTCAGTTGTGCAACAAGTCGATGACTTCCTCGGAAACCTACCACAAGAAGACGATATGACATTTATCGGAATAGAATATAGGTTATAAATTTGCGATTGATGAATAACTGTGTGCGAATAAAATGAAATCTATGTTAGAAGCGATCCAGAAATATTTTACCAAGGAAATAAATATTCTAGGTTCAGTAAAACCTCGCTTTGCATGGATTTCCGTATGGACTTTTTCTGTTTTATTTTTAGGTTTAATCGAAGTCTTATTAGCAAAATTAATCAGTTCCTTTGGTTCTTATGCATTAAACGTTCTCGCCTTTGGGACTGGCGGGATTGTCTTTATTCTTTTAATGATTATTCTATTCAGAATAATCATTGAGAATCGACTACGTGGATATATACTCATTACTCTCCTCTTTAGTGCAGTAGCTTTTCTTGTAGAAAAATTTTTCTTAAACAATGAAATATTTACTTCTTTCACGGCACGGACTACATTCGTTCTCTGGCTAACTTTCTTAACTTTATTTGCATCCATTTTCTATCAGAAAATCTCTAAGTGGATACTTTTGTTTTTCCCACCAATTCTATTCATAGGATTTTTAATTTCCTTTTGTTTCATTCTTATCATGATTCCTTTTATGATCATCGGGTGGATTACCATTTTATTCTTGGGAATTGGAATCTTACCCTATACGCCACTCATGGCTTGTATCGCGTTTTTGGTAATGTGCTATCGAACTGTATTAGAATTACGGGATAATAAATATTATCTCCAATATACATTTTCTAAGTATTTGACTTATGCCATTCTAATTTTTACATCCATTTATTTCATATGGTTTCATACTGAATGGAATAGAGGACAATTTATTATCCGCAATCATTTCCTTGAAAATAAAATCATAAACTCAAAGCGAAGTTTAATAGACGACGATTTTCCTGCCTGGGCATCCCTTGGAATGAAACTTCCTGTCAATCATGTAAGCGAATTATACTTACAACCTGAATCAAGTAACAGGGAGGTTATATTTACTCTCTTCGGCTCAGACAAATTATTCGATCCTTTCGCCTTCATTGTCTCTAATATTTCCAAAAAAGTAGAAATCCCAAATGAAGATAGAGAACATCTATTAAGACTTCTTTTTGGGTATACGCATATTAGCCTGAATCGACTCTGGAACGGAAACTCGCTGATTACCACAGATATAGAGACTCGGCTCCAACTTCATACCGAATCAAGAACCGCCTACACGGAAATGAAAATAAATGTATACAATGAAGCCAATCGAGGACAACAAGAAGCGATTTATACTTTTAAAGTTCCAGAAGGAAGCGTCTGCACAAATTTCAGCCTATGGATTAATGGAAAAGAAGAGCCAGCGCGTCTAACGTTTCTATCAAAGGAACAGACAGCGTTTAACACATTAGAAGGTGCTGAAAGAAGAGATACCTCTTATGTTACCTGGATGGAAGACAATATAATTCGAGTAAGAGTATTTCCTGTAGCCGGGCATAATTATCGTAGTTTTAAAATTGGTTTTGTCAGTCCTTTGAAAGTTCTAAATGAGCAATTACACTATGAAGGTTTTAAAGTTGAAGGTCCTTTATTAGATTCAGCAAATCACAAGATTAAATCAGATGTTTTTGAAAATCTTGATCCTAATCTTTCCGGTAAGGGCTATACATTCGAGAAAATGAATTCACGTAACCCGAAAGAAATTTTTTCAAATTGGTTTGCTTATGGTAAGTACAAAGAACCGTGGTCATTGACAATAAATAAATCTTCTAAGGTTAGTGGCGAATTCCCGTTTTCCGATATTAAGCTTAATGTTTACGAACTTAAGATGAAAGAAAAAGATTTTCATCCTGATAAAATTTATATTCTAATCAATTCCTCCTTATCCAAAAAAGAATGGAAAAGCATTTACACACGATTATCCTCTATAGAGCTTAAATCACAAATCATTCTGGTAACAAATGAATGGTTTTATTCAAAAAACAAAGAAGAAAATCTTGACTTCATAGAATCACAGGCTTTACCTAAATTTAATTTATTTCCATTTTATAAGATTACAAATGATACGGACATTCTAATCATCACGAATAAAGAAGATAGCTCCATTCCCTTTAGTGAGCTAAAAGGAAGTTCCTTTTTTAATAAGAGCAGAGAGTTTTTCAGTAAGAATAAAAAGAATATTTATGTTTATTCACTCAATAGAGAATTATCTGCCTATTTTAATAGTTTAAAGGATTATGAGCTAATACAGGATATCCCTAATTCGTGGGACAATCTTTTAGAATCTCTTCTCTCTAGAAAAATTAAACTTCCAGATCAAACAGACGAAAACTACTCGATTCCAAATTCAAAAATAACAATTGAATTAAAGAAGCTATCTACCATTAGCCACATTACTGAAAATGACTTACTTGCACGTCTTGTGCTCTATAAGAAAATCATGCGCATTCTTGGAAAGCGCCTTTCTGTTACCAATAAAGACGCTACCGAAACAAATCTTTTCCAGCTTGCTGAAACTGGAAACATTGTTACTCCAACCACATCTTTTATTGTTATGGAAAACGAAACTGATTATGATAAATTTGATACTCATAAAAATAAAAAGAATCTAGGAGTGACAAACCCACAAACTGATAATTCAAAGTCATTTTCAATCAAGCACGGAACTGTGCCTGAACCGAAAGAGTGGATGATAGCGATTATCTGCGTCCTTATAATTTATATCTGGACAAAGTTTAAATTGCATCGTGCCTAGAACTATATACCACTTCTCATAAATAAGTTCCGCTATTTTTCGCAAGAGGGGTATTCCCAATTCCCAAACTAAGAGTATTCAATTTTAAATCAGAATTTACTTTTGGGAATTGGTATAAGAAGCATTTGACATTTATAAAGAGCTAGCTAAAAAAGGTCTTTATAATAGTAAGGTTGTATGGAAATAGAATCAATCATTGGATTTGCAGCTGCAAGCCTTACTACGTTTTCTTTTTTGCCCCAAGTAATACGCGTAATCATGACAAAAAAAACAGAAGATATTTCCCGCAATATGTATCTACTTTTAAATGCGGGCATCTGCCTCTGGCTGACATACGGATTTTTAAGAACAGATTATCCAATCATTGTATCAAACTTAGTCACACTTGTTTTCAGTTTGACAATACTGTTTTTTAAATTACGAGAAAAAAAGGAAGGGCTATAGTGGATTAGCCCTTTGACTGGGTAGGATATTGTTTTTTACTTATTTTTCTTTTTACCGTCATTCCGATCATCATCTTCACCGGTTCCTTTTTTCCTCAATTCTTTATACAATTCACCGGTCTCAATTGACCTTGCAAATTCTTTTGCTGATCTCTCCGCTATTTTTGGGTCTACTACAAATAAACCTTCGTCATCATCTTCTTCTGGCATATGTTCTATCTCCTTTCCTTTACCGTCAACTTTTCAATCCTTGTTAATCGGATTACTTATGTTAGCCTAATCTAAAAACTGAGTCAATTATTTTTCTTAGCAATCAATGGGGGTTTTTTGAAATAAAAAGAATTTGCTTGAAAATAATTCCTAGCTTAAAATGCTTTTTTTATCTTGACGAAGAACCAATTTATAATTTTTACACCTAGCTCGCAAACCGGTCTATGGGTATGGGAAATTCTTTATTTCATTGTCATAAAACAGTAACACTCAAAGGCAATACTCAATTATGAATTTAGTAAAAGGAAGGCACTATGAACTTAGAAATGAAAGACGAATTGGAATTATCCGCAAGAACGAAAAACTCGGAAAAAGAAAATGAAATTTCGGAGATCGTTAAACTTTTCAAGTTTAGCAATTTGAATTTAATCATATCAAATGCCAATGGGGAAATCGTATTTGGAAGCAGTTCTTTTTGCAGTCTGTCTGGATTCTATATAAAAGAATTGGTCAGAGAGAACTTAAAATCCATATTCAATAAAAAATTTGACGAAAGAGAAATTGATGCTATTGAGAGAGATACAGAATGCTTTAGTGCTATGAGAATTTTGCGTGCAAGAAATGGAAAGGAAATCCCGGTTAACACTTACAACACTCTATTGCACGATTTTTTAAACCTTTACATCGTGTCTATCGTGATCCCCTCTCCTGTTATGTAAAGACTACAGTATATGTCTCAGCAGAAAAATGCAAGATGGTATACTTTTATTTTTATGATTGCCAAAATTTTTAATCGCAAGCAAACTTCTCTTTGTGGAAAACTCAACTCAAGAAACTTTTCTCTACAGGCTCTTAATTCGAATTGTTTACTATACAACAAATCTAATGTTTCACTCTGTCTACCTCTACTTTAAAAAGGATCATCCCTTTGTAGAAGCTCCTCATCCAACTACGCTTCTATCAAACCATGTTGCAGAAACTGACATCGTTGCACTAGCTCATGTGTATTCTAAAATACCAAAAGTAAGAACAAAATTTTGCTTCGCAATGCGACAGGATATTATCGAGCCAGACTTTCTTGTAAAAGAATTTGCACCAAAGGGACTAACACGATTTATCCTCTGGATGATTGACAAATCACGAATTATAAAAATTCTACTCGTTTACATTGGAGGAATCGGAGTCAAAAGAGCATTTAGAGATGATGCTAGAAAATTACTCAAGCAAGG
>JAGOHK010000043.1 GCA_017996175.1 Leptospiraceae bacterium
TTGATTAAATCCCATTCAGATTCTTTCAAATCACTCGGATATGGTTTTCTTGTTTTGTCTTTTGCCATATCATATATTTCGTACAACACTGCCAAACACTTGATCCCTTTTCAGACACGCTCTTAAATATTAAAGAGCAAACAACGAAAAGAAAAATTTTCGTAGATTCTCAATATGTTGAGTCTTTCGAAGAACTAGTAATATTAGTTTCTATGCTCTATGAGAAAAAGGCAGGAAAACTCATTATAGACAGAACAGACAATACTATTCTATAAAGAAGTAATAAAAAAGTACTATCTGATTTTTATTGAACCCTCTCTTACATTAAAAATTTTCGTAGGGCTAAATTTTATCTAACTATCTCATAAAATTTATTTCCAACTAAGGTCCCTAGCTTTCCTTCTACTTCTCTGCTTTGAGCCTTTTGAAACTCAGAATCGATTTGTTCTTGCGAATATCCCATCCAAGTGGCATCAAATAAAAAATGAGACGCCATGAATCCAGGATCTTTCGAAAAAGAACTGATGATAAACTCATCAATCGGACAGTTTGCTAGTTTAATCCAGGGGTAGTACCACAAACAGTAACATTCCTCAGAATCTTCTTCATGATATCCATAAACAGCATACGTGTATCTATTAGAATTTTCTGTTCTAAAAAAATGCATCGATAATATTATCTTTTCACTATTCTCAATATTTGATTGTGTTTGAATTGTATAAAAAGCTGATTTCAAATCTTCTTTTGAATAATCATTTCCATAATACAAACAGATACATTTATACACATCTTCAAATTCAGTGAGTTCGAAAAGTTCTTTCAATGTAATCATTTCAAATTAGCTCCTTTTCAACTCAGAGTCATCTCTGTAATATTTTTTTGAAAAAAAATATACTGTAATGAATAAATTTTAAATCAAATACGTTCTCCTTTATTTCCCCCAATATTGAAATGCAGCCCAATACTTAGGCTCATGAAGTTTTAGTTCTTTATATTGATCTCGATTTCCCATAGGTTTATCCTTGGAAAGAAAATCATTCTTCCATTCTCCCGATTTTAATTTCCCCTGGGCAAAGTACAAAGCTTTTTTAGGATCATTGAATTCTTTGAGACTACTATAAAAATAATGCATAAATACGCTTGTGCCAAAATCGGAAATAGACCACAGGCTAACTAAAACGCCATTCGTTCCTGCTATCATCCATGAGCGGGTAAGACCTATTATTCCTTCCGTTCCACTCAATTTTCCAATTCCTGTTTCACAGGCTGACAGTACAATGAGATCGGTTTTAACATTTAGTCCAACAATTTCAGAAGCTAGTAAACTGCCATCCTCATTTGGAAAGTTAGGAAAATTTGTCTTTAATGATTTCAATTCTTCTTTTGGCATTTGAGACTTTTGACTTAAAATAACTCTACTGGTTTCTGGAAAATTTTGTTCTGCTTTTCCATGTAAAGAAAGATGTAGATATTGTATTTGATCCAGCTTTATTGTTTTTCCTTCTTTTGAAAAACTTCCCTTGTTCAAAGATTTGAGTGCTTCCTCTGATGCCCAAGCTCCTAAGAATGTGGCTGCCTTTCGATCTGTTTCATTATCATAAAACATTTCGATTGTATTCACAGTTTCCAATCTGCCACCAGGTAGATCATTCCAATTTCCTTCTTTAAATCCGTCTCTCTTAATTTCCAAAAGAGCCAACTCCCTCTGTCTTGGATCATTCCACTGTTTTGTTTCTTCCAATAGAGAGCCTATTCCTCTTCCTGAATAATAAGCCCCTCCGAATGCTACGATTGGCTTTCTATTCAAATTGGAATAATCTCTTTCTTTACTTCTCAATTTATATAATATAGAGAGAGAAGGAGCATAAGAAATTGTATAACCAGTAATTCCTGCATGTTCCAAAACAGAATCAATCGGCAAAATACCAATAGCCCCATCGGGGATAATAACGATTTGTTTATAGTTCTCTGGGATATTTTTTAGAATAGGTTCTAAAAGAATCCGATATATCTCTTTTGCTTTTTCTTCAGTCTGTGCTTTTTTTTGGAAATAATTATCATCGTTGAGGAGTGTTCTGTAATCTGTGACAAGTTTGGATAAACTATCTCCATTAATATTTAAATTTTGAGATTCAGTAGGTTGATCTTTATAAGATATAAATGCTCCAACTTGTAGTTTAGCATCTATAAATGAGATCGCGACTTCATTTTCTGATAATGATTGAGAGGAAAGTTTTACATCTGGAACTTCTGGATGTCTTAGTTCTTTAAATCTTCTCTTAGAATCTTTTGTTTCAGGGGAATCTTCGTTTTTTTGTATTGTCAATTCTTCTTCATACTCTTCGAGTTTTCGATTTGCTGCTTCATAGTCTTGTTTGGCATTTTCTATTACTTTCTCATTCGCATTTTTAGAGTTCAGGTTTGATAGAGTTTGATTTGTCATAGCTCTTTTTTGCGAAAGTTCCACCCATCTATCTATATAATTCTTAGATAAACCAGAAGCTTCCAGAGCAAAATGTTGAGACATGTTTTCAAAAAAGGAACGAGTTAAAAATTCTTCTTTCAGCTGAAATATAAATTCTTCGTTTTCTTTTTCACGCAGAAATTCTAAGAAAGAACCTTTCATAGGCAAACTTATTCTTTCTGAAAAAAGAATTTTATTGTCTAAGCCGCTCATATCAGATTTTACTTCTAAAGCAACATTAACACATTTTCTTAAAGTATTTCTTGCTTCTTCATTTTCTCTTCGCATGAGATAAATATAAGCAAGCATATTTAGCACTCCAATTTGTTCATATTTATTGAAAATTTTTTCATAAAGGGAAATTGATTCTTTAAATGATTTTTCAGCTTCTCTAAGATGGAACCTTTGGACGAGCGACGGAAATTGCCCTAATTGAAATGAAATCGAACCTAAACCTCCTAAACAAGCAGCGTCTCCATGAATATTTCCAACTTTATTATAAAGATTTTTTGCATCTTGATAAAGTTCTATTGCTTCATTAAAATTCTTTTGTAAGGAATACATGTCAGCTAGACGAGCTTTGCTATTTGCTATTCCAAGAATATATTTTTTTCTTTTTTGGGAACTATCGATAGCTTTTATATAATATTTCTTAGCATTTTTGAAATCTTGTTTATTAAACCAAACATCTCCTAGAAGATAATAGCAATTTGCCTCACCAATATTATTCTTCTTATACTTTGGACAGGCTTGTTCAAGGTATCTTTTTGCCGAATCCGAATCTGGCATCCTCATTGCCAATTGACTTTTTAATAACAAAGAATTTGCCTCTCCATCTTCCGATTTACCTTTAAATAAAGAATACGCTTCATTATTGAATTTTGTTGCCATTTTAAAATCGCTCTGACTCATCGATATATTTGCTAATCGAAAAAGAACTTCTCCTTTTATTTCCCCCGATAATTTTTCTTTGTTACATAAATTCAGAGCTTCTAATAATAAACTTTTTGCTTTTAATAAATCTCCTTTTAAGTCAATATATGCAGAAGCTAAAGTAGTATCTGATACAATTTTTGCAATAGCACTTTGTTTTTCTGACCCAGTTTCATTTATCTTTATCTGAGTTAATATATCCTGATATGTAATAAAACTTTTTTTCTTAGGGCTTATGATTTTATTAATAGTTTCCAGAATATGAATACCTTGGTCAATATTACTAAATCTAGCAATCCAGTCTCCGTAACGAATAACATTCATTATCCAATTAAATTTTATTCTATCGATATTTTTATCATAAACAAGATTGAATTCTTTTTGATTTTTTGTCTGTAAAAACTCGTTTAATAAACTCTTATCATTTAAAGAAATCTCCTGTTCCTGTGCATTAATCTGAGAAAACAAACATAAGAAGAGAATAATAAAGCACCGCAGATTTGTTTTAACTTTCATTGTAGACCATATCCTTCTTGTGAGCGAACATATCATTAGATCAATATTTGTATTCTGGGAAAGGAGGAGCAAGTTCATATTCAAAAAAAAATGTGTATTCCTCAAAAAAAATTAAAAATTTTTCACAACATTGTATCTACTTAACTGAAAGCTTCTGTAAAACACAGAAGAGGAGAAAACAATGAAAACTATATTTGGAATATTAATTATCGTATTGATTAGCTTTGTAGCTATAAATGCTGAAACACAAAACCAAGATGCCGACTACCCATATCTCGTTAGTAGTTCGCCAGAAGTGAATAACAATGAAACATTGCTTATGGAAACCTTGACAGTTGCTGTAATTGGAGCCTCTACAGAGGACTTATTTTCTGCCTTCCTTTACCTAATGAATCAAAGTCGAAATGGATATGTTAGCATAGAAAAGTTTGAAACGGATTTATTGTCTATACATACTAAGGCAAGCCAGTTAGAAAGTAACGTTAGTGCTATTGTTATAAATAACAATAAACTTTCAGATGTAAAGGCTGTACTATTAATTGCAATAAACGAAATAAAGGATTCAGCTAAAAACCTTCGCCATGCAATGGAAAATTACAAGGAGAATAAAAAAGAAGACGGAGACTCCTATCTTAATACCGCAGCTTTGAAACTTGCAAAAGCAGGATTTCTTATTAAGAAAGCAAAAATGAATGTTGCTTCAAACGAAGATTCGATATAAACTTAAACAACCAACTCGGAATTCCTACATTGGGATTCCGAGATTTTCCTCTCTACTCACTTCCCCCAATACTGAAATGCTGCCCAATACTTAGGTTCGTGAAGATTAAGATTTTCATACAGGATTCGATCTCCCAGCTCTTTATCTTTAGAAAGAAAATCTTTCCTCCATTCTCGCGATTTCAATTTTCCTTGCGCAAAGTATTCCTCTCTAAGCTATTTTTCATTTGCTCTAATTCGATTTTATACGGAGTATCCAACATTTTAGTATGAATTGCATTCAAAATACATTTCATTTTATTCTCCTTATCAACGGAAACCGTGCCTTGTTCCTTTTTGTAGGAATACTGCAACGTAAAAAGATAGCCCAGAGTAAAATAAGAAATATTATTTTTCTTTGGAAATGAGGGCAAAGAATTTAAAACTTCTTCGTTTTTACATTCCTGATTATTCTTAATATAAATGTTTACAATTTTTTCTTCTTTACCTTTACTCAAATTCTTTAGGAGTAACTTCAAATCATTTTCAGAAAATTCACAACTTCTCCCTTTTTCAGGACAATTATCCTTAGAATAACTATTAATAAAATGAATCTTAGCAATTTCTATTGCTGCTCTATTATTCTGTATATCTAGCGAATTTTTAGTAGTAGGTAATGCATTTAATGCTTTTTCAATGTACTTCCTTGCTTTCATTGGAATGTGTTCATTTTTATTTTCCTTTCTATGTTCTTTTTTAGTCGATAGAAATTTTCTCACTTCGATATACGCCTTATAATAATATGCCACAGATAGATTGTTCCGTATTTTATCATTGGAACGGAACTCTTTTAAAGCGGGCTCTAAAAGTTCGATAACCTTATCAAGTTTATAATTTACTTCTTTCTCATTTGAAAAAGGATTTCGTTTTAAGGAAGTTCTCAGGCAGGAGATATTTGGATATTCTTCACGACAATCTTTTCCAAAGAAGGACTTAGCTTCTTCTTCAAGTGAGTATTGAAGGTTAATCCCCGGAATTTCTTCATAAGAAATATGCATTGGAATTTCTGGCGTTTTTTCATCTATCAATATAGATTGTAGCAAAATATAACTTCGATTTACAACAATGGAGGGGTTAACACCTATTTCAGTTTCTGATATATCTAAGAGTTTTTCAGCTTCTTCTAAAATTTTCTTTGCATTCTTTTTATCGGGAGAAAAATTTTTTATTAATCGAGAAACTTTTTTAATTCGATCAATAGCTTCAAAATTAGCAGAAGCAGCAGTATGTAGTTGTCTTACTTTGGGGATTAACCTTTTTAGTCTTAACCGATTGGGTGGATGTGGATCACCACCACTCAATTCTGGAAATACTTGAAATGGATATTTTCGAATCCAATATTCAAATAACCGCAAGAAATCTTCTCCTCTATAGCCTGCTAAAAATGCATATCTTAGTCCTTCTTCATCTGCCTCATATTCATCTTTCCATGAGTCTTCTAAATTGAGCCAATCATCTTTGGCTTTTTTTCCAAAAGGATTCGAATACATTGTACGATTATATACAAATTCTGGGTTTTCGGAAAAACTACAAAACTTTCTTAAATGTCCACCTATCACATGATGAAGTTCATGACCTAATACGCCAGCAATGATTCCTTCCTGGATGTTTTTATCTTTTGGATATTCTTTGACAATATCTGATAAAAAATTCTTTCCGAAAAAAATGGTAATAGTATTATTTTTAAATGTAGTAGATACATTATCACTGCCTTTACCGCTTGTAATTAATATTCTAACTTTATTAGTAATTGGAATTCGATTTTTTACAAATTCCGTTTTTAATATTTTATTCAGTATAACTCTAATTTCTGATTCAATTTTTTTTGCCTCCATATCTGTAAGGATATCTTCACCTTGATCTAGAAGTCCTTTTACATTACCTGAATCATTTAAAAACTTATATTCCTCTTTTGCATACTTAGAAAAATCAGTCTTATACTTTTCTATTGTTTCTTCATCTCGAGCAATTGTGGCAGCACTTAAAAGATAAGGATATATTTCAAAGTTTTCATTCCATTTCTCCAAACCTTTTTTAAATTCGTCTATTGCTTCTTTGTGTTTTCCATTTATATAATTATATTGTCCACGCAGCCTATATAATTCTGATGCAAAAATTTTACATGCAGGGTTAGCAGTAGCACACGGTTTTGTTTTCTCTTCCAAGTCTTTTAAGTATTGGTCGATTTCCTTTTTCCCTAATTTTTGTTTTGGATAAGATGCGTATAAAGGAAGATTCCTCTCTAATTTAGCAATGATAAAAGCTGGAGTGTTATCGAATTCTTTATATCGATTCAGAAAATTCTCCCAAAGATCGGAACGATATTTTTCTCTGTATTCTAAAGTCTTTCGATAAATAAAACCTTCTTCCGGGCTATAGTAGCTTTTTATAATATATTCTTTTGAAAGATTTACTAAACTACTATTGCCACTATTTTTGTTAATTTCTATTCCTTTTGAAAAACTCTCATTACTAACTTCTAATTTATTTTCGCAATATTGAAGAAGACCATTTTTAAACTCTTGGCTTCGTGAGCTAACTTGTTTTTTATAAATACTTTTTTCTACTTCTGTACATTCGCCTGGTTTACTAACCTGCATCCCCTCTAACAAATATGGAATAGAAATCCCTTCTATACTTTCTTCGGATCTAGAAAATTTATCTTTTGCATCATTTAAAAATTTTATACATAGTTGGTTACTCTTTGGATTATCTTTAAATTCTTCGCATATTTGCAGATACATTAAAAAGGAATCTTCTTTATAGACTTGCGAATCATTTAATGTACATTCTAAAAATTCTTTTAACTCTTTTTCGCTTCCTTTTTTAGCATAAATACATTCTTGAAAAATTTGATTCGATTCTTTAAGTTCTTCCTGTTTGCTAAAGAAGTTATTAAAAATATTTTTACAATCTACAATAACAAATAATAAGAAACAAAATATAAAATGATTCGTCCGCATATCAATCTATTATTTCAAGAATTAACTCTTGCAAATCTTTTAGTTTAGATTTTCCATTACCACTCTTATACGCGTCAAAAAGGGAATGTATTTTTTCAAATGGAAACTTTTTTCTGTCCGGTTCTTTTATGGTATCCATAAAGTATAATGAGGTTTTTACTCCTTCTGTTGCGGCAACATCATTGATTGTTTTTAGGATTGCTACCTCAACTTGAATTAAACTTTTACCTATTAAAATTAGTCCATCATCTTTGTTTAGTTTACCATTCTTAGAAACACTGTAGAATTCTTCTTTGTCATTCACTTGAATATTCTTTTTATTTTCTAATGCCTTTTTATATTCATGGGCTTTTTTAGCCTCATCTAGTTTACCTTCCTTTTTAAGAAGTTCAATGTATTTATCCAGAACTTTTAAGTATTCCCCATCTGAATTTTCTGGATTTGTTTTTTCAAGAATCTCTGAATAGATGCCTATTCGTATCAGTAAAATTTCACTAGTCACTTCTGCATCAGAAAACGCCTTTTTAGCAGAGCCAGAATTTAAGCTGAAATATATTTTATCCTGTATTTCTTTACCCCAATAAGAAACTTCTGACTTGTTTTCTTTATTGAAAAAGAATGAATAGGCAACAACAGAAAGAATAACAATGCTTAGCCCACCAAATGCATAGATAGGAATTTTGGGATTTAAAAAATTTGTTAGCTTCTCCCAAATCCCAATATCTTCCTTTTTTGATTCCTTTGGACTTACTTGCATTCTAGAATTTAGTTTTTTTTTTACTAAAGCAATTTTATCTTGTACCTCCGATGGATCAAGTTCTGTGTTTAATGCATGTAGTATTTCTTTATTTTCGTATAGTAAATCTGAAAGAGCGAATAACGATTGTTCTTCTTCATTCCTATTTTCTAAATCCTTCTTTGAGAGGGTATCTTCTCCAGATGATATTTCTGCCAGTTTTTTTAAAAACTTCTCTGAGCTATTCATAAATCATTCCTCCAATTTTTTATTCCTTTTTTGTTTAAGCATTTTTTTAAATCTTTTAATGCTTTGTAGTATTCATTGTATACCTCGCTAGGTAGGCGTTTTAATTCCGATGCTACTTCTTTAATTCTTTTACTTCCATAAATAATCAGTTGTATTAATTTTTTAGGCAATTTAGGTAAACCCTCTAAACATTTATCTAGAGCATCCAAAACTTTAGCTTCTTCTTCATTTCTTTCAAATTGTTCCTCTACCGTATTCCTTGGGTCTTTAATTTGTTCGAAAATTTCTGAATTATTAGTTGTGTCTAATTTTTTTGCTTTTAATACTCTAAATAACCAATACTTAAAAATTACAGCCAAATAGGTTTTGAAACTAGCACCTCTATCACCTCTGAATTTTTTCAGAGGCTCTTCTTTACGTTCAATTATCCATAACATAAATTCGCTTACGATATCTTCTTCTTCTGTTTTCAAAGTTTTGCAAGCATCCGTAAATCTTATGATCATAAGGAATTTTCCCATTCCTTCATTAAAAGCATCTTCTATCATAGTAAACACACCTATTGAACGTAAAGGTTCTCCATTTTTTTCTTACTGTATTTTAATTGAATCAACTACCATTAATAGTGTAGCACCAAGTCTTTGGTATTCTGATTTCATTAAACCTGGTTTTAATTCTTTCATAACAGTATTCAATCTTTCAATGGAAAAAGAATCTATACTGCTACCATAATTTGTAAGGAAACCACTAATTATCGCTTTAAACTGGGAAATATTTTCTTCAGTCGGAATCTCTGTCATCAAAACAATTGCTTCGCCATAAATTGTAGTTCCAGCACCTACGCTAATACCAAAATCAGGGGCACCAACGATTATCGAAGCAGTTATTACTTTTTGTGCAACCAATATAAATTGAGCTGCCAGAGCATTAAAGTCTGCGTCAGCTTTTTTTAAAGCATCTGCAATACTAGTTATCTCAGAATACCAATTATAACCACCGATAGTTGGTCCAATTCGTTCTGAAACTGCTTTTAATCCCAATGCCGCATCAAAAATTAAGCTCATATCTTGGGTAGCAAAACCAAGGCTTATTTGAAACAAATTGCACCCGAGAAGAAATCCAACTGTGTTCAAAGTTGTGCTAGGAATCTCGCCTTGCCCCATAGCCTTACCACCACTTTTAGAAAGTTTTTTAATTTCTAATAGTGCTAATTCTGCTTTTTCTTTCGATACAGGTACCTTTACACTGATTTTTTCAAATCCGGGAATCTTTGGTTTCCCATCCGCGGTTGTATTCTCTTTTTTACAATTGACCCATCCTAAAGATAGAACCAAAAGTATGCTTATGATTTGTTTTGTTCTCATTTTTTTTCTCCTTTACTAAAAACTCCAATTTTGATTTTTTCTAAAAATCCTTTCTTAAAAACTAACATCAATTGTTGTTTGGTGTATTCGTATTCGCATTTCCTTCTCGCATCAGGCGGAGAATCACTTTCCCCAATTTTAGGGAAAATGACTTCTTGTGTATCACTAAATTTTATACCTTGTAATTCAAAATCAGGAGAAGGAGAAATATCTATTTGAATAATTTTATTATCGCTTAAATGAAAAGAGTAAGTATTAATACGAATGGTATCTGCATTTTTTGCTGAGTTGTCTAACGTATATTTTTTTTCTTTTATTTTTAGGATTAATTCGTCTCTTGACATTCCTAGTTTGAATTCATTTATCCCATCGACTTTTTTAAAGTCAATTTTGTTGTTAGAGGTACAATCCACGATCTGATTTGCGCTGAGCCAAAGAAAGATGCTTTTATTATTTATTTTGCAACCGTTTAATTTATCATAGAATAAGGAAACAACTTCATTTTTATATTGAGTTGTTTCTTTTACCTTTTTCTTTATTTCAAAGTATTTCCATAAATTAAAGTTAATTGCAAATTCTAACTCTGGATCTGGTTTCTCACTTAGTAATTTTAATCCAGATTGTAACCAGCCAATCGCTTTATCTTCTTGCAATTGAGTATACATAGAAATAACAGCAAGATTATTAAAAAACTTAGCTTCTTTACCTTCTGCACTTTTTATCAACTTTGAAAATTCAATTTCAAATTCTTTCTTTTCCTTCTGAGGCATTTTATCATACATATACATTTCTAGGAGCAAACGATTCATTGTCACTCGTTCCTCTTTTGGGGTAATGTTATTATAATGCTCAATTGCAGGTTTAAAAAACCCATTGTCTTTACAGCATTTAACACCATCTCCTTTTGTGACATTCTCTGTAAGGCTAACAGGCAAATAGATCGTAGGTAAAAATTTAAGGCTAGTTATACTTTGGTTTTTTAAAAATAATTTATGTGCGGCAGTTGCAATTGCTAAATCTAAAATATTTAATTTATTAACAATTCTTGTTTTTTCACTGTTTACTAATTCTTCTTTGAGTTTATGTAAGGCGTTATAAGCATTGTATAATCTTTCTTCTTGACTTTCTTCAGAACCAGAGACCGAGCCTACATCGGAGTTTTGTATTGTTTCAATAGCATCATTAAATATCTTTGAACTATCTTCTATCCTCTTTTTCATGCTCTCGAAATTTTCATCTCTTTTTTGAAAACTATCATGGCAATCATCTGTATATTTGAATACTGTCCCTAATTCCTTAATGGAAGGTAAATCAAAATCACCCACTTTTAATAAAAACGCAGCGGAATTATCAGCCTGTATTTCGTTTATTTTTGCATTCTTATCATTTGCGTTACATTTATGTTTATGCCCTAACTCTATATGAGCTAATTCATGTGAAAGAATAAATATTAGAAATATTTTTTTTCGTTGATCTCTTGAGTTCAATGTCTGAATCTCATCAATGAGTTTTGTAGAAACTTGAACTTCTTTTCTATTGTTATTTTCTATACTTTGCGCGATAATGTCTTCTGAATTTTTAATTATATTTAAACAAAATTTTTCCTTTGAGACCGGATAAATCGTTAACAATTCTTCAATAGCAGAACTAAAAATTTGATTCTTTGATTTTATTTTTTCGATGAATATTTTATTTTTTTCATAATCGCAATATATTTTCTCTGGGTCAATTCCTGATAACATGGTTTGCGAAAAGATATTCACACACCAAAAAATATAAACTATCACAATATACTTTTTCATTTTATTTCTCCCTTGTTTCTATAATAACTTCTTCTAAATTGTAATCATTTTCATTCGACTTTACATCTGAAACGAATTTTTGAATGCCTTTAAATTTTTTATTGTGTAGAAGTTCTATATAATAGAAATTTTTCTCCACATCTCTTTCTATAGAATATTTTTTATCTAATTGAATTTTTTGCTTTGATACTAAAAAATAATACCTTTCTTTTCCATAAGGTGGGATTATCTTAAAACCAGATGGTTCGTTTTCAATAGCTTGTGTTTTACAATTTTCGTATCTACCAGTTTTTGTTATATTTTTTGGATCGGGAAAAACTTGTAAAATTTGTCCGTCAGACGCAACACTAAGAATCGTGAGATAACATTCTTGTTGTATATTTTTATTCGAATCAAAAGCAAAGTTAAAAGTTATTTTTTCTCCTTTCGTAAGATAACTTTTATATGCACCTGCTACTCCCGTACTAAAAAAGAATATATTTCTATCCTCTTTTGGTTTTTCTAAGGATTTTAACAATCGAACACTTGCTTCCACTTCCAACAAACCAAGAAGTTCTTCTATCGTATCGGAGTTTAAATGGTTCCATGTTTGCACAACATCCATTTCTTTTGGATACAAAAGTCTCAGTTTCTTATCGTTAGGAGAAATATCTACTAAGTATTCAATTTTTTTACCAACTTGTGATTCTTTAATTGCATCTTGGTTGGGAAAACCATTTGCTCTATCAAATTGATTCACTGCATTAATTGTCTTTTGATCTTTAATATGAGTTAAAAATTCTTTGTTAGAAATGTTTTGTTCTAATTGTTTTAGGAAATCCTGATTGCCTTTTCCTGAAATAATCACAGATAGCTTTACCGCTGAAAATATAGGTATAGAACATATTATTAAAAATAGAGTAATGATTGGTTTCATCTATAATCTCCTGTAAGTATAAATCCTGCCCAATAGTAAGGATTAACATTTACACTTTTTTCCTTCCTATTGTATTGAATATATTCTCTTTTTGCCTGACTCAGTGCTTCTACAGTTTTGAATTGATTTGCTTTTAATTTATCATAAAAATCGATCATCAAATCCTTACTAGCAAGATCCTGTACTTTCCATAAGGTTCCAATAATTGCATATACTCGAATCGACTCAAAGGCTTGACTTAGAGAAAGAGGTATAACAGCATAATCCGCAAAGTTTTCATCTGGTCCTATTGCTTTACTACCAATGGCAGTTTCACATGCAGACATTACAACAAGCTGAGTTCTTTCAAATCCTTTTGGAGAATTTAGCTGTCTAATTTTACTTAAAGTTAAATTTTCTCTATAGTTACTGGAAAATTCCAGGTTTGAGTTTTCGATTGGCAGACATAAATTTCCATGAGTAGATAGATGAACTATATAATACTCTCTTGCTTCTTTTTCGAAGGTATCTATAGTTGCTTTTTCTTTCGTTAATATTTTTGATGCTTTTGGAAATTTTTCTCCTATACCAAGAACTTCTCCTACTGAGTTGGGTAAGTTTTGAACAGGGGGTGCAAATGCTATTACGATTTTCTCAGTAACTGCTATTTTTTTCTTTTCTCGCAAAATCCTCATTGCTGAAATATTTGTGTAATAAGAAACATCATGGTCTTCAACTAAATACCTGTTATCCGTTAAAGTTAATGCTTCAAAAGGTAGAGAGTAAAGCACCCCATAGGGCATAAATACAATATGCTTCTTTAAATGTTTTTGTATTGGTTCTATCAAATGTTTATAGAGTTTCTGTGATTCTTCTGATTTCCAGTTTCGTAAATTATTATCCTCAATTATTTTATTTCTAAATGCCTTAACTAAATCTCCAATCTCTTTTCTTCCGACTGGAACAGAAGTGAAGAACGGTGATTTTTCTTTTTCAAAGCAAAAAATATAGGTAACTGTATCCAACAAAACATATTCTACTAATACAGTATCCTTAGAAAGAACTTCATTGAAATCTACATTTTTCTCATAATTCAAACTTAATTCATCAAATCGTTTTTTACCTTCTTCACTGCTCCCCCTAAGTTCTTCTAGTTTATTTAAATACGCCCGATGAACATTTTTCTTTGCAGTTTTTAAAGCTTCTACCTGACCGGCATTGTTAGCCACTTGTATCTTTTTCTCCAAGTTATCTAGTTCTATTTTCTTTTGATTTACTTCCTCATTAATTATTTTCGTTTTTACATCTTGTATTTTTTCTTCTTCTAAAAATTTTCGATTTGCTCTTAGAATAAATTGTCTGCTTTCTTCTAAGTATTTTCTGGCTTCGACGTGTTTGCCCGCCTCAATTAATAGTTTTATTAGACTTTCGTAAACATCTAGTTTATCTTGCATGTATCCAGATTGGTTTTTACTACCAAGAAGGGAAAAGATAGAGCGCAAAATAGCGATTGACTTCTTGTAACTTTCAATGCTTTCCTTTTTCTTGTCTGCGGCTAATTGGATATCACCCAATGTCTTATAAGCTTCCCAAGTTGTGGCGGGGCTACCTAGTTCTTCCGCTATTTTTAAAGCAGAGCAGGTTTCTCTTTCTGCTTCGGGAAACTCTTTAGAAAGTAAAAAGTCCTGTGCATACAGTAGATGAATTTCTGCTGACTTAGGTTTACGTCCAATAACCTTCTCTATCTCTTCTGCTTTTTGAATGTATTGTTTTGCACCGGATTTATTTTGTTCCAAGAAAATTCTAGCGTAAGAAATATATGCAGTTACTAAAGATGGTTTTTTATCAATTTGTTTATAGATAGAAATCGATTTATCTAAGTATTCAATGACTTTCTTATAGTCTTTATTTTTACGATAGGCAACAGAGATAAGGTGATTCGTTTCCGCAATTCTATCTTTAGTTCCAAGACCCTCAGCTGACAGAAGAGCTTTAGAATACTGTTCAATTGCCTTTTCATTGTCTCCCGTAATTTGGTAATACTCACCAAAGCCTATATAGCAAACCAATTCTACATACTTGGATTCTATTTCTTTGGCAATTATTAAAACTTCTTCGATCGATTGGTAAAATTTCTCATATTCCCCTTGATAATAATAAATATTCCCAATATTATTAAGAGATTCCGCTTCTCTGCTTCTATCTTCATACTCTTTACTTATCGCCAACGATTTTTTATAGAAATCTAACGCCTTTTTGTAGTCTCCCTTCGAAGAATGAACTGTCCCTATATTATGAAAATTACTCGCTTCTCCGCTTCTATTTTCAAATTCTTTATTAATCGCGAACGATTTTTCATAGAAATCTAACGCCGTTTTATAGTCTCCCTTTGAATAATAAACAGTCCCGATATTGTTTAAATTATTCGCCTCTCCTCTTCTTCCATCTTCAAATTCTTTATTAATCGCGAACGATTTTTCATAGAAATCTAACGCCGTTTTATAGTCTCCCTTAGATTCATAAACATTCCCCATTCCCATTAGAGCACTCGCTTCGCCTGACCTATCTCCAATCTCTTTACTAATCGCCAACGATTTTTCTTGGAACTCTAATGCTTTCTTGTAGTCTCCCTTTAAATAATAAACACTCCCGATTTTGCTAAGATAATTCGCTTGACCAATTCTCTTTCCAATCTCTTTACTAATTGCCAACGATTTTTTGTAAAAGGCTAACGCTTTTTTATAGTCTCCCTTTAAATCATAGATTTCCCCAATTTCTCCGAAAGAAATTGCTTCCCCATATCTATCTCCAATCTCTTTACTAATCGCCAATGATTTTTCATAGAAATCTAATGCCTTTTTGTTGTCTCCCTTTAAAAAATAAACAATCCCGCTAGTATTAAGATTAGCCGCTTCTATAATTCCATCTCCAATCTCTTTACTAATCACCAACGATTTTTCATAGAAATCTGACGCCTTTTTGTAGTCTCCCTTTAAAAAATAAACAATCCCACTAGTAATAAGAGTAGCTGCTTCGCCCCTTCTATTTCCAATATCTTTGTAAATCACAAATGATTCCGTAGATTTTTCGAGAGATTTTTTATATTTGCCTTGCGCATAATAATCATTCGCTTCTCCAAATAATGTCTTTGCCTTATCGGCTTTGGTAACTTTCTCGTACATTTTTTTATATATCTGATTATCAGGGATTTTTTCCATTAACGTCTCTAAATCCGATTTTGCAAACGAATGCCAACCCATTTCATAATAAGCTTCTACTAATTTAAATTCTGCATTTGCCATTTCTTCTGCGGATAAGTTTCCTAATCCTGCAATCGTATGTTTAGCATTACAAATATTTAGATAGCCTTTGCTCTCCCATTCCCCCTGAATCTTTTCTTGTGCTTTTAGAAATTCTTGCATTGCTTCTTCGTATTTACTTTGATCGTAATACGCTTCACCGAGTTTTCGATAGAGCAAAAAAGGAACATCTTTCCCGAATAATTTTTTAGAAAGTTCTAATTCTTTTTGGGCATTTTCAGAATTAGAAGAATTTAGATACTCCATTCCTAACTGCAAATGCAATTCTGCATTCTCAGGTCTTTTTTGAATTTCCTCTTGTAATATCTCGATCCTAGATTTTGGTTTAACTTCTTCTTTGTCCTGAGAGGAAAGGGGGAGAATTAGAATGAGTAGGGTTAGAAGGTATAAAGTTTTCATAAGCTTCTCCTATAAAAATTTGTTTGTTTTTGCTTTCAATATCATTTTAAAGGTGCTAAATCGGATTCTAGTATTTTTTTAGAATCCGATTTCTATAGAACCTTATTTGATTATCTGTAAAGTGATATCACCTCCAACAAAGGCAGAGCAACTGGTTTGCGCGATTGGGATTCCGATAAGATCTGCCCGAATTTGTTGAGGGGAACTGAATTTTACATATGTTTCAGTTCTTGCTACCTCAACGAAAGTACAGTCCGTATCAATATTATCGATACCCAATCCCCAACCATCTAATCGAAGAGAGCCTATGATAGATGGAATTCCATTTGTATAAACAATGTTTAGGTTGTTTGTTCTAACATCTATCGTACGCTCAACCGTAACAAATATAAATTGTTCCCTCTTATACCAATGACCTGATATATCTGCTCGCACTCTAAAGTTCTTATGGTCTTTTATTCCTATGTAAGAACCATAGAAGTGAACGGGAGCAGAAACGTCCATAGTGCTAATCCAAGATATAGGTGCTTGTTGACTTAAATTTGCTTGCGAGGTCATATATATTGGGTATGTCTCAAATCCTGATGCTCTTGGTGTACGTCCGGCTAATTGGTAGTAATCCATGTTATAAACAACTTCTCCTCCAATGGTTTGAGAAAAGAAATAAGATTGAGTTACTTTATTCTTCGCTGTTGTATTCCCGCTTAAAGAAATTAAATTCTTTTCAAAATTTATCGTTGCTAATTTTGCATTTAAATTAATTTCCCAATCTCCATTTCGCACTTCAATAGCAAACCCTGGTACGTTGTTTACAAGTGTTGCTTTAACGGATGTGTCCTTTAAACTTGGTACTACCGCAGATACAAATTGATTGGAACCAGAATCCCAAGTCAACGGAAGGGATGGAAATGGTATAGTCGCAGAAGGAATTGCTTCCGTCTCTAGTATATATTGAATCGCTACACTAACGCTTTCTAAAGAATACTGGTTAAGGTTAATGTCATGATCCCCTGCTAACCTTAATCTATTCTGAATTCCTACTCCTTCACAAGCACTTTCAACAGTTGTCACAAGATCATTTCCAGAATTAAAAAAATCCATTGCTATACAAAAATCTGAACTTGCAGCATTCCTTTGAATCGTACCCTGTAAATTTTGTATAAAGGGAGACTCTGGTAAATAATTCTCAAGCTCAGGTGCAATGGTTCTAATCACATCCGCAGCATCTTTAAACTGACTGGTTAATGTCTCGTATCCTATGAGTAAAATTCCTTTCTTAATTCCGGCTACGGATATCGTTTTTTTAACATGAATATTTTTAGAAAGTAACATATCCTTTGTCAATTCCATATAGAGAGAACCAGCTGAAAGGCTAATGAGTGTTACCTCACCAGAACTAAGCTGTAGTAAGGTATCTTTAAATTTACCAAATCGAGTATTTACATCGATTCCCATCGCATACGTAACATATATAAATCGACTAAACTTTGATTTATTTCGATTGTAATTCATTAATGCAATTGGCTCGACACCTAACTTCGTAGAATCCAGTTCATGTTTATGTCCTGAGAATTGAATCAATGTCCCTGTGCCAGTACCAGCTGCACCAAATATTACAAAATTGTTGTCTTCTACTACTTTAGTGAATTCCTGTGCCGAAGGGAATATCACAGCAGAATTTGTTGTGCCTGTGTTTCCATTGCCTGCGTCATTACCTCCAGTAGTTCCGCCATCACCTGGGGGTATTACTCCTTGACTTAAAATTGCCAAGACTCCTAATATTGCATTTTTATTAGGTTCTTTCTTGTCTGTACAGGAAAGTAGAAGCAAAATTAAACTTACACAAATAATTTGAATTTTCATTGTGAACTCCTTTTAATCTCCTAGAGTCACAATAAGAAAATATTTTTAAAAAAAATTTTACTTAAAAAGTTTTTTTATCTATAATCCCCTGTTAAAATAAACCCAGCCCAGTAATAAGGATTTACTTTGGGACTTCCGTCTTTTCTGTAGTGTTCAATGTATTCTTTTTTTGTCTGGCTTAGCGATTTTGCCGCTTCAAATTGGTTTTCTTTTAATTTTTCATAAAAGGCTATCATCAAATCCTTACTTTCTAAATCCAGAACTTTCCATAAAGTTCCTATGATAGAATAGACTCTAGCTGACTCAAAAGCTTGACTCAAGGATAGAGGTATAACAGCATAATCTGCTTGATTTTCAGCTGGTCCTATTGCCTTACTTCCTATCGATGTTTCGCAAGCAGACATGACAACTAACTGAGTTTTTTCTAAACCTTTAGAATTGTTTAGTCCTCTTATTTTATTTAATGTTAAATTTTTCTTATGATCAGTTGAAAATACTAAATTCGAATTTTCTACAGGATTACATAAATTTCCATGTGTTGATAGGTGAACTATAAAAAAATCTTTAGCCTCTTTCTCAAAGTTATCAATTGAAGCTTTTTCTTTTATTAAAATCTTTGACTCATTGGGAAATATTTTTCCTATACCATTTACTTCTGCTTCTGAATGATACAATTCAACAGGAGGTGCAAAAGCAATAACAACTTTTTCCTTATTTGAAAGTTTTTTCTTTTCTAGCTGTAATATACGCATCGCTGAAATATTTGAAAAATAGGATACATAGTGTTCTTCTACTAAATATCTTCTATCAGGCATAGTCAAAGCTTCAAAAGGCAATGAATATAAAATTCCGAAAGGCATAAAAATTATATGCTTCTTTAACTGGTTCTTGATGGGTTCTATTAAATGTGTATATAATTTTTCTGATTCCTTAGAATTCCAATTTTTATAATCTTTTTCCTTTTCAATTTTTCTACTAAATTCTTTTACTAAATCGCCTATCTCTTTTCTACCAACTAATCGAGATGTAAAAAAGAGAGGTTTTTCTTTTGTGAAACAAAATATATAGGTCACATTATCTAATAATACATATTCGACTAACACCGTATCTTCTGGTAGTACTTCATTAAAATCTATATTTTTTTCATAATTCAAACTTAATTCATTGAATAAATTCCGACCTTCTTCACTGCTCTGCCTTAGTTCTTCCAGTTTGTTTAAATACTCATGTCGCACTTTTTTCAAAGAAATTTTTAATGCATCCACAGTCCCTGCATTTCTTGCTTCCTGAATCTGATTTTCTAAATTGTTTAATTCTATTTTCTTTTTTATAATTTCTTCATAAATAGTTTTCGTATTTTCATCTTGTATTTCTACTTTTGTAAAATCTCTGTTTGCACGTAAAATAAAATGTCTAAATTCTTCTAGATATTCCCTTGCTTCTGTGTATTTTTTTTCTTCTATTAAAAGTTGAATCAAACTTTCATACACTTCTAATTTATCCTGCATAAAACCGGTTTTCTTTTTTTCTCCGAGTAAGGAATACATAGAGCGCAAAATGGAGATTGACCTCTCATAACTTTGTATGCTTTCCTTTTTCTTTCCTGCGGCTAATTGGATATCACCCATTACCTTATAAGCTTCCCAAGTTGTAGCGGGGATACCCAGTTTATCCGCAATCTCTAACACAGAGCGGGCTTCTTTCTCTGCCTCTGAATACTGTTTTGAAAGTAGAAAATCCTTTGCATAGAGTAAATGGATTTCTGCCAACTGCGGTTTACGCCCAATAGCCTTTTCTATTTCTTCTGCCTTTTGAATGTATGGTTTTGCACCTGTCTTTTTGTGTTCTAGAAAGGTTCTAGAGTAAGAAATATAGGCAGTAACTAAATTTGGTTTCGTTTCAATTTCTTTATAAAGAGAAATTGACTTATCTAAATATTTTATTGCCTCAGTGTAGTCCTTGTTGGCTACATAGGAGTTGGATAATAATCCATAGATTTCTGCAATCCTATCTTTTGCTTCTAAATTCTTTGCTAATTTTAAAGCAGTTTTGAATTCTTCAATAGCCTCTTTATTTTGTCCAATAGCTTGCCAATATTCTCCGAAATTTTCATAACAAACCATTTCTCCATATTTGTCTTCTATTTCTCTGACAGCTTTAAGCGCATCACCTGTAAATTGAAAGTATTTCTCGTAATCTCCTTTGGAGTAATAAAGACTTCCTATATTAATAATCGCATCCGCTTCGCCTTGTCTATCTCCGAGGTCTTTTTTCATCGCCAAGGATTTTTCATAGAACTCTAAAGCTTGTTTGTAGTCTCCTTTGGAGGAATACACAATCCCTATATTCATAATCGCACTCGCTTCGCCTCGCCCATCTTTGAGGTCTTTAAAGATCGCCAAGGATTTTTCATAGAACTCTAAGGCTTGTTTGTAGTCTCCCTTCCGAAAATAAACTATCCCTATATTGTTTAAATTATTCGCCTCTCCTTTTCGTCCACCTTCAAATTCTTCATTAATCGCCAACGATTTTTTATAGAAATCTAACGCCTTTTTGTAGTTTCCCTTGGACTCATAGACATTCCCCTTTCCCATCAGAGCATTCGCTTCACCTTGTCTATCCCCGAAGTCTTTAGAGATCGCCAAGGATTTTTCATAGAACTCTAAGGCTTGTTTGTAATCTCCCTTGTAGGAATACACATTCCCTTTATCATTTATCGCATACGCTTCGCCTTGTCTATCTCCAAGGTTTTTAGAGATCGCCAAGGATTTTTCATAGAACTCTAAGGCTTGTTTGTAGTCTCCCTTAGACTGATACACTAACCCTATATTCCCTATCGCATTCGCTTCGTCTTTTCTATCTCCGAGGTCTTTAGAGATCGCCAAGGATTTTTCATAAAACTCTAAGGCTTGTTTGTAGTCTCCCTTTTTGGAATACACATTCCCTTTATTATTTATCGCATTCACTTCGCCTTGTCTATCTCCAAGGCCTTTAGAGATCGCCAAGGATTTTTCATAGAACTCTAAGGCTTGTTTGTAGTCCGATTTCGCATAATAGTCATTACCCTCTCCTAATAGATCATTTGCTGTTTCTGCTTTGATGATTTTCTCTGACATTTTTTTATATTTCTGATTATCAGGGAAATTTTCCATTAACGTTTCTAAATCCGATTTTGCAAAAGAATACAAACCCATTTCAGAATAGGCTTGTACTAGTTTGTATTCCGCTTCTGCCATTTCTTCTGCGGATACTTTTCCTAAGCCCGCAATCGTAAGTTTAGCATTACAAATATTTAGATAGCCCTTACTGTTCCATTCCCCTGGAATCTTTTCTTGTGCTTTTAGAAATTCTAACTTTGCTTCTTCATATTTATCATTATTGTAATACGCTTCACCGAGTTTTAGATAGAGTAAGAAAGGAGCGGCTTTTTCGAAAAACTTTTTAGAGAGTTCCAATTCTTTCGCCGCATTTTCTGAATCATCAGAATTCAAATACTCCATTCCCAGTTGCAAATGCAGTTCTGCACTCTCCGGTCTTTTTTGAATTTCTTCTTGTAGAGTTTCTATTTTAGTTTTTTGTTTAACTTCTTTCTTGTCTTGAGCGAAAAGTGGGATAGTTAGAATAACTAGGATTAGAAAGTATAAAGTTTTCATAAGTATCTCCTATAAAAATTTGTTTCTTTTTGTTTTCAATAGCATTTTAATAAAGCTTACTCATAATTGATAATTTAAGGAACTCAAGATTATTATGAGAATATGTAAGTTTCGCGTGAGTTTGCGGAGTTCCGTTCTAGAAGTCAACAATCGGAGTATAACTAATTGCATGACAATTTCAACAAAATTGGGTGCGGTAGAAAATATTTTTCAAAATAATTCAAAGTATTGTCTCTAGGTAAATAGGTTTAAAGAGATTATATCATGAAAAACTTGACACTGGTTTTGGTTTTTATTTTTCAAGGAATGATTTCTACAATAAGAGGAAACGGTCATGCTTATGACAACTAGACTTCACCACTAACGAGGTGATGAATATGAAAAGCAGAATAGTAAAAAACTGGAAAGAATTTCCTTTTCCTGTTAAGATGAGCAATTTAAAAGTCGCTGTTTTGGAGCAGGAAAAAAAAGGCAATGTTCAGTGTAGTCGTTGTTTTCCGCACGGAGGGGATCAAAAGAATAATAGAGAATCTAAAGTCCAAAGAAGTTGGAAAGAGCAACGTAAAACTAAGTATAAAATACTTAGATAAATAGACATGCAAATGTTTTGTGATACATTTAAATCATTCCACCCGCACACTGCGCGGGTGGAATGCAAAGGAACCGGTACGAAGAAAACACAATGCAAACCTATGACATCACTTACAGTCAACTTCTACAACCTCTCGCAAAATATGGAGTAACCCATCATAACAAAGTATCGAAATTAGCGGAATACAAGGAAAGTATAACCAACGATCCCAAAGGCGAGGTTGATAATGAGCAGTTCTTAGCTTTTTATGAACTAGCAAAGATTCGATACCGAAGTCCAGAAGTCACTTCTCAGGATTCGGACTCTTCGGATACGATTGAAGTATTCCAGCAATTCCTATTGGAGCGATACAGGGGCACGAGAGAGTTTAATCGTGATGATCCGCTTATGTTTGAAGCGGGTCTTGTAATCATGGGAATTAAAACAAATATATTCAATCTTGATTGTAGAACTAAACGATTTGATGTGGATAATCTTGTTTTAACGAATCCAAAGGATTTAATCATTTTTCAATCCATTCGGAAAATTCTTTTTTTGATTATCATACCTGTCTTAAATATCCCTACTTTAGAAAATAAAGAGGCTTCGCCAGAAGAAGTCAAAGAAGCAATCGCAAAATTTCAAATGTATATCGCAAAGCCTATGATAGCTTTACATTCAAAAGAAGGAGCAGAGAAAATTCAACCAACGAAATTGAGTCATCTAGAAATGCTAATGTTACAAGTTGCTTTAAATAAACAATTTGAAATCGCTTGGCATTTATTGACAAAAAATTGATTTTACAGTCTACTCATTGTTAGCTACTCTACATACAAAATTCATCTATCAGAATTAATAATTCGAGTATATCAATCCATGCTTCCTTTGAAAGAACTTTTAATTTGATTAGATGAAATTCTAACTCTTGCGGTTTCCAGAATTTTATATTTTTATAGGATGCGAATAATTCACTTATATTATCTTGGGGGTGACCGAGCTGATAATGTTCTTGCCAAAATGCACCTTCTGCTAAATAACTTGCAATTAAATCTTTGCCTGAAGCTTTTCGATTTATATAAGAATATTCTCTATCAATGATACGATTAAATTTCGTAGACATCTCTGCATAGATTTCTCCTTTTTCTTCTTCGAAGTCCATGATTTCTTTAAGTCGCCAATTAAATTCTTTGTGTGAAAGTTCATGGATTAAAACAATATCTTCTACCTCTTCTTGAAAAGAACCAATATTAATCGAGACTTGATCATAAGTTTCATAATAAGTGCCATTTAAGGATTCAGTAGCGGATAAATACAATTTGCTCAGTTGGTATTTATAGGGAATATTTTTATTCCATTCCACAATTAGTTTTGCAATATTATCTAATCTTTCATTTTCTATGGTTAATTCTTCTTGCATGATAAAACGAATCGAGTGCGGCGAATCGTAAATATGCCCCTTTAAAACTATAAAATGAGTATAACAAAATACTACTTTTTTCTTATGATAGAGATAGAAATAAGCAGGCTCATTCTCGGATAAAAGAAATACTAGAAGCTCACCATTCACTGGAAGTTTATGCTGATTATGCTCAATCTCTATACTGTATCCCTCTAATTCAATCTCTCTCCTTAAAGAGACTGGTAATATCCAGTAAAGAGCGATTGGTCTAATATCAAATACGCTTTCGTATTCTTTAATAAAATCATCGTGTTTTTTTGGTTTTTGAAAAAACACATTTAGAATTTCTTCTTTGAGTTTATTCGTTGGCTTCTCTTTAAAGTCCTTTAATTTATTAAAAAAACTCATCTATTCCTCTAAAACTCTTGTAATCGTTTAAATTTTTACTTTCCTCTTGTCTCCTTAAAACTAAATGGTCAAACATACTATACGAATTTTTCTTTAACGAGATTTCCTCTTTTAATTTTGGATCTAGTTTTCGAATTTCGCTCCAGGAATTTTCTAACTTATTTAGAACTTTATTGTGAAGCCAGACTTTGTCCATTTCTGAGAAACAAGTTCTATTAACTAAAAAAGAATTTTTTTTGAATTCAGATAATCCCAACCATTGAAAAAGAGAAAAAGTATCTTCA
The DNA here is from genome assembly GCA_017996175.1 of Leptospiraceae bacterium. GTDB lineage: Bacteria > Spirochaetota > Leptospiria > Leptospirales > Leptospiraceae > UBA2033. The sequence continues at coordinate 24,579 of JAGOHK010000043.1, forward strand.
TAGATTTTTTTCTCCCGTTCACTTGGGTTTTCAGATAATTCTAGGTTAAATGGTTTTATCCGCAAGTCCTGGGTAAAAATATGTCCCCGAATATTCCAGAAGGATAGTCCAAAATAAAATTTAAAAATATCCTCTTTCTGGGGAGCAGACCTATATTCTTTCCAAAAGTATTCAATCATCCATTTGCGAATCTGCTCATTCCCTAAACGAAAAAAGGCATGTAGTAGATACTCGTCCATATCCGCTAGATGAATTTTTTCAGAAAATACATCATCAAAGAAATGATAGAAAAATCTTTCAAAGTCTTTTGGTTGCACTTGGTATTTGTTCTGAATGCGTAAACTACTATTTCGTTCACTTTCTCCAACTAAATAAAGCTTTTCCAAATTTATTTTTTGTGTATTGTAGGCAAATATTATATATTCGTTATTTATTTCTTTCATGTTCAAATCCTCATCACCATTTGATTCCATTCTCTAGCAAGTTGGGCTCGTAAATCTATAAAAAGGTAGTATTTATCGGCATCATAAATACTTCCTGGAAGTCTTACTTCTTTTTGGATTTCCGCAAACTTATCATTTACCTCTGTTTCCATTTTTGTAACTCGTAAACGCTGCCATTTCTCAATCGCGTTTTTTAGCTCAATTGGTTTAATATCGGGCATACATTTAGGAAGATACGTTCCCCCTACTCTGCTTAAAGATTTTGTATCATCTAAACATTGAAAAATAAAAATTAAGTCTTCAAATAAACTCTTGTCATTTTCATTATCAAATTTGAATTCTTCTGGATCTATGGACTTATTATTCATTTCCTCACCAAATATAAGTCCCCGTATATTTTTTTTGTATAGGGCAAAGTAAAACTTTAGATGATCTTCTTCTGCAAAAGTAAAATCGTTTTTGTATTCAATCTCTAGTAGCCGCATGATTCCTTTTCGAACCACTCGGTTTCCAAGTCTATAAATCGAAAGCACCAACTGAAAATCCATCTCTGCCAGCTTTAAACGTTTTTCATAAATCTCATCTAAGAAATGATACGCAAATTCGTCTATTTGATCCCATTTTACGAGCGAATAACTTTGCAGGGTTTGAAATGCATGAGTTTCATTTATTCCATAAAAATTCTGAATCAATGTCGCTTCTGGTTTATTTAGAAGGTTTCTATTCATTTTGTTTCCTCTTATATATCTGGAGACAAAATGAGTTTTTATTTTGAATTTTTTTTTATTCGTTAGTTATTTTTTCTTCCTGTAGCCTTTTAAAAAGGGACGATTGCATCCACCCAAAAATACATTTACAAAAACCCACCCACACTCAAAAAAATAAATCCATGCTCACAACAGGCTCCATCACAAGAGAAGAAGCATCCAAAACATTTGATTTCTTAAGAGAAAAATACTCAGGGCGCAGAAAGGCAATCAAGCAGTTTACGCATCTTAGCCCCTACTTTGTATTTTGGATTTATCCCGATGGGAAATTACACGACGCAAAAGAATCACACGGTAAGAATCTACCCAGAGGATACGAGTATATAGTCGATGACGAGCCAGACTATGGTGGTTTTCTTCGCGGAAGAGTTGCTAGTAATTTCGGTCCGCAGTTAATCGTTGTTTACTGTCGTCCTGAATCACTTGCTGAAAAAGGAGACAAGTTAGACCAGTTTCTAAAAGGAATGAAACAAATTCCTGTTGCGCTCCACGATTCTGCTTTAGTCATTAGTGATAATGGAGATATGTATGGGACTTATCGGGATTGTATAGAAAGGGTAAAGAAGTAACGAAATTCATTCTGTCTTCATTTAAAACTTGTTCATTAGTATCCTCTAAATTAACTCCATCCCATAGAATTCATAAAAGGATTTTCACAATCTTGCGGTGTTTGGCAAACCGGTAATCCCTTCAAGAAATGAAGAAGAACCTTGTAAGGATCATTAGCCTTAGCAGTTTGCAGTAGTCCAATTCTCGCTCCAGGTATTCGCAATCATATCATGCAACGAACTCTTTCGCACAATGGCGATGAGGCTCTTCCGTACTCAAGTTCGGGAGATTTTCAGTTCTTGCCCCTCTCTAACTTTCCGTTTAAAATAAAAAAAGCTACCATCTTTCGATAGTAGCCTTTAGATATAATACCAAAAAATATCTTGGTAGCGTCCTACTCTCCCATGCAACGAATCACATAGTACCATTGGCGATGAGGGTCTTGACTTCCGTGTTCGGGATGGGAACGGGTATTTCCCCCTCTCTATAACCACCAAGAATTTTGCGTTCTTTCGTCCTGTCTTTGACAGGCTGGTGCTTTTGGCACCTTGTGTTTCCACAAAATTACTTCTTACTTTCACTTAATTATTCTAGTTCAACGAACTACATCAAATAACATTGAGTTGGATTTGTTTTTTGTTTTATGGACAAAGTCCAATTTGTGTTGGCGTTGTCCATACAATAATATGGTCAAGCCTCACGAGCTATTAGTATCACTCGACTGAATGCATTACTGCACTTACATCTGTGACCTATCAACCGGGTCATCTTCCCGGGCTCTTCAGTCTTGCGAAGGGAGATCTTATCTTTAAGGAGGCTTCCCGCTTATATGCTTTCAGCGGTTATCCCGTCCGAACGTAGCTACTTCCCCCCATTCTCCCCGAAACGTTTTCTATTCGAAAAGTTTCGATGCTGCTCCTGGCGGAACAACAGATACACTAGAGGTTCGTCCACCCCGGTCCTCTCGTACTAGGGGCAGCTCTCATCAAATCTCCAACGCCTGCGATAGATAGGGACGCCACTGTTCCCACGCCGTCCTGACCCACTCGCGTACACATTTAAGCTGCTCACATCCAACCCTTGGAACTTTAAAATTTGGGCGTTCCGGCAACTCGTTATTATTTGCTCATAACCTTTCCCACTAGTGCCGTCGGGCTCTCATTCCGGTCATGTTTTTTCAAACAGATAAAAAAACATGACCCCATTCGATCCCTAACGCATTGGAGTTGTGAGACTTTTTTGTTCTTACAACTTCCCCTCTTTCGCAAAGAGGGGCTAGGGGAGATTTACTCCACCGCCAAAGCCATATTTTCCTCCAACAACTCATTGTTCAAGAAAATCCCCTCTCGTAAAACCTTATCCTCATTATCCTCTCCCTTCAAGTAAAACACATCCACGAGGTAGCGATCGTATTTGTCCGAACCGTGAGTCTTAATGATTAGAAAATTACAATCCTTCAAACGAGACTCAACAAACTTTTTAGAAGCAGTACCTTGACTCGTCCCAAGTTCAGGAGCGTCTAATCCTCGTAATCTCAATCTCTGTTCAATGAAGACAGAAAAACCCAAATCAATATTGACAAGTAATGTATCTCCGTCAACCACTCTCTCTAAGTAAGCCTTGTAGGTGTACATCTCTTTCAAGCTCGACACTGGCTCAAAATAATAAGAGCTACCTCTCTTTCGAGACTCAATCACCGAACCAACCTTTAATTTACTCAACTCAGTTAAAACTGTTTGTTTTTGCGCGTAATTACTATTAACCTTCAATCTAATAGAGAAACCTAAATCCACATTTGGAACGCTGCGTTCCAAATCTAAAGAAAAATTTTGCAAAATACGGTATAGATACAACCTCATCAACGGACGTTTCAGTCTTTCATTTATTGACTCATCTCGTTTTTCAAGCTCACTTTTTTGATTCTTTCCGGCTAAAGCTTGTTTAACCCGAACTAGCAAATCTCGATGAGCAAGTCCTTCCCGAATCGCTCTGTTTTCCAAGTCCAATCTGAGCTTTCCATCTTCAACTAAAAGCAAAATTCGATATTGTGTCCAGTTCAAAGCGTATTGAATTTGATTCAATTTATACTTCTGATAAAACTTTCTCATATACCGTAAGTTCCGATCTGAGAATCCTTTTCCAAATTTTCGGTTCAAATCTTTAGACAACTGTGTAAGCACCTTATCCCCATAAGCCGCTCGTTCTTCGCGCCCCTGCTCTACTTCAACAATTCTTTCTCCGATTTTCCAATTGGAATATAAACTTGCTTTATTCCAATCTTTTGATCCGTCAATTTGAGCTGTTTCGTAGATTTGGGAAATGTCTTTTAGTATGGAGTTGTAAGTTGGAGTTGAAATGCCAGAGGGTTTGGGTTTCATAGGTTTATCTTTTTGAATTATAAGATTTATTGCAAATAGAAAAATCCATTGTCTGAACTGTGATTATTATGATTTATGTGATTGGGATGATTGTGTATCTGTCAGATATTCTTTTATATCTAGAGATTATTACTACTCGTAAATCATAATAATCATACGTATCACATAAACTTGCACTGAGCAGCGAAGCGTGTCGAATGTGTCACAGTTCAGACATTTTTACTATTATCCGCTAAAAAAAATATTGATTGAATAAAATAAATTTGCGACTCTGACCAAATGCCTACTCTACTAGAAAAGCCACCTACTACCGAACAACCAGAAGTAACCACAACTTCGAGGTCTAGAAAGCTATTGCCGATTAGCTTCACAGTAATTTCTATTTCAATTCTTGTTGTCATTGCTTCTCTCCAAAATGTAACAAAAGCTGACGAAGACCAACTAGAAGCATTACAAGCCAAAGTAGAACATCGAGAACCCTTAGAAAAATATGAAAAAGAAGCCTATTGTGAACTTCTCTGGAAAGTAAAACAAGTCAGATTATGTGCTTGCAAAAAGAATTTTATTGAAGATATTGGAAGTGTCACTGGATATAAAGTTAAGAATACAGACTTAGATTGGAGAGATTCAGGAAAAACATTTGAAGAAGCTTTGCAAGAAGCATTCAAAAGAACAAGAGTCCCGCTCGATCAGTTTCGAGCAACCAAATGGTCAAAGGATATTAACGGAAAATCCGGTGTAGTAGAATGGCGTTCCGATGATGGTGCAGAAGTAAGTATAGATGCTCCTCATGAAACCGAAGGTCCAGATGTTTTCCATATTGGATTTCAATCTGGTGGTAAACGAGACCAAGTAAAGGGTCATATTTTTATAGACTGTGTTCCATTTTTTAGGACTAAGACAAAATGAATAATATTCATCAAAACAAAATACTGCAAACTAAAGCCTTCTTATCGTTTCAATTAGATGGAATGACCGATTTAGAAAGTAATTTTTTTCGAGAAAAACTCTTTGCTAAGTATACAAATCATCTAGATCATTTTCCTATATGGGAAAACATTGTTAGCCGCTTTAGTGTTTGCGAAAAGGATGCTTGGAAATGGTTAGATGAATTTATCCAGCAAAAAGAAACCTATTTATTCTTTGATAGCTCCGACGATTCAACTTTTTACATAATCCATGAAAACCAATCTATCACACAATTTTTAGCTGAGCTTCCGTTTGTATTCTATCTTACAAACGAAAATCTAGATTTTCTAATAACACAAAATGACCATGACTATCTTATTGCCTCTGGCACTGCTGAATCTTGGCTTCGTGATAAAGCTAAAGAGCTTTCTAAGACAGGCTGGGTTGATATGGATGGGAAGAGTTATTTATAGGACTTTTTTCAGATAGGTCTAATACCATTTATCCTTACACTTTCATAGTAATATGAACTCGAACAATACTCATAGAAATTTTTTTACAATGAAAACATTCCATCCATAATTGTATCATAAGACCAATTAGTCTTTATGCTTTTTTCCCATTTTGAAGCAATAGAGAGATAATATGGTTTCCAGATAAGCTCTTTGCTCTTTTCTACTATTGATTTATATGTATTATCCTCAGTTATATTCTTATGTCGAGATTTTGATATAAAATTATGCAAAATAAAATCAACAGCAAGAAAAACATCCATAGGCGGAAATGGAATTCGTGGTGTTTCTATTAAAACAAAGTCTCCGTAGGCAAAACTATTATTATTCAATATTTCATTTCCACCATATTGAATATGATATTCTGGATGTGAAAACTTATCTTCTCCAAATATTTCAATCAGCTCATCTTCATTTTTTTTTACTGAATCCCAATTTCCAAATATCTTCTCCAATTCTTTCATAAAAATTGTTTTTTCCCTGAATTCTTTTCCTGCCAATGTTAGTAGTTTATTTTTAAATTCATCTGAAATATTAGAGATTTTGATATTGCTTTGAATATTTTCATCTATTTTTAAAATGAAATGTTTATCTAAATGCCAAGCTAGTCGATTAACGGGGATATCTGAGGATTTATCATAAATTATAATTTGAAGATTTAATTCTTTTATTCTGTCAGCGATAACATCTTGCGAAAGAAAAGAACCTCTCACTTCAATATTCAATTTCAATCTAAGATTCTTATACTTTATTCCGATTGGGCGTATATTTTTACTAATATCTAATGATGAAAATTCTAAACTAGTATTGTTCGATAGAGAATAAAACCATTCATTAACATTCCGATTTGCTTCACAGATTGACTTTGCATTTTCTAAAGGTCTAACTTCATCGCATATTTTATTTTTTTCTAATAAATCAGCTAAAAATTGAAGATTCTTAGCTAGTTCTCCATTACTTTTCATAATCTCAATCTTCCTCAATTAGTTTTGCATCATTAGAATCAAGTATCAAGTTTATGCTAGGACTGTTTAAAATATACTCATCTTTGGTTACATAGTTTTTATCCAACCAAGGTTCAGAGTTTTCAGCCATGATAGGAAATTTATTAATTGGATCGTATTGGGATATAGTAATAAACCCATTGATAGGATCTAATGGTTTTCTAGATAGAATGCAAACCGTCCAAAAGTATTCTGAAAATCCTGTTTTTATAGGTTTTGCAGCCTTGAGTCCAGAAATTTTTACTTTATCAATAATTTGTTCCACTCGTTTGGAAGCAGGGAAAGCATTTATGGGTTTATGCGAATTAACCTCCAAATCCCACCACCTAGAAACCAAGTCCATCCAATACCGCTCCCAGCCTTCACTAAAAGCTCCTGAATATTTAAATCCATTTAACTTAGTTTCAAATAATACTTTTATTGATTCTGGATTTGAGTTAGCTTCATCGATTCCTAATCTTGCCATTAATACATCTCGCTCAATCAATATACCTTGTGGCTCCACTAATTTATTTTTTAAGAAACGAGCTATCACATGGATTGGTTTATCAATTAATTGTTGTAAAGAATAAATAAATTTCGGATAAATTAATGAAATATCGTCTTTAGGCAATCCAATTATTTTATCAATTGAATTTACATTTTTATTTTCCTTGATTGATCTATAACCTTTAGCAAGTGATACTAATCTTTTTTTAATTATTTTTATATTATCTGAATTGTTGTCATTGAATTTATTCTTAGACAAAACTAAATCAAATAAGTCATGACTTGAATAATCTGAATTATATTTTAATAGATTTGTTTCAGAAGAAAGTAAGATAATCGGGAAATCTAAGCTTTGACTTCCATCTTCAGAACTTTCAGTTCGCAATTCCTGTGCTAATGCTGTCCCTCTATATAAATGCTTTTTCCCATTCACAGGCTTTTCTTCTAAGCGAAGATCAACAATTATTCCATCGACCAGCTTTTCTGAAAAATCCTTTTTTATTTCTTGGATAATTAGCTCCATTTCTTTGAGTAGTTTGTCTTCTATTTTTAAATTTAATTCATTATCCGTCAATCTCTCTGCATGGCTTTTTGCCTGTAAATTATCATCATCATAATAATTGAATGTAATCATTTACTTCTTTTCTCCCCTTGGTATTTGTATTTTAAAACAGGTTTTATAATTTTCCTCTGGTTTCGAAATGGAAATTTTTCCGTTGTATGAATTTAATATTTCTTTTATAATATATAGACCTAAACCGGAACTTCTTTCTTCTTCAGTCTCACCTTCACCAGCAATACTGACAAATGGCTCAAAAATTCTATCTCTTATGGAATCTGTAATCCCATCGCCATTATCATGAAACTCAAATATGATATAAGTGTCCTCTAAAAATAAATTGATTTTTATTCTTCCAGGCATCACACCAGCCCTTTTTAATGCTTTTCTAGAATTAGAATATAGATTTAAAAATATTGAAGACCAATCAGATGGATGCATCAGACAGGTTTTATACCATTTGGTTTCGATATGATCCATCAAAATTTCTATTCCATGCTTTTCTGATTCGTTTTTAAGAATTTTTACAAATTTATGAACTTCCCCAAGCAGATTAATCTCTTTTAGTTCCTTCTTCTTATTGTTAGAAAATGCATCATCTATATATTCAAAATAGGTTTCTAATCCTTGTATATTTAATTTGAATAATTCTACCAGTTCTTTAATTTTGTTACTGTTTTGAATATTCTCTTCAATTAATTGCGAATTACTTCTTAGAGCAGACACACTTCCTTTTAATTCATGTGTAAACTCACCCATGACAAGACCTATTCCAGCCAAAATTCTCAATAATCTTTTCTCATCAGTCGTCTCAGCTAATTGTTCAATGGTTTCTTCTAATTCCTTTATCTTTTCCATTAAAAGATTGGCATCTAGTCCATTAGTTTTAGATTCTTCAAGAAATGTTTTTATTTCCAGAACCTTTTCTGGAATAACGTCAAAAGAATCTAGTCCGCGAATTTCTAAGACCTTTGATGCAACACGTATCAATGATTTGTATAGTAATGTTTTTAATTCACTGTATCCTTCTGTTTGAATTAATCCTTCACGGCTAGATGTTTCTTTAAAGATTTTATTTTCAATATCCGTGATGCTAACGTAGCCAATAAAATTCATATTCGCATGTGGAAGCTTAACAGTTCTTTTACTTGATGATTCATCTAATCCTAACCAATCATCTCCTTTCTCACCATACGGAAGCACTCTAAAACCATTTCGATATAAGCGAATACCCCCATTTTGCCTTCCAAATTCTTTAATGGAATTTAATACTACTCTCGGAATGTATTCGTTTATATACATGAAGTAATAAACTTTAAAATGAATTTCATTTACAATATTGAATGGCAAATCTTTCTGTCGGTATATGGTAATTATCTCATCAATATTCAATCGTTTACTTTTAACGTAAATTGAACCAAACCCTTGTTCATCTATTTTCCCTTCAATTTCTGCCAATGCAAAGGAGTAAATCTCACTCTCCTCATCGGCAATAACTTTTTCTTCGTTCTGTTCCTTGACAATAAACACTGTATTGAATCCTGGATCACCTTCTACTAAGTCTTGAATTTTGTATGGGCTTTGTATCGAATAGATGTAATGATATAACTGTCTTATCTCACCATCAGTCCATGCTTCTTTTAGTTCTTCGATTAAAATAATTGTTCCTTTAGGAATTTGCTTTTCCACAGTCACTAATGGATTTGAAATAGATGACAAGTCCTGAGATTCCTCATACATTTTCCAATCTATGATTAATTTCCATGCAGTATTACTAGATTCTGTCTGGGTAATGATTGTTAGCTTGTGACCTAACTTCTGAGCAGCAAATCTCCCAATACCTTTCTCACCTGCTCGTTTTCTCTTAAATTTTGACGAGTAGGGATTAACAACTTTTTCTTTTGTGGAAATTCTCATAAAGCCTTGAACTAATTGCTCTCGAGTCATTCCAACTCCATTATCTTCAATTATAATTGAAGCTTCATTTGAACCAAGATTTTTAAAAATTACTTTGCATAATGTTGCATCTGCATCAAAGGTATTCTTAACAAGCTCCGCAATAGCAGTTTGTGGTTTTGCAACTAGCTCTTCTCCTAACTTTGTAATAATTCCTGAGTCAACAGTAAAACGGCTGTCGGAACTCAAATCTCTTAGACGGATTGCTAAATTGTTAATTTCGGCTATGTTGGGCTTTGGATTACTCGCTTCTTTTATAAGTGCAGTTCTTATTTCAACGGTCTCGTCAGGAAATTCTTTTTTTGACATTTCAAGCAATTCAAAGGCTTTAGTATCAAAATTACTTTGTTTAATAAATTTTTTAATATCCTCTGAATAAAAATCAAATTTTTTAGAAAAAACTATAATATCATCTTCAACTGCAATTATTCCATCAAATATTATTTTTATAACTTGATCATTCAAATAGATTGCATATGGAATATCTTCCTCAATCTCATACGCAGTGATTGTGATTGGAGAGGTCATACGTTTTTTCCACTCTAAATAATACTTCCGATTAAACTCTTTATAGTTATTTTGAATAAACTCTTTATCTAACTTTATACTTAATAACTGACTTATTTTTTTAATTCCATCGGATACCAAAGGATCATTTGGTAAAATATTACCATCGAGAAAAATATAATTATTTTTAAGTGACATTATATCCAAACTGGTAATCGAAATATTATCACGAATAAATATTGGATCGTCAATCTTGCCTTCCCAAGCAATATATTTTAATCCTTTTTCAAATACATTAAACTCAATATTAAATTTCTTTTCCTCATTCTCGATAATAATTGGTACCGCATAACTTTCATTATACTCAACTCTTTTATAAATTTCTTTTAACCAATTTAAACGTTCTAAGTTTTCACTAGCAATCGTAATTTTTTCCTTTTCCAGCCATAAGGTAGTGTAATTATAAATACCAGAATAATAGTTATGCAAACTTCCAATATTCTCTTTTGAAATTTCCCCTTCCCCTGATTGCAGATACTTCCTAAGTTGAACGATCTTTGAATCTAAAGTATTCACTCCCAAGGATTTCAAAAATTCTTCTTTAATTTCAGTTTCATTTTCTATAGAATTTATCCACTCCAAAATCCAATCAGGTAATTGCTCTTCTTTAATCCCATATACTGTTGGATAAATAAATTTTGATGGTTCCCAATTCTTTAGAACACCAGTGCTTGATAAATTTGAAAATCCGGATTTATATATTCTCTCATTGGGTTTATCATTAAAATATTGAGTTCCAACGAATTTAATGTTAGCTTTTTTTTTATCTTGACTCCAAGCTAAATAAAGATCGAAGAATAATTCTTTTTGAGCATCGAAGTCATCACAAAGTTCATATTTAACAGGAACACAAATAAATGTATCATCAATAAAAGTCGGTTCAACCAAGACATGAAATGTATTTTCAATTTGAAACACTTTTTGTTCTGCTCCTATTTTTAATAACTTCCCTAATTCAAAAAAGTAAGAAGGAATAATATTATTTTTATTTAAATATTTTTTTTCAGTTAAATAATAATATGCATCTCTAGACTCTATATATATGTTTTCTTTGAATTGAAATTTAGTTAATGAATCAGCATTCTTAATGTTCTTCGCATAAAGACAAAGAAAAGCTAATTGATATGGACTTTCTAAAAGTTTATAAGACTTTTCTAATTCGGAGTATATTAAATCTTTTCTTAGTTCTTTATTTACATTGAATAAGAAATCGATTTTATATTTTCCTAAGAAATTTAATTTCTGAACAATGTTATCGAGAATACTCGCATTACTATATTCAATTGGTAATATTTTATCAAGATTTAAAACATATGGCTGACTTTCTCCTGTAAAAGAAAAAGTTACATCATTATTTATAGAAATATCTTCGATAGAATATACCTTATCATCTGATTTTATTTTTACCTTTTTGCGAAAAATTTCTAATTCATTTTTTTCCTCTGCGTCTTTAAATAGATAATATGCTAAATCAAGGACACGTACCACCAAAGAATCTTCTTGGTAATCTTTACTCAGGTCTATCTGAATATCCTCTTCGAAAATCTTTTTTAAATACTCAATTTTATTCTCTAAAGAAATTTCTTTACTAACAACTAAATTGATTAAATCATTTGAAAAGTATCTATCAAGCAATAGAGTTGTAATCTCATTCTGATCGTATATACCATCCCTTATTTTTATTGAAGATAAAATTTCTTCGGGTAAGGCGTATACTTCCCGGATACTACACTTCGAAATATAGTTTTGAATTTCTGTCAGTTCAGAGCTATATTGAATTATTTCGGTTGTCTTCTTTTTTATAAGATACCTTTCATTATTCTTAGAAATTACAATATGTTTAAAAGCCGAGTCTCTATTTTGCTCAATAAATTGAATTAATAGGTTTAATTCTTCGCTAACAAATTCTAGTTCATTCATCTTTTCAAAAATTACATCTATGCTATCTCCTTTTGTGGAAAAAGGAGACTGTTCCATAAATTCTAAAATATTCTTATGAGGTAATTCGAGTTCTCGAATCTTTGAAATGATATTAGTCAACAATTCATAGTTTTTGACTATTTTTAATTCCTTGTTATAGAAAACAGAATCATTTCCTTGAAAGCCATTTTCTTTATTTACATAGATATAATCCTTATCATTCAGAATTTGATTTCCTGGTTTTAATTTAAAGCACTCAACTACTGAAGTGTAAAAATTGGTTATATCTTTTTCGTTGAGCAAACCTTTTGTGATTTCTTCCCAATAGGGACGAATTATGCTACTATATATTTCTTCTTTTTTAATAAGATACTTACTAATGCTTGGAATAAACTCTTCCGTTTTAATCTTATAAGGAGTTAACCAGCTATCCTGTCCCGCATCTGGATGGACTAACATCCCAACCTCAGTTACTTCATTTTTATTGTTAGAAAAGAGTCTTAATTTTTTAAGTCTCTCGTCTCCAATTCCGACAAATTTTGTTTCAGAGTTA
>JAGOHK010000166.1 GCA_017996175.1 Leptospiraceae bacterium
TTTCTTGGATGTCTCCACTTTCTTCTAGTATCTTTTTTAACTGATCGAAAATTTTTTCTCGCCTTTCTAAAAATTCTTGGTAACTTTCGGGACCTAAAAATTTTGCAAGTTGTTCTAAATCGAAATTATACAAATCCCCTGATTGAATCGCATCTTCCAAAGCGCGGTTTAACTCTGTTAGCTGGTCAAGGTTATCTAGAATATTCTTCGCTTCTTTTAGAGTTGGAATTTTTTTTCCTGTAAAATTGTATTTTTTAATTCCATTGTTGATTTTATCCAAGTCGAGTAAATTATGCATCAGCTCATCTAGTTTTGGCTCTGGCTTTTGTTGGGCAGATAATTCCCATTTGAGGCGACGGAGCAAATCTTGATTTTCCTCTTCTACTGCGTGGTCTATTTTAGAAAGTAGGTCGGGATTTTTTTTGAATTTCTTTTTTAGATCTGAGTGAAGAGAAGATAAATCTTTTTCCAAATCTTCTGAAACAGGATATAGAGTAAAAGTTTTTAGGATTTGATCGATCATCGTCTCGATTTTTTTTTGGAAGTCTTTGATTAGATCATCCATCCCGCCTTCTTTCAGGAAAAGATTAGCGGGAATTCCTTTTTCGATCATCATACGAAGCGCTTCTTCCAAGGAGATGTCATATTTCATAACAAGCTCGGAAAGAATCGACATAAGTTTATCTTTGTCAAACTTGTTTTCGTCTTCTGGAAAGTATTCGCTGTATTGGTAAGTGATCATTGAATGGTTTCTTCTTGTTTAATGCTTGCCGGGTAACATACGTTCTTATTTAGATCGCAGTAAAAAATCTTAGCGGATACTTGTAGTTTACCTTTACCGGAAAGTGTAAGAGTATTATCCTCTACTTTTTCGAAGTATTCTGGCTTATCTAAATAAGTATTTCCTTTGAAGGTAAGCTCTGTGGGGTTAATTTTGATTTTGTCCTCGGATGCGAGTTTGATTTTATTGGGTGCATCTTTTTGGATGGCATATCCTTTTGGAACTGACACACGCATCACGTAAGAATCTCCCTTCTTTTTATCAAGTTGTATTTTGATAGGGTGGTCCATTGCAATTAAAGGTAAGCTAAGTAAAAGTAGTAATAGTATTTTTTTCATATTTCTACTCTATCAGACTCAAGATTTTTTTGCTATTAAAATAAATTTTGATTGACAGTATTGGGTATGGTAATACTGTGATACTGTAAGGGGAGGGTGTCGTGGGAAAAGAATTTAAAGACTATAGCTCTGTAACGGAGAAATACCAAGCAACGATTCCACAGCCGATTCGGGAATACCTAGGCATTAAAAAGGGGGACAAGGTTATGTTTGAAGTATTGTTCGACACTGTGCAAATTCGTAAAATGTTACCTACTGATTTTGAATACTTAAAGTCTATTTCGGGGGCTTTGTCCGAGTGGACAACTAAAGCCGATGACGAGGCTTACAATGATCTATGACCAGTTTGACGTGGTCGTAGTTCCGTTTCCCTTTTCAGATTCGGGGCAGAGCAAACGTAGACCAGCACTAGTCATTTCTTCTCCCAAAAAATTTCAAAACAAAATAGGACATTCTGTATTGGCAATGATTACCTCTGCCTCTCACGAAGCATGGAGCTTGGATACTCCGATTCAAAACCTAGCTTCTTGTGGTCTAACGCATCCTTCCATTATCCGCATGAAACTATTCACGTTGGATGATATCATCATTATCCGCAAGGCTGGCAGTCTAGATGCGAAAGACAAAGAAGCCGCTTCTGCAAACTTGAAATTGCTTATGGGATTTTAGTTACGGATACAAATATCGAAGGAATTTTAAAACGAATTCTTCTAAGTCATATCGAAATTCTAATTAAATCCCATTTTTACTAAAAAACTCATCCATGATTTCGATTAATACTTCCGGTTTGTCATGGTGCATATTGTGACCAGCGTGTTCGACTTCACGGAGTTCTACGTTTTTGAAATGGGATAGGATTTCTTCTAGGTTCTTGGGACGAATATGAGTTTGCCTCCCGAAGAAGATGAGGACGGGGCTTGTAATTTCGCTCCAGAGCTTTCGGGATAATTCGGGGGGGAAGGGTATGGGGGTACTCGTTTTTAGGTTAGGGTCATTTTTCCATTTGTAAAATCCATCGTCTGTCTCTCGAACGAGTCCGCTAATGAGGGAGTTTATTTTTTCTTTTGGAAGACTGCTGTAAATTAAGCCTAGCTTGTTTACGGCTTCATCGAGTGTCATGTTCTTTTTGCGCTCTGTAGGTGATGAATTTCGCTCATTTCTTCGGCTAGTCGTAGCCAACCATTCCCGCATCCGTTTGCGTTCGACTTCCTGCGGCTGAAGCCCACTAAAGCCTTCTAGGCACACTAGGAGCTTAATTTTTTCAGGAAACAATCCTGTATAACGTGCCGCCATTCCAGCTCCCATAGAATGACCTAGTAGGTAAATTGGCTCTTCGAAGTAGTGGTCGATTAGATTTTGAACATCGATTAGGTTTTCGCTATAATGGTAGAGGGAATCTTTTTTCCAGTCTGAATCACCATGCCCTCGAAAGTCAAAGCTGTAGATATTAAAGCGCTTACTCAAAAATTCTTCTAAGAATACAAATGTTTCCTTGTTATCGTTAAATCCGTGAAGGAGTAAGATCGACTCTGATTTTTGGTTATCGGTAATTTTTACACTTAGATTGTGTCCGAGAGAGGAAAAGGTCTGATAGATGGATGCCATATTAGAGGTAAGAAACCAGTTTTTGTAATATCGTCTATCTATTTTGAAAAAAAAATTCAAAAAAACTAATTTTATAAAATTTAGCTTGTCATATTTTTAATCCTAGATTTTTTAATTTCTTTTTTATGACCAAGAAGTTGCAGAAAAAAGTAGTCAAGAAGCCAGAGACCAAAAAGGCAGAGCCTTCAAAGAAGTCTGAGAGTAAAAAAGTAGAAACTCCGACTAAAACAGTAAAAGTTTCTCCTAAGAAACCCGTCCCAGTAGCCGAGGGAGGCGGACTTGGAAAAAAACATACCTGTTATAGTTGTAATACTAAGTTTTACGATTTAGGCAAAGAGGAAAAATTGTGCCCGAAATGTGGCGCAGACCAGAACACTAGACCGACTGTAAAGATCAAGTTTCCGAAGTCTTCTCCTAAACTGAGTGAATTTGACGTTGTTGATGAGGATGTTGTGGCAGAGTTAGGAGTAGAAGAGGACATTTTACTTGAACAGGATGCTGAAATTGACGATCCTGAGCCTATATTAGACGAGGAAGATACCTAATCAGAAAACTTGTTATTTTAGCCTCTCCAACGGGGGGAGGTAAAACCGAAATCTGCACTCATCTTGATCCAAATCGCTTTGAGATTGTTTCGTTTGACTCCAGACAAGTATATAAAGTTTTATCGGTTGGGACTGCTAAACCTGAGAAAGAAATATTAGATAAAATTCCCCATCATCTAGTCGATTTTTTGGAGCCAGACCAAAAGATAAATGCTGCCTCCTTTGTTTCTCTCGCCCAAAAATCCCTTGAGGATATTTATAATCGAGATAAAATTCCAATAATCACTTGCGGGACTGGTTTTTATTTAAAGGCATTTTTATATGGGATGTATCCAGTTCCAGAAATTAAACTTGAAATTCGACAAAGGCTAGAATCTATTTCTCGAGAAGAGAGGTGGAGTCGTCTTTTGGAGGTTGATGCCCAGGCAGCGAGAACAATCGCCTTCGCGGATGACTATCGCGTTGTAAGGGCTTTAGAGGTTTTTGAGTCGGGTGGAGTTAGATGGTCTGAATTAAAAGAAAATAAGAATGACGGATACCTTGCTCGGGGAAAACTGGAAGTTATAGGTATTTTGATTTCCAGAGAAAGATCGGAATTGTACGAAAGAATTAACAAAAGATGCCAGGCAATGATCCAAAGGGGAGTTCTTGAAGAAGTTACTCGGGTTGTCTCTGAATATGGGGAAGATGCTGTAGCTCTAAATTCTCTAGGTTATAATTTTGCACTTGCTTATATCAAAGGGAAAATGAGCATGGAATCTTTTCTAGAGGAATTTTCGAAGTCTCATAGAAATTATGCGAAAAAACAAATTACTTGGTTTAAGAAAGAAGAAGTTTTGAAGCAGATGAATTGGAATAGTGCTTTAGAATTGATAAAAAAAATATAAAAGATGGAAAAAGGGATGTCTACAAAAAATAATATTCAAGACTACATTCTGAATACGGCTAGAAAAGATAAGATAGATTTAACCATTTATCTGTTAAATGGTGTTCCTTTAAAAGGAAAAGTTTACAGCTTTGATAATTTTACAATTATCATTGAAAATGATGGAAAACAACAATTAATTTATAAACATGCGGTTTCTACCATTATTCCCCTAAAGCCAATAAAATTTGCCCCTGAAGATATTAAAGAAAGCTAAACCACTCGGAGTCATTATGACGGCTAAAGAAAAACCTGTAGTATTAATTATGGCCGGTGGGAAGGGAGAGAGATTTTGGCCTAGGTCTAGAACCTCGACTCCCAAACAACTCCAGAAGGTATATTCTAATAAAACGCTATTAAAAGAAACCATTGATCGTGCGCTTACGTTAACTAGTCTAGATAGGATTTTTATTGGTACTAACATTGCCTTAAAAAAATCCATCTTACAGCAAGAAAAAAGTTTTCCCGAAAAAAACTTTATTTTAGAACCGGAAGGAAAAAATACCGCACCGATTGTAGCTTTAGCGTCTCTTTATTTTAAAGAGAAATTTGGTAATCCAATACAAATTGTGCTTTCGGCTGACGCATTTATAAATCCAGTTGTAGAGTTTACTAAAACCCTCAAGACGGCTATGATAGAGGCTGAGGATAATTTAGTTTTACTTGGAATCAAACCGGTTCGTCCTGAAACAGGATACGGGTACATCGGGACTGGAAAACCTACAAAACATGGAATGGAAGTGAAAGGTTTTTTTGAAAAACCAGATTTTAAAGTAGCCCTTAAATATTTAAAGCGTAAAAATTTTTATTGGAATCCAGGAATTTTTATTTGGAAGACGGAGGTTATTCTTGGAGAATTCGAAAAACATGCGCCGTATATTCTTTCACCGCTAAAGAATAAATTTCCATTCTCGAATTTTGGGGAATTAAGTTCCGCTTTTAAATTATTACCGTCGGAAGCAATTGATACTGCAATTATGGAAAAAAGTTCGCTTATTCGAATGGTAAAAGCTAGCTTTGATTGGGATGATGTAGGGTCTTGGTTGTCATTAGAAAGAGTTTTGAAAGGGGATGCAAACGGAAATCATCATACAGGTAAGGGAGTATATTACTTCCATGCAAAGGGAAATATATCTTCCACTAAAAAAGAGCTAGTCACATTTTTAGGCGTTGAGGATTTGATTGTGGTAGAAGAGGACGATGTATTATTTATATCCTCAAAAACAGGAATTAAAGATATAAAACTTCTATTATCTGACTTAAAGAAAAATAGAAGTTTACAAAAGTATTTGGAATAGTTTTTTAACATTATTAAGGAGTTATGAATGCCGTCTGGTAAAAAAAGAAAAAGAAAGAAAATCGCTACTCACAAGAGAAAGAAAAAACGTAGAGCCAACAGACATAAGAAAAAAGGCAAATAGAATTTTGCATTAATCTAGGTCGTGGGATTGTGGTACTGTGAGAAGTCACTTCGATACAATTTTCGCAACTGGGTGGTACGTGGAAATTCTTATCTTTTTAAGATTTTTTATGTAGAACCGTTTGTTAGAAACAAGCTGTGACAGCACAGTTCCGCAGTCTCATAAAATTACTGTTTTTTATATTTGTAACAAAGAATGTATCTTTAGCTATTTTTTTTAAGATCCGATAAGTTATGTATGTTATACGATTCGGATTATGAGGGATTTAGAACTTGGTGGAAACGGAGCAAGAATCCTGCAAGAGGTTTTTTTAAATCTTACAGGGCTGTATCGCCGGTTGGTGATGTCTTTTTAGTTGATTATAATTTTCACGAAAACCTAGTTCGTTTGAGCTTAGAACCCGCCTCCGAAAAAGGCAAGACTTATACAACAACAATTAAGAAAGGAACAATCATAAGAGAGAGAGATGTCTTTAATGCCGTGAATACTTCTCTACGAAAGAAGTTTTATCCATTTAGGGATATTTTTTCTTGCATTCCTGACGATGATGTTTTAAATTCAATTGGTGGGGTTTACGATATATCGAGAGTATCTCTCGGGAAGCGTATTCAAGATTCTACAGGAACTGTTGATGCTGGACAAGAGCAGGGAATTGGTACAGATTCCGCTCGAAAAACCTATCTTAGTCGATTTGCAGATAGACTTAGAGAGTCTTATACTGATTTTAAAATTCGATTTTTAGATGATTTGTATGATTCTGTTTTAGGTGTCTCAGTTTGTGTTGCAATTTATTTACATTTTTTTGATTATGTTGTTTTAGGATTCTCACTTGCATTTATGGGAATTTTATTTGGTGGCTTAGATTGGATTTTACGAAATAGGACTCCTTTTTACCTAAAGGTAATGAGTTTTCTATCGTTTGGTGGATATTATTTTTACACAGGGTTTACTAGATTTTAAGGGGCAATAATAGATGGCTAAAGATGATAATCATTTAAGTGAGCAATACATAACTTTTACGATTGGAGAAGAGGATTACGCTATCTCTATTATCAATGTGGAAGAAATTGTTAAAGTCACAAACCTCATCAAAGTTCCAAAATCCCAAACCTATTTTGTAGGACTAATGGATATTCGCGGAAAAGTAGTGAATATGATTGACCTAAGTAAAAAAATCATGAACAAAAAAGTAGGGGACTCCCCTATGAATCGAGCAATCATCGTTAAGATTGATGGAAAATCCCTTGGTGTTATTGTAGACAAAGTTTCCCATGTGGTGCATTTTTCTCCTTCTCAAATTGACCCCCCTCCACCATCCGTGCGTGGGATGTCTTCCCGTTATATTGTGGGAGTGGCGAAGAAAGAAAACCGCTTCATTATTATTATGGATATCGAAAAAATCCTCTCTTCTGAGGAGCTAGCAGAAGTCACAAAATGAGTGAAATACATAGCATCTTTAAGATGGTGTGCGATTTTTTCCTTTGTCGTGGTTTAGAGAATGATCTTCTTTTAAAATTTCCCATTTTTTAACTATACTTGCTTCCTCTGTATTGAAAAACAGTAGAGTAGTGTAGCCTTTCCCTACAGAGATAGACTTTGCCACATAAAATTAAATTTGGGGACAACGGAATTCCGACAGCCACCAAGAAGTGGGAGACTTTTGACGCAAAATCTATAAAGTCGGCAATCAGTAAGTAAACCAAGAACGCAGAAATTGACAATCCAAAGCTGATACGATACAGTTTCAATTCAGCCCAATCTTCGAGGACAGGTCGAAAGGGAATTTTGATTAGGTTCTGATTTTTTTCTTGGTATTTGGTTGTAAAATTTCTGTACGCAGGCACTAACCCAGTTGCAATATGGATTTTGTAATTAAAAAGTAAATAGGAAATGTAAGCTCGAACTCCGTTGTGTTGTACAACTTTTTCCATAAATTTTTTGTAGTATTTTTCTGGAATTAATAGGGTGGCGCTGATCTCAGTCAAAGGATTTTGTTCTCTTAGAAAAATTCTGGTCTTAGTCTCGACTGTCTTTCCATTTTCATATCCAGAGACATGCAGACCTAAAATATCCTCTTTCATCTTGTTTAACTCTACTCGTAAGTAATCGTTGAATTCCATTTTCTATTTCCCTCTAGAAGGGTTAGGTCGAGAAACTCAAAAAATGTGCGGGTTTTCTTATTTTTTTTGCAAAAAAAGAAATAAAAAATTGTGAATATGTGACACGAATTTGGTGTGATGAGAGCTATGTTGTATTCTGCGCCCTTTATCGAAACGCCAAAATGTCCGATAAGGAAAATATGTGTTTACTAAGGGTATTGTTTCTCTTTTTCATTTTCCTTCTTTCGATAAGTCCTCACGATTTTAGGGATGACCCTAAAAAAAACTACAAGCGTCCGATTGAAATAATTACAATTGTGAGGCAAAATGAGCTAGAAAAATACATTCAAGAAAATTTGGATAAACCTTACAACCAAATTGAACATATTAAGACTATGTTAAATGAGTATTATGCGCAGTTTGTGGAAGAAAAAAGAATACTAGATGTAAGAGAAAAAGGAGGTCGGTACAAAGATAGAAAAGACAATGTTACGGATGAATATAAAAATAACTCCGGCATAATACCAGTAAACGCAGATGTAAATTCGATTCGGCTTTTTATCTCAGGCATGCGATTTAAAAATACAGAATCCCATTTAGCCCGTGACTCTGATTTACTCTTTGAATTGCACCTAAGAATGGCGAGACTCTACGAGAAAGTAGGGGAGAAACATAAAGCAGTCGAATTTTACCTTTCTGGCCTCAGGTATAGGGATTTTTCCAATACAGAGGAAAGATATTACGATGAAAATCTTTTAGAAGAACTTGGGCAAGAAGAAGTAAGTAGAAGACTTTCTCATAAAAAAGTAAAAACAGATTTAGACGATTTAAAGAAAGAACTTAAAAAATCAGAGGATAACGCACATTTGATTGGCTCACGTTACGCCAAATCGGAATTACCTGCTGGTACAGATGCAAATAGTCTACTTAAGGAAAATTCCGAGAGAGTAGCAGGTTTAAAAGAATCTGTGAAACAAAAAGAACAAGAATACAATGATTCTGTCAAAAATACATTTGGGCAGTATATAACTAAAAAAACACAAGAGGATTCCAACACGGTTTTGGATTTTGCGAAACTTATCAAGTCAATTGAAAATCAAAATAAAGAAAGAAACAAAGTAGAAAATAGATCCGAACATTTTGGAAAAGGAATTTTTGTCGCAGCCGATACAAATCGTAATCAAGACTTTT
This sequence comes from Leptospiraceae bacterium, assembly GCA_017996175.1. GTDB lineage: Bacteria > Spirochaetota > Leptospiria > Leptospirales > Leptospiraceae > UBA2033. The sequence goes on from JAGOHK010000166.1 coordinate 8,906, forward strand.
TAGGGTTTGCTCAGCTTTTGGAATTTGCGCTTAAAATAAATCCAAATAATGTAGAAGCGATTTCTCTTCTTGCAGATGAATACAAATCATCTGCAAAAAAAAGAAATGCAATAGATCTTTACCTAAAATACATTCGAATAGCAGAACTTCCTGAGAATAACGGAAAGTTACCGCTCTACGATGTTTATAAAAATTTAGCTCAACTTTATACCGATTTAAAACAATACGTTGTTGCTTCCAATTATTATGAGAAGATGCTTACAATCTTAAAGGCGGATAACAAAGAAGACCCATATCTCTATTACCAAATTGGAGATTTTTATGCTCATCGGCTTGGAAATTTAGAAAAAGCGTCCGAGGCTTTTTTAAATTGGATTACCTGGCTTGACCAAAAAAGAAAAGAAGAACAAGAAAAACGGGAGAAAGACAAAGAGTTTGGAATTTCTCTAGAAGAAACCGTTCGTAGACTTTCCTTTGAGTTTAATGCCTCATACTCGATCTCTTCTTATCACAAACAAATACAATATCCTGATGTAGAGAGTTTATATTTGGATAGATCTTATACTTCCTACAAAGAGATTGAACGTCTTATGAAAGAACAGGAACTAAGAGTTAGTGAGAATAAAAAAGATGTAGATTTACTCAAACGAGATTTGCTCACAAAATCCACCAGTGAGTCTCTTGCTATGTATAAGGAAGAGCAGGAGAAATTGGAAGAGTCTAACTACCGTCTTAAATTTGTCAAAACTACTTATGATTCAATTCGTAAAACTAATTTGCTATTTCGTCTAACGGCTATTGAAGAAGATAACCGCAATTACAAACGAGTCAGAAATCTATACGAAGAAATTATCAATATTGGTAACGAAAACGAAATCGCAAA
>JAGOHK010000230.1 GCA_017996175.1 Leptospiraceae bacterium
CAAAATATAAAATCTATGAAGCAATTCCATACAAAAAAGCAGAAGAGAATGGAATGCTCCGTGTCATTGACAATTCAGAAGAAGACTATCTTCATTCAGTAAAGAGATTTATTCCTATAGAATCGTTCGATTATGACAAAGAAGCGGATGTAATGTATATAAGCTTTGAAAAACCACAAAATGCTGTTAGAACTAAGCCACAAGAGGACGGAAGTCTGCTGCGATATAATGAGGCAGGAATTTTAGTTGGAATTACTTTTATGAATTATCAAAAATTAATTAACATAGTATGAAACCTAAATTCGACTTAGCCCCACAAGAACGACTCCTATTTGTAAGAAAGCTCCTTCCGATATTCTTAGAAAAAATTCTAGGACATCCAGAAGCGTTAGTTACAGATGAATCCAGAATTTATGATTTTACTGAAAACGATATAGATGATTCTATTGGCAAAGGAAAAAAGGCAGGGCATTATTTATTTAAGAGGCGTTGGCGAATGTGCTATCCTGATGGAAGAAAAACAGAGTTTAAAGAAGAGATTCAGGAGCAAAAAGCAATTCACCAGCGTAAATGGCTCATTCGAAAATGTAAAAGAATTTTTGGAGTAGATATAACGGATTGCTACGATAAAGAAATTCCAATTGTTTTGAAGCATATAATGGTAAATGTTTCAAGAGAAAAAGCAATTGAATTGGGATTAGTGTAATAATGATAGAATATGTCCATCCTGATGAATTAGAAATTACGCATGGAATAAGCGATCGAAAAAGATTTGAAGAATTGTTGACTTTAATAATAACACAAGGTATATTGGAACCCTTAAAGGTAGTTTTGCATAATGATTTACTATTTATCGTTGATGGTCATCATAGACATAAAATTGCAAACTTATTGCAAATGCAACAAATACCTATTGAATATGTAAATCTGCTGTATAATGGTTATTTTTCGACAGATGATTTAATTTATCAGGACATTCAATGACTACACTTTTTTTAGATTTAGAAAAAACAATTATTCACTCATGGGATGATCCAATCCTAATAAATGAGGAACGGATTATCAATATAATTCGCAGTGTTAATCCTAGTAAAATAGGAATATACTCATTTGCAATTTATAATAAGCAAGATTTGGATATTTTTCAAAAGACAATTTTGTTCGCATTAGAAGGAGCACTTCATATTAACATTCAAACTGATCTAATTTTTACAGTAGAAGAAATTGCAGATACTGTCTTAAAGACAAAAAAATCAGATGTAAGAAATTTTATACAAGTCTACGGGAAACAAAGATCATTTACAGAATTTATCAAAGAAAAATACAAAGAAGGGAACTTTGTATTAATTGATGACTTAGTGGAAAATAAAGAAATTTCCGAAAATAACATCCGTATTCAATTGATTAATCCTATTTTAAAAATAGCAGTATGAGACTACAGGTAAATGACAGAATGGTCTGAATCCCAAATCGTTCCCATCTCGGCAATAAGTCATCACCTCTATTGTCCGAGGCAAAATGCTCTTATCCACACAGAGGGTGTGTTTAGTGATAATGCGCTTACTACCTCTGGCAACATTGGACATCAGTTTGTAGACGAAGAGAAAAGTTACACCGATCACGGTCTAAAGAAAGAAACTTCGTATCGAGTATTTAGTGAAGAATATGGAATCAGTGGAATAGCGGATATTATAGAGTTTCCGCAAAATGCTCCCCCACTCCCGATTGATTATAAAAATGGGAAAATTTCTTCTTGGAAAAACCAAGAATCCCAAGTGTGTGCAATCGCACTTTGTTTAGAGGAAATGTTGGGTGTAGAAATAACAATGGGAGCAATTTACCATATTCAATCCAAAAAGCGACATGAGTTTACGATTGATTCTGCGCTTAGGGAAAAAACTTTGCGAGCTGTAGAAGAAATTCGTCATAATCTTGTGAATAATATCCTTCCCAAAGCAGAGTATTCAAAGAAAAAATGCGATAATTGTAGTCTCTATGATTTTTGCCTTCCTAAGATCAAAGAACCTAAAACACTAAATTCAATTTTTAAACCGGTGGAATTCAATGGCTGAAGTGAAATTAAATATACTGTATATCACCCAAGAGGGACTTTATTTACACCATGAACTGGAGAAAATAAAGGTAGAAAGAAAACATGAAACTATTTTAGAAATTCCGATTCATCATTTACAAGGAATTACAATCTTCGGGATATGCAGTATTAGCCCTTCCCTATTACAAAAGTGTCTAGAGCGTGGAATTTTTGTTTCCTATTTAACTCCTAGAGGAAAGTTCATGGGGAGACTAGAAGGGGCTAATTCTGGTAATGTGTTACTTAGAAAAGCCCAATTCAAGAAGTCAGAAATAGAAAGTGAGAAATTAAAAATTGCCAAATCAATTATTGCTGGGAAAATTCAGAACTCTAGATTAAATCTTCTTCGTTCGGCAAGAGATTTAAAAGATGAAGTAAAGGAGAAAGAAATTAGAAATGCCGTTTTGGATTTGGAAAGAAATTTGACCTCCCTAGAACAAGCAGAATCCGTAGAGAGTGCAAGGGGTTACGAAGGAAATTCCGCTCGAGTCTATTTTTCTGTTTTTGATCACTGCATTGTTCAGCAAAAAAAAGAATTTGAATTTACCAAACGTATGAAACGTCCTCCTAAAAGTA
>JAGOHK010000044.1 GCA_017996175.1 Leptospiraceae bacterium
TTGAAACTTTTGGAGAAGTTACTTCTGTTAAAATTATTACAGACAAATACACTGGACAATCCCGTGGTATTGGTTTCGTAGAAATGGCTAACAAGAAAGATGCTTTGACAGCTATTAGCGATTTAAACGGAAAAGAGCTAAAAGGTCGCGCATTAAAAGTTAACGAGGCACAACCTAAAAAAACCTACGATAATAACGGTGGCGGAAATGGCGGTGGTGGAAACCGTAGTTTTGGTGGCGGAAATGGCGGCGGCGGTGGAAACCGTGGCGGTGGCGGAAGAGACAGAGATCGTCAAAGAAGAAGCTGGTAATTATTTACCTCGGACAGTGGGTAGCTCTACCCACTGTCTAAATCTCCCAATAAATAAAAAACTCCCGATTCCCAGAAGCACCTCTAATCCCCGAATTACAAATCCCATTTACTTTCGCTTTCATCTCATAGCGCAAATACGCTGTTATCTTCTTTAAAACTTGAAAATGAATGCGCGAATCTCTTACAATTCCTTTCTCTGTTTGATCTGATAGGCATTCAAACTGCGGCTTAACCAAACTAACCACTTCGAACTTTGTCTCAGGTGATTCTAATTTTAATTTCTGTATGACTGGAAAAATACTAAGTAGAGAAATAAAACTTAAATCCATTACAACAAGCATATGAGAGTATTTAAATTCTAAGTCTTCCCAAGAAAGATTTTTTACATTGAATCTATCTTTTAATTTCACTTTATTGTTATTCTGGAGTCTACTCGCCATTTGCCCATAACCAACATCGAATGCGTAAACTTTTTCAGCGCCACCCAGTAAAAGTATTTCTGTAAAACCACCGGTAGATGCTCCTAGGTCGATGCAGATTTTTCCTTGGGCTGAAATCCCAAATGCTTTAAAGGCTGATTTTAATTTCAGCGCACCGCGACTAACGTATTCAGGAATTCTATCTAGTACTTCTAGCTTAATATTTCTAGGAAATTTGAATCCTGCTTTGGTGACTTTTTCTCCGTTTACAATTACAGAGCCTGAGAGAATAAGAGAGAGTGCCCGCGCTGTATCATCACAAAGCCCACGCTCAACAAGAAGTACGTCCAGTCTAACTTTTTCTTTCTGCAATGTAGACCGGTAATTTTTTAAAGAAAATGGAATTGGAATCTTCTAAGGTTTGTGCAATGGAAATTAGTTCTTGTTTGATTTCATCGCGCAATCGTTTGGTTTTTTCCATTCCATAGAGAGCCGGATAGGTCAGTTTGCCATTAGCCGCATCTTTACCTGGAGTTTTTCCTAATTCTTCAAAGGAACTTTCTTCATCTATAATATCATCTGTAATTTGAAATAAAAGCCCAATTTTTTCTCCATAGATACGAAATGGATATTCTTTTTGCTCCCAATTTTCTGAAAGTCTATTTCCGATTAAAAGAGAAGATACAATCAAAGCACCGGTTTTCTTTCTATGTATGGAGGCTAACGTTTCCTCACTAAACAAATCGGGATTATTTTCTAATTGTAAATCCTCCATTTGTCCAGAGACCATTCCTGGTCCACCTGCCCCTTCATGCAGAAGTTTTAAAATATCTGAATATAAGTAATTGTCTTTTGCTTCAAGCTGAGAAACTAAATAGAATCCAAAGGAATTGAGAGCATCACCTGCAAGAATAGCAGTGGATTCAGAAAATTTTTTATGACAAGTCAAAACTCCACGGCGATAATCGTCGTCATCCATTGCTGGAAGGTCGTCGTGAATAAGCGAATACGTATGAATACACTCTAAAGCCGATGCCATATATAGAACGTTATTCGCTATATCTATTGAATTAGAACTTAAAAAAGCAGAGATTGCCAAAACAGGACGAACTCGTTTTCCACCAGCATTTAGGCTATAAATAGAAGCTTCAGCGAGAAGTGGATGAAATTTTTTTTTGAGTTCTGTATATATTATTTCTTGGAAAAAAGTTTCAAACTCTTGTTTGCGGTTGTTGAATAAAGTTAGAAAATTTTCCATTGTAGGAGTTCGACCTCACCCCAGCTTCCAGCCCGCCCCTCTCCATTGCGAATGCTGCTTTCGCAATGGAGAGGGGCTTAGTTCTAAAAAATCTTTCAGTAAATAAAAAGTTGGGGTGAGGTAGAGGTAAGGCTAATCTTAATTAACCAATTCAAACCCTTTGAAGAAAAAGGTAATCTCTGAGTTTGCGTTCTCATCGGAATCAGATCCGTGAACAGAGTTTGCACCTTTGCTTTCAGCATAAAGCGCACGAATTGTTCCAGGAGCTGCTTCTTTTGGATCAGTTGCACCGATTACTTCTCTCCAATGAAGAACTGCATTTTCTCTTTCGAGTGCTGCAACAATGATTGGTCCTGCCGACATATCTTTGCAGAGTTCTCCATAAAATGGACGAGCGGCGTGAACTTTGTAAAATTCTTTTGCATCATTCTCAGCCAATCTTACATACTTCATTCCAAGAATTTTAAATCCTTCTTTTTCGATGCGAGCGATAATTTCGCCTGCGTGTCTGTTACGGACTGCGTCCGGTTTAATCATAATAAATGTTCTAGACATTTGTTTTCCTCTTTTATTTTAATTCTTTAAATTTATTCAATAATGCTTCATTTATGAATTCATGTACATGACTTGCAACACTGCGTCCATGTCTTGCTACTTCTTTAACAATGCTTGAGGATACGAACGAGTTCTCCCCCGATGCCATAAAAAAAACAGTCTCCAAATCGGGAGCAAGTTTTTTGTTCATGAGAGAAATCGCATATTCATAGTCAAAATCAGTTACTGCTCGTAAGCCTCTAATGATTGCGCTTGCACCTCTCTCTTCGCAAAAATCAACGGTTAAACCACTAAATGTAGCAACTTCTAATCGACTCTCGTCAATGCCTAAGTCTTTGATCACGCGGTGAATAAGGTCTAGCCGCTCATCAATCGTAAAAAGAGATTGCTTTTTTGAATTAGTTGCAACAGCAATGATTACTTGATCAAATAGACTCAGGGCACGTTTGGCAATATCGATATGCCCGTTCGTCATTGGGTCAAAAGCACCGGGGTAAATCGCGAGTTTTCTCATAATCGTTCCCTCAGAAAATTACTTTCTGAGTCTTGCCGTTTCCTTAGTTGGCAGTCCGTAGATATTAATAAATCCTTCAGCATCGTACTGATTGTACAATTCTTCTTTTTCAAAGGTTGCCATTTCGTGACTATATAGAGACACGGAAGATTTTCTACCGGCTACTGTGCAGTTACCTTTGTATAATTTTACTTTTACAGTTCCTGTCACATAACGCTGAGTTTCCGCTATATACGCGCGCATAGCTTTCATTTGGCTGGAGAACCAATGACCGTTATAAATGAGTCTCGCAAAACTGGTAGATAAATCATCTTTTTGGTGCTGAGTATCTCGATCAATAGTAATTGATTCCAAATCACGGTGAGCGGTATGTAAAATAGTTCCACCAGGGGTTTCATAGACACCGCGAGATTTAATGCCGACTAAGCGATTTTCTACGATGTCAACACGACCTACGCCGTTTTCGCCACCTACTCTGTTTAAAAATTCCATTACTTCCAGTGGATTCATTCGTTTGCCATTAACCGCAACACAATTTCCTTCTTCGAAATCTAATTCCAAATAGGTTGGCACATCAGGAGCTTTTTCGGGCGATACAGAAAGTAAAAACATTTCCGAATCAGGCTCTTTATAAGGATCTTCTAATATTCCACCTTCAAAAGAAAGATGAAGCAAATTTCTATCCATTGAATACGGCTTAGCAGCAGTAACCGGAACAGGGATTCCTTTTTTCTTAGCGTATTCAATTAGATCAGTTCGACCTTTAAATTCCCATGTGCGCCAAGGAGCGATGATATGCAAAGAAGGGGCTAATGCCTTGAAGCCCAACTCAAATCGGACTTGGTCGTTTCCTTTACCAGTAGCTCCATGGGAAAATGCATCTGCCTTTTCAGCTAATGCAACTTCCACCATCGCTTTTGCAATAATCGGACGAGCGAGAGATGTTCCGAGCAGATAACGCATTTCGTAAATCGCTGAACCTTGGATTGCAGGGTAGATAAAATCTCGAGCAAACTCGAGTCGTAAATCTTTTATGTAAACTTTGGAGGCTCCGGTCTTAATGCCTTTTTCTTCAAGCCCAGTAAGCTCTTCTTTTTGACCGACATCTGCGCAAAATGCAACGACTTCACAGCTATATGTATCCTTTAACCACGCCAGGATCACGGAAGTATCCAAGCCTCCAGAATAAGCCAATACGATTTTTTTGGGGGAAAATTCCTTCTTCATTTCACTCGTCAAATTAACGGAAAAGCCTTTTCTGACAATGAAGTTTTAAAAGGAGAGGTTAATACAAAATTTCTGATAAAATAGTAGAAATTTTAAAAAAAATTCGAAAATTCACGCACAAAATTCGTTTTTTTAACCTAGTTATAGTATCTGAATTGGTTAAAGTCGCGCTTGGACAAGCTCAGGTAGACAATTCAGGAAAAACTCTACAGAATTACTTCAAAAAAAGAGGTGTAAAAATGAAGCCAGAAGAATCAGAAACTAAATCCAATAATTATGAGGAAGCAATCAAAATTGGAATAGAAGACTACAAAAAAGAGTATTTTGGAATTTGGGCAGAGGGTTATAGAAATGGAGTAACGAGTTCCAATAAAAGAAAAGTTTTTCCAAGAAAGAACTTTCAAGTAGAGGAAATTCGCTCAACAATTCTTTTGCCGGAAAAATATTTGGAGCATTTTCAAAAAAGGATCGTTCAATACGAAGGTGTAAGATCCTACATTGCTCATTTACTCTCTAAATATAAAATTCATATTTCCAACGGGATCGTTCCAGCTTATTCGAATTTGGCAACTAAATACCAAGAAAAAAATCAAAATCTTCAAAAGATTTCCTTCAGACCACTAGCCGAAGATTGGGCAGAGCTAAAACTATACCGAGTAGCCTTCGGTATGTCAATCTCTGCTTTTTTGGTGTACCTAGTAATTGCGGACTCTGTCGATCTTGCGGAGACAGTCTCCCACTTGCTTGTGGCAGTCGGAGTTCCGACGCTCTCCAAGCAGGACTTGACCGCAAAAATCTATTTGTGGGAGAAAAGATCTTACTACTCAATAGTTTTTCAAGTTCGGAGGGATTATTATGGTTAACACGGAATTTATCTTCTCCTACTAGCGAAAGGGATTGACTCGGCGTCATGAATTTGCTTATCCAGAAATATAATTTGATAAGGGATAAATTTTTTCTATTTGAATAGAGACAGCAAATTCATGACGAGAGAGGAAAGCCCGTTCGGCGCATAATAACGATTATTTCGCCGATTCGCCCGTAGTAAAAATCTAATTTATATCAATTCGCACTCGAAGTTTCTTTTTTTTAAAATGAATAAATTTATCGGGACGGAAACGACTAAGCTCAAATTCATAAACGCGGTTGTGAACAATCAGATTTGGCTCAAATACTATTTGTAAACTACGGTTACTTTTGTAAGTTCCAATCCCATTACAACATTCACAATAAATATTGGAACCAAGACACTCAGGACAAAGGATTCTAACGGTTAGAGGAATTTTCACTAAAATTTTTCTTGTTGCTTCCGCTTTGGTTATGAGCAAATCAATATCGTGACTCAGACCGGTATACTTTGTTCGATCTTTTCTTCTAAATCCTGCTCTAAGCAGTCCACGTCTTGCAAGAAAAGTCATAGAGGTAGTATAGATTAGCCGCTCTTGCGGAAGAAGGAAAATTTTTTTCGCCTTATCAGCATTAGTCTTCAGAGATAGATTTTTAAGATATGCCTTATCGTAGGCTTCGCGAAATTCTCCGCTTAACACTTGGTATGCCGCAAGTAGATGTTGAAATTTCTCCACTTGACCAGTTGATTTGTTGTCGGGATGGTAAATTTTTGCAAGTTCTCGGTAGTATTTTTTAATTACATCAGGACTACTTCCAAACGGAAGATTGAGCACAGCGTAATAATCAGGAAATTTAGTAAGTGGCATAATTTTATTATCGGAAGACTATAACTTCCTGTACGATTCCCAAAATTTCTGGTTTGGGATCACACCAAATTCATCCGATGAAAGTTCAGGCTTAATTCGTTTCAAAAAATACATGTCCACGTCGCCCTTGTTCTTTGCCGGAATTTTTCCACGATATTCGCAGATGAAAAAATTCTTCACCTGTTTGAAAACTGATTGGGAAATATTGATTTCTCCCGTCGCACCACTTGACTCCAAACGACTTGCAGTGTTGACTGCATCACCCCAAATGTCATAAGCGAATTTCTTTTCTCCAATCACTCCTGCGATTACTGAGCCGCAGTGGATACCTATTCTTAGCTCCCAAAAAGGTAAACCCATAGAAACTTGGAGGTCCTTTACTTGACTCATTAGCATTTTTAATTCTAACCCTGCTAAACACGCATCGACAGGATGAGTTTTATTTTCGATAGGAAGTCCCCCTGCACACATATAACTATCGCCTATCGTTTTTAATTTTTCTAAGTTATACTTTTCGATCACTTTATCAAACCTAGTAAAACTTGTATCTAGAGTTTTGATTAATTCTTCTGGCGACATGTTCTCTGCAATTTTTGTAAACCCTTCAAAATCTGTAAATAGTATACTTACATTTTCATACAATACAGGCTGAACAAAACCTCGATCCTTTAATTCATCTGCCACTTCAACAGGTAAAATATTGAGTAAAAGTTTTTCACTCCGGTTTTTTTCATTTTCAGCAACAAGAATTAACTCTTTTAATTTTTCGTTTAACTCGATATTAACCTTTCCAATGGTGCGAACAGAATGAAAAAGAGCAAATGCCATGATGAATAGAATCGAATAGGAAAATACATAAGTAATGAGAGTTGGGTTATTTCCGAAATCCATTAAATTCACATAAGGATATACATTAAAATAAAGTCCGAGTAGAAGGAATAAGTAGAATAGAAGAGAAGTCGTAACTATAAAAATGGACTGGAATGTATCCGCAGAAAACAATGCACTGACCACAATTAAACAAACTACGATTCCGGAAAATGCAGAGTTACCGCAACCTGTTAAATAAATAATCGTGAACGTAGATATTAAATCGGAAGTTGCTGGTATATAAGGCAATACTTTGTATTTTTTATAATTAAAAACAAAGATAAATTCTAATACCAGCCAAACAGAGGCAAACACCGAATTTACCCAAAGTATACTATTAAAAAATTGCACATTGTTCGGAACAAAATACAAAACAATTAAATTTGCAAATACACGAGCAAGGTTTGGTGCAATTGCTTTCTTTCTATTCGCAGCGGCTTGTTCTTTATCTATTTTAGTTTGAATTTCTTGCATTTGGAAATGGATTTTTCTTTTTATTTATAAAAAGACAGCCTATAGAAACATAATTTATGCTCTTATAAAAAAATCTACAAAATAGGAAAATTGCTCGAATTTTTAAGAAATAATTTGATAGAAATTGATAAGAAAGCGTTAGAAAATGCAAACAATTGCTTCCGATGAATAAAATATCTTAAAAACAAGAATCATTGAATAATTTCATTCTGCAAAAGATTTGAAAACTGGCGCAGATTGCATCGTAAATTCAAAAGAAGAATTTCAAAAAACTTCCGATAAAAAATATACAATTTTTTATCAAATCAATCAAACCGGTAAAACTATTTATGAAGCTGAATAACGATTAACGAAGCAACCATTCTATAAAAAATTTTTGAGCTAGAACTATCATCAAAAAAGAGTTTAATTGATATTACCCATTAGTTGCCTGATAATTTCTATATGACATATAATTCTATTTTATTTACTGTTTTCGTATTATCGATACACTATATTTATCTCGACATCTACCGTAGCGCGGTTTTGTTCAACAATTCTCTTACCGCAAAAATTACATCTTCCACGTCCTCGTCACTCATACCCGCAAAAAGTGGAAGTGACAGAGCCTTGTCGTACATTTTACAAGCATTAGGAAAATTTTGTCGATTGAAATGATATTTTTTTTTGTAGTAAGGATGTTCAAAGATTGGAATAAAATGGAGGCTAGTTCCTATATTGCGCTCTTTTAGTTCTTCGACCAGAGAATCACGACCTATTTTAGCAAACTTTGGATCAATTTCGATTCGATACAGATGCCAGGAATGACGACCGTGCATATCGGGTAATGGTAATTTAACCCCATGGAGATCAGAAAAGGCAGAGTTGTAACTAAGAGCGATTTCTTCCCTGCGCGCCCAAAAAACATTAGCCTCATGGAGTTGGACAATTCCTAGGGCGGCAGCAATATCAGTCATATTGTATTTGAATCCAGCTTCTACCACTTCATAGTACCAGCCGGGACGATTGTAAGAATCTCGGTTAATTCCATGTAACCGCATAAGGCGAATTCTATCTGCAAGTTCGGAATGATTTGTAGTAACCATTCCCCCTTCGCCGGTTGTAATTCCTTTGGTCGCATAAAAGCTAAATACAGTGAAGTCTCCCCAACCACCGATCATTTTATTTTTGTGAATTGCTGGAAATGCGTGTGCTGCGTCTTCAATGACGTAAAGATTGTAGCGATCTGCTATTTCAATTAATGCTTCCATATCGCAAGTGTAACCCGCCAAATGAACCGGAATAATTGCTTTCACTTTTTTCCTGCTTGCGTTATGCAATAAATAATTTCCATTCCAAGAGCATTCTCTTTCGATCAAATCCATGAGAGTAACAGGAGTCATGATATTGTGAATAGAATCTACATCAGTAAGAAGTGGCTCTGCTCCGAAATAACAAATTACTTCTGCCGAAGCCGTAAACGTTACAGAACTTGTAATTACCGCATCCTCTTCCGTAAGTCCGATTGCTTCCAACGCGAGATGAAGTCCGGCAGTCGCGGAATTTAGTGCAATTGCGTGTGTAGTTCCGACAAATTCGGCAAATTCTTTTTCGAATTGTTTTACCTTAGGTCCTGATGTCACCCAACCTGAGCGTAAAACTGCAGCAACCTCCTCGATCGCTTCCTCGGAAATGGAAGGTAATGCAAATGGCAAGAAGGTTTTTCTCATGGTTCTCATACTATGTCTAATCCTTTGTATAAACTTCGTCTTATTTTTTTTTTTCTGAAATGAAAATTGAAACGGAATTGCCAATAAATGGCTTGCTACAAAAATATAAATAAATAGAAATTTTGCTTTATTCTTTACAATCTGTATTGGACGTATTAGAATTAGTAAATTATTTTTTAACCAGAAAAACGTGAAAGCCAAGTTTGAACAAATACTAAATCGAATTGCTATCATCGACAGGGATGTGAACGAGTTAAATCGTATCAAAAGCAAACTTCCTGATGACCGTCCATACTCCTCTGGTTTACAACTTATTTTTGATAAACAAATTAACAATCTTCATGACGAACGAGATGTACTTTTAAAGCAAACAGTTCCCAATCCACCGTCATGGCTTGTTAGCAATCATACTACGAATGGACATCACAAACACGAAGTTATTCAGACCATTCCAACAATTGATCCTAATTATAAAAATACAGAGCCTACCGAACAAGAGGTAATGGCATTTATAAAAGCATTGCCTAAAACGGAAATTCATTTACACCTAGAAGCATGTGTCAATAAAGAAACTCTAAAAGAGATGTTTCAAAAAAATGGAATTGAAATTACAGAAGAAGAATTTGAAAAAAAATTCATGTTCCATGATCTAAATGGTTTTATCCAATTATTTTTATTTATTCAAAGTGCTGTCAAGTCGCATGAAGATTTTTCTTTCATGATAGATAGCCTTGCTGAATATATGAGAGCGGATAATATCATTTATACGGAAGTCTTTGTTGCTCCAACGAAATTTATTCAAAATGGAATTGATTTTGATAAAATGATTGAGACAATGATTAAGCGCATTCGTGAAATCCGAGAAAATGATGGATTGGAAATTCGACTCATCATAGATGTATCCCGAACTTTTGGTGCTGAAAATGCGATGAACAACCTCAACCGAGTGTTAAATCTAGATTATCCCGAAGTACTTGGAATCGGACTTGGTGGAGCTGAATTAATGGGTCCTGCAAAAGACTACGAAGAAGTATTTCTGAAAGCAAGAGAAGCGGGGCTACATACTGTTATCCACGCTGGAGAAGACGATGGACCTTGGTCAATTTGGGATTCTATCAATTATCTAAAGGTAGAACGAATTGGACATGGAACCTCCGCCATCCAAGATCCAGACCTAGTAGACTTCTTAAAGGAAACGCAAATTCCAATTGAAATTTGTTTAACGAGTAATGTTTTTACAGGCAAATATGTCAAAAAAGAAGAAAATCATCCTGTAAGAGAATACTACGACAAAGGAGTCTATACCTGTATCAATACAGACGATCCGGAGATATTTGATGTTAACCTCTCTTACGAATATTTCAAACTCTACCGTTTTTTAAATTTCACCATCGAAGAGTTAATTGACCTTATCAAAAAAGGTGTCTACGCAACCTTCCACCCCGACAAAGACGCTCTATGGAAACGAGTCAACAGTGAAATTATCAAAGTCAGAACCAAACATAATTTTTGATTAAGGCTAATTTTAGTTAACCACAGGTTATCAAATGATGAATCAAAAACTACTCCAGAATAATGAAACAGTTTTCAAATTCAAGAATGTGATTAGTCATTTAGAAATTCCGATTAGCCGTATCTATTTGTTTGGAAGCAGGGCAAAAGGAAATCAAAATCCAGACAGCGATTATGATTTTTTAGTTTTACTTTCCAATATCAAAGACAATGACTTAGTAAAAAAATACAAAAGAACAATTGTTTTAAAAGCACACAGTGAAATTCCAAATATTCCATTCGATATTTTAGTTAAAAATTTAGAAGAATTCGATTCCTACAAATTAGAAATTAATACTCTTTACAATGAGATTTATCAAGAAGGTATTGAAATTTGAAAACCAATATTTTAGATTATTAATTTATTCTTTTGTAAAACAGAAATTAAATAAATGAGATTAAGTTCGAAATAGAAATTCTATGCAAATAAATATCGCCAAGCGTAAAACCTTCAACTTTCAAAATCTACACCTTTCCTACTTAGATACAGAAACTAATTCAAATGAGGTAATACTGATTACTCACGCGAATGGGTATAGCGCAGAGTGTTATTCTTACTTAATAGAAGCGCTTCGAGACAAATATAGAGTAATCGCACTGGATTTTTCGGGACATGGGGAATCGCAAACCTTTTATGATTTCACAAACTGGGATTTTTTACGAGACCAGATACTTGCAGTCATCGAAAAAGAAAATCTTTCTAATATAACTTCCATCGGACATTCGATGGGTGGCTCTAGTGCACTGCGGGCGTCGAAACGTAAAGCGAGTCTATTTAAAAAATTAATTTTACTCGATCCAACTTTTTTGAGTATTCCGATTCTTGCTTACGGAAGTCTATTTGGAATTCCGATTGCGAAAAATGCTCTCAAAAGAAGAAGGAATTTTAAAAACATAGACCAAGTTCGTAAAGTATTTCGAAAATTCTCTGCATTCTCCAACTGGGATGAACGGGTATATGAGGATTATCTCCGTTCTTGTTTTAGAAAATCGGGTGACGAAGTGGAACTCATCTGTGATCCAAAGATCGAAGCCAAACATTTTAGCACACCCTCTTTCAAAAGTTTTAAAGACTACGGGAAAAATAAACTAGAGACTCATATCATTATACCGCGTAAATTCGAAGTATGCTCCCCTTATCGTGCAAAAATTATCACCAGTGCAAATCCTAAGTCAAGTGTTACCATTATCCCCGATGGGACACATTTTTTTCCGTTCGAGAAAACGGAGTTTACACTTAGTAAAATAAAGGAGTTGCTATGAATTTATTCTTCTTCTTTTCTAAAATCCTAACTGTTTTTCTTTTCCCTCTTCCGTTAGGTATAACACTTGGAATATACCTTGTTCTATTCAAAATTAAAGGAGCAAAGAATAAATTTTTAGCCTTTCTCCCCATTGGACTAATATGGTTAGCCGCCAGTTTCCCCGTTTGCGAATCGTTAGTGAGTAGCCTGGAAAAACATTACCCGCCACTTCCTATCGAAAATGTAGAACAAGCGGATACAATCGTAGTACTCGGAGGAATGATTAATACAGTAAGTCGATTTTCTAACCGAGTTGAATTGACTGGCTCGGCAGACCGGCTAACAGATGCTATCCTTCTCTGGAAAGCAGGTAAAGCAAAATATATTTTATTTACAGGCGGTTCAGGAATTTTATTTGAGCAGGAAGCCAAAGAAGCAACCTTTGCCAAACAGTTTCTAGTAAGTTTCGGAATTCCTGAAAGTCAAATTCTACTGGAATCAGAATCTCGCAATACATTCGAAAATGGAATTTATACCAAAAAAATCCTAGAAGAAAAAAAGCTCAATCGCATAATCCTTGTTACCTCCGCTTTCCACATGAAGCGCTCTGTTGGTATTTTTCAAAAACTGGGAATGAATGTAATTCCTTTTCCTACCGATTACCGATCTCTTCGAACTGGTTTTAATTGGGAGACATTTGTTCCTTCCACTGGTGCTTTGGATACAACCACGATTTCTCTCAAAGAATGGATTGGGATTTTTGTCTATGAGTGGAAGGGGTATATGTAGAGTATCCAAATAGAATTTTCATGAATTTATTCTGATGTAATCAATTCCTTAATCAAATAGATCTATTTATTTCGTTTTATTTTTTTTACTATCCAAGAGATTACAAAAATAACTATCGAAGGAATCCATATCCATAAAAATTCCGACTTTAAAACTCGAATACCTGCTTCAGAGAAAAAATTTCTACCGATAGGCGAAACTTGTATAGGACGAAAATCAAAAAAAAATCTTTCATTAAAAAAAGGACAGTATAAACAAACACCTAATCCACCATTGGTTAATGCATCCAGTAATGTATGAGAAAGAGTGGAAATAAAAAACACAAACCAGAGTAGCAGATAACGCAGAGTAAACACAGAAACTGAACGATAGAAAATGAGCAAGATTGGGATTGGCAGTATTGCAGAAAATAAAATGGAGTGGGTAATTCCTCTATGCCCAAGCCAATGGGAATAGGGAATTCCAAATCGAAACGCAATTACGTCGGCGTCTGGAATACAAGAGCAAAATAATACAAGTAAATAGAATTTAATCGTATCGACTTTGGTTTTGAAAAGGTAAGTTGCGGATACGGCTGCTATACCGTGTGAGAAAATTGTTGGCATTTATCTGGGTTTGAATTTATTTACCAGTTCTACAGAATTAACTTCTGGCATGTGACCAAAAACATTGTCTGGCACAAAACGCCTATATACCTGCGCTCTTCTGTGACCAAAAAATTTAGCTACATTTTCTCGCATGTAATCTTCAATTGTTACTGGATCATTAATTACTCTTTTTCGAGTAGAAGCAGCATATTCGAAACAGCTTTTGTAGGATTCTCGAATATTGGAAACACCTTTGGAATAATTAATGTATGCATCTACACTATTTGATTTCAAATCAAAAAATTTATCTGCCCAAAAATCTATAATATGTTTTTTGATAATATTCTCTGGAAGAAATTTGATTATTTTATTATTTTCTACATAATGACAATATCCGAAATCTCGTCTGATTAAATCTTCTTGTATAATATTGTACATTACAATTGGACCTATATGGTATAAGAATGTGTAAGTATCATCGCAAAGATCAACAAAGTCTTTAGAAAATAAATTTGTTACGGCAAAATCGAGTAGAGTTTGCAGCATTTTATTGTATTTAGGTGCTGCGGAATGCCCCATATTTTTTCGCACTAGGGCTGCGGCAAGATTGATATGAACATTTTCGGAAGGATTTAGAATCACAAAGCTAGAGCTGTAAAATTTTTTTTCTTCTTCTTTTAGATCATCCTTCTTGATATATAGAATGTAGGCATCGTTTTTATTCCACTCTTTTGTGCCTTTAATCGTAGTGTAATAAAAGTCAGTCTCCTGAGTTGGAGCTTTTGCTTTTGCGGAGCTAATTCTTTCCGAAAATTTAGGAACTATGGGTTTATTTGGTGTAGCCACTACAACAGTTGGTTGTAGATTTTTGAATAGATTTTCGTAAATGTAATCTTTATCGTCTTCATAGATGAGGTTACTTACTAATAGCCGTTTATCAGCTTTTGATGGACCGATTATATGGCATTCAAACTTAGATTCGATTAGGTTTAACAATGCGCGCGTGTCTTCGTTTAAAGTATTAATTAGACTTAAATTTTCTTTTTCTATTTTTTCATAGAGAGGTTTGGTTATCGGATAAGTAGCAAATACTTTTGACATCCCAATAATATTATTCCAAGCAGTCTCTACAGCTTTGAGAAAAGAAGCTAGATGTTCATAGATGATCTTTATTTTTACGAATTCTATTTCTTGGGTTTTTAGATGTATCTCATCTGGAAATAACTCTATCGTTTGTTTTTCTACTTCATCTTTCATTGCCTGCCCGACAAGTCGTTGGATAAACTTCGAGTAGGATGTTTGAATTTCACTCAACTGTGCTTGAATATCTTCTTTCTGGCTGTCAATAATTTCTTTCGCCTCGGAGGATAGACTCGAATTAAAAAGCACAGCTCGAATATTTTCAATCGAGCTTATATGCAATTGAGTCGTGGTCGGAATATCAGTTGAAAATCTTAGTGGATTGCCCTTTGCCATAGTTAGGTTAATGCTGGATTCAATTCTCCGTTGGATTTAGCAGTCTTAGAAGATTTCTCGCTATTACCCCCTTTCGGGTTGGAAGGAGAAACAATTGCCATTAGTTCATCATGGGTAATAATTTCTTGGGAGAGAAGAGCTTTCGCAATCTGTTCAAGCTTTTTGAAATTCTTCTTACATAAATCGCGACCTTTGTTTAAGCTTGTTTGCACAATAGAGCGCACTTCTTCATCAATCAAGGCAGCAAATTGTTCCGAATAATACTTATTAGACGCATGACCCATATCTCGTCCAACAAATACTTGGTCGTTTGCACCGTTGTAATTTACAGTCCCTAGTTTTTCGGACATTCCCCATTCACAAACCATCTTACGGGCAATGTTTGTTGCATGTTGAATATCGTTACTGGAACCAGTAGAAGTATTTCCAAATTGTAACTCTTCAGCAATAAAACCACCCATAGCCATAACGATTTGATCTAACCAATAATTTTTAGGATGAATATGTTTTTCTTCTGCTGGTAGGGACTGTGTTAGCCCAAGTGCTCTTCCACGGGGGATAATGGTGACTTTGTGCACAGGCTCTGTATAAGGAAGAAGGGTTGCAAGAATCGCATGCCCTGCTTCGTGGTAAGCGATTACTTCTTTTTCTTTCTCTGTAATAAAAAAAGATTTTCTTTCCGGTCCCATCATGACTTTATCACGAGCATCTTCTAGTTCTTCTTGCGTAACTCGTTTTTTATTTTTACGAGCAGCAAGGAGGGCTGCCTCATTGATTAAGTTTGCAAGATCCGCTCCTGTAAATCCCGGGGTTCCACGCGCAATTGAGTTTAGAGAAATGTCACTTGTAAGAGGAACTTTTTTAGTATGAACATTTAGAATTGCTTCTCTACCTTTTACATCCGGCAAATCCACAATTACCTGTCTGTCAAAACGACCTGGACGAAGTAAAGCTGGATCTAAAACATCTGCACGGTTCGTTGCAGCAATAACGATTACACCTTCGTTAGCCTCAAATCCATCCATTTCGACTAACATTTGGTTGAGAGTTTGTTCTCTTTCGTCGTGTCCGCCACCAAGTCCTGCTCCGCGTAAACGACCAACTGCATCGATCTCATCAATGAAAATAATACAAGGAGCATTTTTCTTTCCTTGTTCAAATAAATCACGAACGCGAGATGCGCCAACCCCAACAAACATTTCTACGAAGTCAGAGCCTGAAATACTAAAAAATGGAACACCCGATTCTCCGGCAACAGCGCGGGCTAATAATGTTTTACCGGTTCCGGGAGGACCTACTAACAAAACTCCGGTCGGAATGCGAGCTCCAATTGCTTGGAACTTTTTAGGGTCTTTTAAAAAGTCAATCATTTCGGATAATTCAGTCTTAGCCTCATCACAACCTGCCACATCAGCAAAAGTGATTTTAACTTTAGGATCCATATTCATCTTAGCTTTGCTTTTTCCAAAGCTAAATGCTTTGTTTCCAGTAGATTGGATTTGTTTCATCATAATAAACCAGACTACTCCAATGATGAGTAACCAGGGGATAATCGCTGTTATAGCATTTAGAAAACGATTTTCTTCGGTAGATTTTGCGATGAAGGTAAGATTAGATTTACGAAGTTTTCCAAGCACGTCTACAGTAAGTGGCGCAACGATAGTTTTAAATGGTTTTACACGTTTGTCTTTTGTGTCCTCGAACCAACCTTCGATCACTTCTTTGTCTACTGTGATAAGTTTTTTATTTTTTCCCTCAGGTATGATGATTATTTTTCCAATTGGTTTAATGCCGTCTGCTGGCTCTATCATATTTAAAAAGTCGGAGTAGGAAATTTCCTCTATTTTGCTTTCTCTTCGTTCGCTATTGTAAATGCCATAAAGTATGAGTCCAATAATGGCTAGGATTAGCGTTACTTGTTTGAGATTCTTATTAATCATTAAAATTCTCCCGTGAATGTTAGTTTTCTGATTTATCAAATAATTGCAAGATAAAATACAGGCTTAGGAAAAGCCGAAAATCGTCAAAATTTGATGGTAAATGTTAGACTTATTCTATTTTGATTTCTGCGAGGCAGGTTTTCTCGGCTTCTTTATGAATTGAGTTGTCTTTGATAAATAGTGTTAAGATATAAATATTTTCCGGATAGGTATCGGAATCTTGCAGAGGAATTAGGTTGGTAAGGTCAATTTTTTGAACGTCGGCGTTCTGAAAGTTTAAATCGAAAGAAGTGATTTTTGTATCTTTCGGAAATCGTAATTCTTTATCTACGTTAATTGCTTCTCGTAAAAATAAATCCACGGTCATTTTGCTCGGGCTACGAAGGGGAGTATAATTTTCTTTTACAAGACAGGAATAGAATGCGAGAGAGTGAAATTCCTTTTTTACAAATTTTTTATCTTTGTAAGTATGTGTTAGCGTTAACTCTAATTCCAAATCGTATTCTGGTTTACTGGAATTTTGTTCTTTGATCCAAAATGTAGTTATATCTTTGTCAGTTAGATTTTTTATATTCGAAGATTTATTTTTACGATTGGATTTTGTAAAATCATCTACCCGAAAAGGAGGAGACTTTGCGTAGGTTTGGATTTTTTTTTCCGTATTCAAATAGATATAGGCATTTAGTCCAAATAAGGATAGGAAAATTAGAATGGAAATGGATTTAGTCATAGTTACCTTGTCATTTTATTAAAAGGGAGTAGAGGAATCAATGAAAATTGCGATTATAGGCGGATCAGGATTTATCGGTAGAAATTTAGCGAAGGAACTGCACAGGTCAGGTAAAGAAGTTGTGATTTTTTCTAGGAAGAAAACTCTACCTCCTGATTTAATTGATTTGCCCAAAGTGAATTTAATTTCGACAAGTAAACCTCTTGCGGAAAATTTCGAAAGCATTGATGTTTTGGTGAATCTGGCTGGAGAGCCTGTTGTTGGAAGATGGTCTGAAACTTATAAACAGGCACTTCGCCGTTCTCGTGTTGATTTTACAAAAGACATTATAACTGAATTAGAAAAAGTAAAAGTAAAACCGAAAGTATTTATCCAAGGCTCTGCCATTGGATACTATGGAATGCATGAATCTTCCGAGCCGGTTTGTCAAGAGGGCTCTCAGGCAGGCGAAGATTTTTTAGCCAAACTTTGTGTCGATTGGGAAAATGCAGCGTTACCCGCAGAAAAATTAGGAATTCGAAGCATTTTGATTCGAACTGGCGTTGTGCTTTCGCCTGAAAATGGTGCACTCGAGCAAATGCTTACTCCATTTAAATTATTTGTTGGAGGACCTCTGGGTAATGGCAAACAATACTTGAGTTGGATTCATATTACCGATATGGTGCGTGGGATCTTATTTCTAATGGAAAATGCAAAAGCAAAAGGTGTATTTAATTTCACTGCACCAAAACCTTGTTCTAACAAAGAATTTTCCAATGTTCTGGGAAATGTCCTTTCGCGTCCAAGTTTCATGCCTGTTCCAAGTTTTGCTATAACCGCTCTTTACGGCGAAGGAGCCGAAGTAATTCTGAAAGGGCAAAATGTTCTTCCTACACGTTTACTTGCGTCAGGATATAAATTCCAATTCCCAGACTTGAAACAGGCACTGGAAAATTTATTAATTTCTTAAAAAAGGAAAATCTTCTTTTCAGAAGACTTACGGGTAAAAAAACTAAAATAATAATAGGAGTATTAAAAATGAATAAAAATTTTTATAGTTTAATTTTCGTATCCATTATTCTCTCTCTAGTTTTGAATTGTGGAAAGAAAGAAGAAAAAGAAGAAGTAAAATCAGCACCGGAAGTAAAGACAGCACCGGCGCTAGATCCAGAAGTTGCGAAAGGAAAAGAAGCATTCGACATCAATTGTGCATCTTGTCATGGGGCAATGGGAGCGGGAGATGGAATTGCGGCAGCATCACTCAATCCAAAACCTAGAAATTACAAAGCGCCTGCTAGCGAATGGAAAAACGGTAATACAGAAGCTGGGGTTTTAAAAACTCTAAATGAAGGAATTAAAGGAAGTCCAATGGTTGCTTACAAGCACCTAGGTGATGATACTTTAAAAGCGGTTGCAAAATACGTAGTACATTTAACCAAAAACTAAATTTACGCAAATTTAAAAGAAGTGCAATTAGCACTTCTTTTCTCTGAACATTATTCCGAAAATGTCTTGACTTAGAAAAAATCCTGTATTTATTATAATCCCTATGGTAGATGAATTCAAAATACATGTAGACTATGACAACGGTGTCATTCCAATCATTCATATTGCAGGCGAAATTACTTCAGAAGCAGACGAAGAAATTGTGAACTGTTACGCTTCTATTCCTGCTGGAAAAAAGGGGCGAGTCCTTATAGATTTCTCCAAAACAGCTTACATTAATTCTGCCGGCATTGCAACTTTGATCAGCTTAATTACAAAAGCCGCTGAGAACCAAGGCAAGATTGAATTTTCAGGGTTGAATTCTCATTTTAGAAAAGTAATGGATATTGTGGGTCTCACCGACTTTGTCCTAATCCATGATAATATAGAACAAGCCCTCAAATAATACGCTCATTCCTGAGGACAGAAGCCGAATTCTGTCCTTTTTCTTTTTTAAACAGAATTCATTTTTTTCGCTTTATAAAATAAAAATACTCCCAGCAGCATTGGAACTATTGCAAGGGAAATAGTCCACAGCTCTTCTTTACCTTCCTGCATAAGAGTAACAAATCCAAGTAACAAAAAACTTCCTGTTAAAAAACAAACGATTCCTAAAAAATAAAGGCTAATACGTATTAGTTTCTGTAAATAATCTGTCGAATTAGAATTATTTGTTACGGTCACGGACTCAGTATGAATTTCAATTTTTTCTTCATCAGAATAAATTGTTTGTTCCGAAATTGAAATAACTTCCTGTGAAACATGAATATGTTTTAAATCATGGGTTAGTGCGTCCTTTACATAAATTTTTACAAGCCATGCAAGTAGGATAACAGGAATTACACTCAGTAAAAAATACTCAGCGTTATTATAGGTCAAAACAAAATCAAAAAATCCATGGGCGGCAACAACAATGGTGAGGCTTATCATCGTAGCAGAGAGAGGAGAAGTATTTTGAAATTTAGATTTGGCAAGCCAGTAACCAATAATTGCACCTTCAAAAATATGAGAAGGGACAGACAATACTGCTCGTAACATTCCAACGGCTAATCCATGTTGTATTACATAAAAAATATTTTCAAAAGTAGCGAACCCACTCGCCACTGCAACCCCGTAAACAATCCCATCCATAGTTTCATCAAAATGAGTATTTCGATAGGAATAGAGTCGAATCACTGCATACTTGCACAATTCTTCTGTAAGTGCGATCACAAAAAAATTCTCAATCACCATTCCGACTATCGTATCTTTTCCGGGAAATTCTATACTCGATTCAATGAGTCCCGCAGGTAGAACAGTAGCCGCTCCCCAAAAAAAAGACTTCCAAATAATCACCCAGGGCTCTTTTTTATAAATATCTTTCGAATAGTATCTATAAATTAAAAAAATTCCGGGAGCAATTGAGATGGCAAGTAAAAGTAAAATATCCATTGGAAGAAAATATCCAAAATAGTTTATCGGTCAAGTTATTTTTAATCATATACTTTTTATTCCAAATTCTGTTGGATATATCCGTTGTTGGTCAGTAGATTTCAAATTCTAAAATAACGCTAGTTCCATTTTTTCTTTCAATTCCAATAGTTCCTCCGATCTGTTCGGTTAATAGTCTAACAAGCGTTAGCCCAAATCCAGTTGAGTTTTCAAAATCAATATTTTCAGGAATTCCAACACCATTGTCTTTAATCACAATTGAGGCTTTATTATTTTTGAGAATAACTGAAACTTCTATTAGGTTAACTTGGTTTTCTTTCCCGAGAAAGGCATACTTCATAATATTTGTTAGAAGTTCGTTTATAATAATTCCGATAGATTGTAATTTCTTTGCGTCACAAATAAAATCATCCATATTTTTCTGGACTGTGATTGAGTCACCATTTGGAAAATTCTCTATTATTTCATCGATAAGCGAAAATAGATAATCTTTGATTGATATTTCAATATAACCGGTTGAGCGATAGAGTTTGTCGTATAACAACATCATACTTTGTACGCGGCTTTCTGTATCAGTAAGTGCTTCGATTGCAGTTGGATCTTTTAACATTGCAGCTTGTAAAGTTAAAAGACTTTTTATCGTATTCATACTATTTTTTATTCGATGGTGGACTTCTTTTAAGATCAGTTCTTTTTCAGCAAGAAGTGCTTTTATTTTTTTCTCGGCATCTTTACGCTCGGTAATATCTTCGATTGCGAGTAGCAGGATACTTTTTTTTCCCGATCTCTGCTGGATTTGCCTTGCATTTAAAAGCATTATCCTTTTGCCAATTGTCGCAAAATCATGTTCTACCTCATAATTATCAAAGCTTGTTTTTTGCGGAAGAATTGTTTCTAGTAACTCTCGAAGTTTAGGAATATCCCATTGTTTATTTCCTAAATCATAAATTAGTTGTCCCACCGTGTCTTCTGGTTTCACTTTGAAAAAGTCATAGAAAGAACGGCTAACAGATACTACCCTCAAATCCTTATCTAGAGCTATTAAAGGTTCACGGACTGTATTGATGACACTCTCTGCAAATTCGCTTGCTTCATCTGCGGCAACTTTGATAACCTCTAACTCTTTTCGTGTTTTTTCTAATCCGATTTCAGTTTCTTTTCTATCAGTGATGTCTCTAATATTACATTGGATAAATTTTAAATTAGAAACTTCAAATACATTGCTAATGAACTCGACTTCAATAATTTTTCCATAAGTTGTTTCGAGCGGCAAATTTTCATAACGCGCATATTTATTTTTTTGTAACTCTAGAAATTTATCCTTATTACCCACTACATCTTTCAAAAATCCAATATCCCAAATAGTTTTTCCCATGAGTAGATTGTATGAATAACCAAGTAAATTAATTAGGAATGGATTTACATCTAAAATCATTCCGGTTTTTGCATCGAGAATCAGGATTCCTTCTTTGGTTGTTTCAAAAAGTAGGCGATACCTAGTTTCCGAAACACTTAGCATTTCGTCTGCTTTTTTTCTTTCTAGAAGTTCGATTTGAATTTTTTCATTCGCATCAAAGAGTTTAAATGCCATTTTGATAGATGCATCTAGAACTGTGATATTCGAATTTTTTACTACGTAACCGTAAGAAGTTATTTTTTCTGTTTTTTCGACTATCTCTTGTTCTGTGTGACTCGATAAAAATACGATTGGAATATTACGATGTTTTAATATAATTTCCGCCGCCTCTGTTCCATCCATTCCTTTTCCCAAGTCAATATCCATAAGAACAAGATCAATATTATCATTCGCCTTATAGGCATTAACCGCTCTCTCTGCGGAGTCCACCATTATCACTTTGTAACCAAATTTTTCGAGAGGAATTTTTCTGCTATCTGGAAGGAGACAAATTTCAGAAATTTTCATATCACTCTTTAAAATTTCCACTGCCTTTTCGCCGGTCTCGATTGTGATAACATTGTATCCGTACTGCTCAAGAAATTTTTTTTGAACCATTGCAATAAGAATTTCATCTTCCACAAGGAGTATTACTTTAGGAATTTTATTATTCATTTTATTTTATCCTGTATTAGCTATATTTTTTCTTTATAATTAGTATTTCATCTAGACTGGAAAGAAATGCATTTACCACATCTGGATCGAAATGTGTTCCTTTTCCTTCTGTTATGATTTCAAGTGATTTTTCTAAAGTGAATGGCTCTTTATAAGCACGTTTCGAAGTCAATGCATCGAACACGTCGGCTAACGCTACAATTCGAGCGGCTAACGGTATTTCTTCTCCTTTGAGATTATATGGGTATCCACTTCCATCCCATTTTTCGTGATGACACATCGCAATCACTTCACCTAATTTTATAAATTCTGCTTCAGACCCTTCTAGAATTCTAGCCCCAATGATTGCATGTTCTTTCATAATTTCCCATTCTTCTGAATCAAGTTTTCCGGGTTTCAGGAGAACACGATCCGGTATCCCGATTTTACCTAGATCATGCATGGGCGCTGCATAAAGAATATTTTCCACCATCGCTTCGCCTAATCCCATTTGCCGCGCAATGATTGCAGAATAATTACTCATTCGTTTGATATGTGCACCTGTATCTTCATCTTTATATTCAGATGCGATGGAAAGCCGGTAAATCGTTTCGAGTGAAGCTGCTTTTACTTTTTCATGAGCTTGCTCTAATTCTTCTGTTCGCCGCGTAACCTCTGTCTCTAACTCTTTTCTGTAATTGCTCATCAAATCATTGTAAGCCTTTACTTTCAGTAGGGATTTAACTCTCGCTAAAACTTCAAGTTTGTCGATAGGTTTTGATATGAAATCATCACAACCAGCTTCGATACCTAAAATTCTGTGTTCTTTTTCTGTCAGTGCAGTTACGAGGATAATTGGTATTAACCTAGTTCGACTATTCTCTCTTATTTTTTTTGCAACTTCAAATCCATTCATCCCTGGCATCATTACATCCAATAGGACTAAATCAATTTGTGAATCAGAAAGTATTTCTAACGCTTTATAACCATTATCCGCTTTTCTAATCTCATAATCCTGTGTAACAAGGTATGCCTCTAAAAGATCGATATTTTGTGGTTGGTCGTCGACAACTAATATAATTGGTTTTTGTTTCATATTTATTTAGGTAAAATAAAAATTTTACTGTATTAACCCAGAAATTTCTTTTGCAAAAGTACGGGTATTGATTGGTTTACCCATGAAGGCACTATTTGATATCGAACTTATATCATCTCTACCTTCGATCACAGATGCGGTGACAAAAACAATCGGGACATCTTTTGTTCCATTTTCATCGCGTAGTATTTTAGCAACCTCTGTCCCTCGCATATCAGGGAGACGAACATCGAGTACGATAATATCCAATATTTCTCGTCTTGCAATTTCGATTGCAATCGTTGCATTCTCTGCCTCAAATACTTGAAACCCTGCTACTTCTAAAAGATCTTTTTCTAATAGAAGATTATTTTGGTTATCATCTACAACTAACGCTTTTTTCATTCTGTGTTTCCTTCTGGAGAGGCGATAGGTAGTGTAAACCGAACCGATGTGCCCTTATCCAAACCTTCCGATTCTAAAGTTAATTTTCCGAAATGTAGTTCGACGAGTTTTTTAGAGAGCGGCAAACCAAGACCTGTCCCTTCCGTGACGCGGGAAAACGGAGTATCCACACGAAAAAATCCCTCGAATACTTTTTCCATGTTCTCGATGGCAATACCAATTCCAGTATCCCAAACAATAACTTCTACTTCACTACCAAGTCTATTTGCTCTTAGCCCCAATCGTCCACCTTCAGGAGTAAATTTAACTGCATTGGAAAGTAAATTGTAGATAATTTCTTTTACCTTTAGCTCATCAGCCTCAATATCAGGTAAATCCATAGCTATGTCAATTTCCATGTGAATATCTTTTTTACTGACCATATCCGCGACTAAAAGAGAAATTTCATTCAGAAGATTTTTTAGAGGCAAATTAGAAATAGCCAATCGCATTTTTCCTGACTCTACTTTTGCCATATCCAAAATTTGATTTATCAAAAGAAGTAAATGGTTTCCACTGACTAAAACATTATTCACATATTTTTTTTGTTTTTCATTGAGTGGTCCAAAGGTTTCATCAAATAGTACTTCCGAAAAACCGTTTATTGAATTGAGTGGAGTCCTTAGTTCATGTGACATGTTCGCCAAAAATTCAGACTTCGCTTGGGTAGTGCGTTTTAATTCTGTTGCCAGTTCTTTTAATACTTCATGTGCTTTTACCAGACCATTTTCAATTTCTCTTCGCTCAGTAATATCTTCAATAGACAAGAGGATAATTCTCTCTTTCCCCACTATCCTCTGAATTTGACGTGCATTGAGAAGCATAATCCGTTTGCCGATAGTTGTAAAGTCATGTTCGACTTCGTAATTATCGAATGTTGTCTTTTGAGGTAAAATATTCTCAAGAAGTTCCTGTAACTTGGGAATATCCCATTGTTTATTTCCTAAATCATAAATAAGCTGACCGACAGTTTCTTCCGGGTTTACTTGAAAAATTTTATAAAAAGAGCGACTAACAGAAACTACCCGCAAATCCTGATTTAGCGCAATTAATGGCTCGCGGACAGTGTTGATTATGCTCTCGGAATATTCTCTCGCTTCATCTTCTGATATTTTAATTGCTTCTAGTTCTTTTCTTGTTTTTTCAAGACCTGCCTCTATTTCTTTTCGCTCTGTAATATCTTCAATAGCAAGGAGGATAATCCGTTCTTTGCCTGAGACTCTCTGAATTTGTCTAGCATTTAGAAGCATGATCCTTCTTCCAATCGTAGTAAAATCATGTTCCACTTCGTAGTTATCGAATGATGCTTCTTTGGGAAGAATGTCTTCTAGTAATTTTCGAAGTTTAGGAATATCCCATTGTTTATTTCCCAAATCATAAATAAGTTGACCGACTGTTTCTTCTTGTTTTACTTTAAATACTTCGTAGAATGAACGGCTAACGGTAACTACCCGTAAATCTTGATTGAGAGCGATTAAAGGTTCGCGGACAGTGTTGATTATGCTCTCGGAATATTCTCTTGCTTCATCTTCTGATATTTTAATTGCTTCTAGTTCTTTTCTTGTTTTTTCAAGACCTGCTTCTATTTCTTTTCGCTCTGTAATATCTTCAATAGCAAGGAGGATAATCCGCTCTTTCCCAGAGGCTCGCTGGATCTGTCTTGCATTTAAAAGCATAATCCGTGTTCCAATTGTAGTAAAATCATGCTCCACTTCGTAGTTATCGAATGATGCTTCTTTTGGAAGAATGTTTTCTAGTAATTCTCGGAGTTTAGGAATATCCCATTGTTTATTTCCTAAATCATAGATAAGCTGCCCAACTGTTTCTTCTGGTTTAACTTGAAAAAAATCGTAAAATGAACGGCTAACAGTAACTACCCGTAAATCTTGATTGAGAGCGATTAAAGGTTCGCGGACAGTGTTGATTATGCTCTCGGAATATTCTCTCGCTTCATCTTCCGATATTTTAATTGCTTCTAGTTCTTTTCTTGTTTTTTCAAGACCTGCTTCTATTTCTTTTCGCTCTGTAATATCTTCAATAGCAAGGAGGATAATCCGCTCTTTCCCAGAGGCTCGCTGGATCTGTCTTGCATTTAAAAGCATAATCCGTGTTCCAATTGTAGTAAAATCATGCTCCACTTCGTAGTTATCAAATGATGCTTCATCCGGAAGAATATCTTCAAGCAAATCGCGAAGTTTAGGAATATCCCATTGTTTATTTCCCAAATCATAAATAAGTTGACCGACTGTTTCTTCTGGTTTTACTTTAAATACTTCATAGAATGAACGGCTAACAGTTAATACTCGTAAGTTTTGATCAAGAACTATCAACGGCTCGCGAACTGTATTGATAATACTTTCTGCATATTCTTGTGAATCTGTGGCTATTTTATTTGATAACATTATTTTCCTTGTTTTACTATTATTTAGTAAATTTAATACATTACATTGGATGGTTTCTAATTTCTCTTTTGATTGATAAAATTAAACTGAGCGGATTATTAAAAATAACCACATCTGTAAAACCAAAATCAAACCAGTTTAGGATATCTTCTTCTTTTTCAGAGTAGCTGATTAATAAAAAAGAAATAGTTTCATTCAATCGAATCATTTGCGAAATTTCATTTTCAGAAATTGTTGCCATCATATAAGAATCGAGTGCAACAATTTGAAACTTGATTCGATTGATTTTTTGAAGCGCATCTGAAGTTGAGCCAGTGGTCGTCAACTGAGATGGAATGCCAAATTTTCCCAAAGCATAATCTAAAAAATCTATCGTTAGGAATACTTCTGAAAGCAAAAGTACTTGAAATTTATTTTTCATGTTAATTCAATCAGGGGAAGTTCTATCTCAAAATTAACCAGTGTTTCTAATTTTTCTGTTTCTTCTAAATCTAAATGACTGACCAAATTAAATGCTTTGATTTTACCTTCGTGCTTTCGAATAATTTTATCGACCGTAGTAAGTCCTAAACCGAAATCAAGTGTGGGAATTGACTCGAATACCAACTTGGAAATTCTAAAAAATGGCTCAAACACAATATTTGCATACTCCGGCAAAATACCATAAACCCCAGAAGCATCTTGCTCAGGGCTACTAAGAACTGAGATGAATATTTTATTTTGTTTAATATCAATTAAGATAAATATTTTACTATTAGGTTTCGAAAATTTAAAGGCATTAAAAAGAAGCTCTGTAACTACTTGCTCAAAGTATTTTTTATTAATTCGAATTTTTTGCGGATAATGGGTAAATTTATTTTCGTATAGAGATATTTTTTGTTTTTTTAGCTTTTCATATTTATACAATTCATTTGAAATAGAAGTTAGAAATTCATGTAGCTCGGAAATACTGCAAGGTTCTAGGTTCATCTCTGAGGATTGAATCGAATCAATTTCCTCTAATACGTTTATAATTCTTTTTGCATTCAGTGCATTTTCAAATAAAAAATTCAACAAAGGTTTACTTACTTCAAAACAGTTTTCCTTTTCTTTTGCTTTCTTTTTGATTCTTCCAATTGCAGATAATAAAGAGCCAAGTCCGGACCCTTGACTAAAAGATGTGCGGATACTACCAATTAGATTCCCATCTACTTTATCCTGGTCTCTTTTTAGAATCCCTTCTTTCCATTCATTCCAATTTAGTATATGGGAAATTCTAACTTCCTTTTCCTTTTCCATATTTACTTTTATGGTTCTAAGTTCCGCTACTTCAAATGCTTTATCTACTCGAATGATTAATTCTAAAAAATTGCAGGGTTTGAGCAAATAGTCATAAACCCCTTTTTGAATTAACTCAATCATAAGATTCATATCTGACGCAACTGATTGCACAATGATAATTGGTTTATTCTCAAAGAGTAATAAGTCATTAGCAAGTTCAATTCCCGCATTTACTGGCATTTGTAAATTGGTGATTACGACAAGAATAGGCTCGGATTTAAAAATAGCGAGTGCTAGTTTTGCGTTAGTCGCGGTTATTACATCGTAACCTTTGTCTTCTAAGGAAGTTTTTACTGATTCCAAAGACAACTCGTCGTTATCCACAAGTAGTATTTTATTTTTTAACAAGGTTTATTCATTTCCTATCAGTCTTTTTACGACTTCTATCAAATCTTCATCATCATAAGGTTTTGTAAGCCATGCTTTAATTCCGATTCTTTTTGCTTCCTCTTTTAGATGGTCGCTTGATTCAGTGGAGACAATCATTATCCTCATGTCTTTATTCTCCGGCATAGAGAGAATTTCCTCTGCTAATTGAACTCCATTTTTTCCAGGCATATTGACATCAAATATTCCTAAATCAAAAGGACCTTTTTGTTTTATGTTTTGAATTGCATCAATCGCGTTAGATGATTTTTGAATTTCATATCCTTCTTCCTCAAGGATCATCTCCATTAACTTGAGCACTGTAGGTGCATCATCACAAAGTAATATTTTTTTCATTTTCTATTTCTCCTATTAATTGCTTTAAATTTGTCATCCTGAGCTTGTCGAAGGATACTATTTCTATTTGCTATGGTCCGACGCGCTCAGCATGACATGTTATACCAACGACAAAATTTCCGTGGGAATATTTTGTAGACTTACTTGTTTTTCTACTGCTCCGAGTAAAAATGCTTCTTTGGGCATCCCATACACTGTAGAGGAAGTTTCATCCTGTCCCAAAGTTCGCGCTCCATTTGTTCGTAGAGACAAAAGACCATTAGCCCCATCTCGCCCCATTCCAGTTAGTAAAATTCCGAGTGTAGAAGCGGCAAAACTACTTTTGGCGATAGATTCAAATAACACATCAATGGATGGTCTATGACCGGAAACTTTATCAAAAGATTCCATTTCAGCTAATAGTTTACCTGCCATTCTTCGAACAAGAAAGTGCATATTTCCTGGGGCGACGTAAACTCCTCCTTCTTCTAGAATATCTCCGTTTTCTGCTTCTTTTACATTCAAGCCACTAGTGAGTGCCAATCTATTTGCAAATAGTTTTGTAAAATGCTCTGGCATGTGCTGAACTATCACAATGGGCGGTAGACTTTCTGGAAGATGATGCAGTATGTAGTCTAACGCTTGTGTGCCTCCAGTGGATGCTCCCATTGCAATTAATTTAATAACTCCTTTTTTATCTTTGAGAACAGTTCGTTTTGTTTCGGAGTTTGCTTTCTTTACTGGTAGGATTGTTTCATTAACGTTTTTTAATTTACCTAGTTTATTTATTTTATAGATTAATTCTTCCACCATTCGAATGAAATCTTTTTCTGTTCCGTCCGCTTTTTCGATAAAATCCAATGCACCTTTTTGTAAAGCATCGAGTGTGATTTCGGCTCCTTTCTTTGTATGAGAGCTAAGCATGATGACCGGTGTAGGGAAATTCGGCATTAGCCACTCTAAAAATTCTAAACCATTCATTCCGGGCATTTCTACATCAAGAGTAATTAAATCCGGCTTTAAACTAGGAACCATCTTCTTTGCTTCTAGCGCATTAGCAGCCTTACCCGCAATTTGTATGTTCGGTTTTTTTAGTAAAGCTTCTTCTAAAATATTTCGAACAGCAAGCTGATCATCAACGATTAATACTCGTATCATTAATATAATCCTTGTAATTTTTGAAATATGGATTTGACATCTAGAATCAGGCTTACATTTCCACTACCCAGGATTGTAAATCCGCTTACATCGTTTGCTTCTTCCATTTTTCCCTGTAGAGGTTTTATTACTACATTTTGGTTTCCAATGACTTCATCGACTCTAATGCCTAGTAGTTTTTTTTCATATTCGAGGATAACCATTAGTTTGTCCTTTTCGTCATATTTTAAAGGAATTCTATGGTTTAAGATTTGATTGATGTTAAAAATCGGAATGAATTTTCCTCGAACGTCAAATACCTCTTTGCCTGCTTCCAGTTGAATTCCAGTATTATTACGAAGACTTACAAATTCTTTTAGTTCAATTGTTTGGATGGTAAAAAAATTACTTCCGATTCTTACAATAGTTCCTTCCATAATTCCAAGTGTAAGAGGAATGCGCAAAATGAATGTTGTCCCCTTTCCTGCAACAGATTGAATGTCAATCTTCCCACCTAATTTTTCAATATTCTGCCTTACGATATCCATACCCACACCCCTACCTGAAATACTGGTTATTTCATTTGCAGTAGAGAGACCTGGCGCAAAGATCATTAAAAATACTTCTTTGTCTGTCACTGAATTAGGATCACCTGAAAATAAACCTTTTTCTTTTGCTTTATTTAAGATTCGTTCCCTATTTAATCCGTGTCCATCATCTTGAATTAAAATCCAAACTTCGTTTACAGATTGGCGAGCACTTAGATAAATATTTCCTGTTTCGCTTTTACCGGCTAATAGCCGTTCTTCGGTAGATTCTATTCCATGATCTACTGAGTTTCTAAGAATATGGATGATAGGATCCGCAATTAAATCTACAACCGATTTATCAATTTGAGTTTCCTCTCCTTCAATATGTAACAAAACTTTTTTGCTAGATTTCTTTTGCAAATCTCGAACTAGTCGTGTCATTCTTTGAAATACCACAGAAATTGGGATCATTCGAGTAGACAAAACAACTTCTTGTAAATCTAAAAC
This sequence comes from Leptospiraceae bacterium, assembly GCA_017996175.1. Classification (GTDB taxonomy): domain Bacteria; phylum Spirochaetota; class Leptospiria; order Leptospirales; family Leptospiraceae; genus UBA2033. The sequence goes on from JAGOHK010000044.1 coordinate 30,434, forward strand.
AATTTTTCTAAGTCTATTTAAACTTTGCCCGAAGGAGTCGTTTTTAATTTTTTTGATAGCAGAGTGTTCTGTCACATTGGACTCTGCAATCACAAGCTCGCCCATTATATCCATGAGTAAGTCTAATTTTTCATTCGAGACTTTAATTTCTTTTTTTACTTGAGAAAGGTTTCCATTGTTTTGAACGGAAATTTCAGCTTGCACTGTTGATATTTTAGTGTGAGTAGTCTCAACTGAAACTGGTAAATTCTCCTTATCCTCACTCTCCACTGGAACTTCATGATCTGGATACTTTATATTATCCGCTTTTGGCTCATCGAATATTTCAAATGGAACTTTTCTATTTTGGGATTCTGATTCAGCACTTAGACCTTTGATTTCCTCTTTTAATCTTGCGATTAATACAAGAGCTAGTTCATCGAGCTCGGGATTTGCTTTTATAATTTCGATTTCTTGAAAAAGTTTTCGCAAATGATCGCAGATGCTAAGTAAAATCTGTAGAGCTTCTGGGCTCGGAAGTTTGGATTCTTTTCGAAGCGAGTCTAGAAGAGTCTCACCTTCATGCGTTAGTTTTACAATACTTCCAAGTTTTAATAGACCAGAGGAGCCTTTGAGAGTATGAAACGAGCGAAATAGATTGTTGATAAGTAAATCATCGTAAGCCCCTTTTTCTTCCAAAATTTTCTCAATATCCAAGATAACGTTCTCACTATCTTGGATTAGATCAAATGCTTCTGGAACAAAGTCTAATAGTATTTGTTCTCTACTCATATTATTCCTTGGTTAAGAAATTTCATTTTGAACAGTTCCATTTTCTGAATTCAAGTTTTCACTCACATGAGTATGATTCATTTTTTTTGGAGAATACTTGAATAAGGAACCATTCTTTGCGGCTTTTCCAAACTCTGCCGCCATAGTTTTTGTGCTATGGGGGGTATGGACGGAAGATTTTCTCTTATGGAGTAAATTCATCTTATCCTCATCAATCTTTACTAGACTTCCCATAATTTTTACTAAGTGAAGTGCTTGTTCATTTAACTCGGATGATGTAGCTGCAAGTTCCTCAGAGGAAGAAGCAGACAATTGTGTCATCTGATCCATTTGAGATATAGCAGTGGAAATTTGTGCAATTCCCTCTGATTGTTCACTAGAAGCCGAAGATATATTGGCAACTAAATCCGCGGTTCTTTGAATGCTTGGAACAATTTCCCCAAGGACTCGACCGGAATCTTCCGCAAGAGAGACACTGTTGTTTGATAACAGAGTGATTTCCTGTGCGGCTATTTGACTTCTCTCTGCTAATTTTCTTACTTCATCGGCTACTACCGCGAAACCTTTCCCATGTTTTCCGGCACGGGCTGCTTCAATGGTTGCGTTTAACGCTAGTAAATTGGATTGGTAAGCAATTTCTTCAATGATTTTAATCCTAGAAGAAATATTTCTCATTGCTTCTAGTGTTTTTGTAACTGAATCTTGACCACGCATAGCTTCTTTAGAAGATGCATTTGCAATCAAATTGGTTTTTTGCGCCGAATCAGAATTTTGCGTTACAGAGGATGACATTTCTTCGATAGAGGCGGAAATTTCTTCTAAGGATGCAGCCTGCTCACTAGCCCCTTGGCTTAAAGATTCAGACGTCGCAGACACTTGAGTAGCCGCAGATGATACAGAAGCAGAAATTTCTACTGCTGAGGTCAATGCTTTTGTAATGGTGGAAATAATCCAGCCAGCAGTCCCAATACCAAATACCACTGAGAGAATAAGTAAAAGAGACATGAAAATGATTGCGGATTGATAGTATTCATTGGTGAGGTTGTTTTCAAAATCCATTTCTTCCATACCAGTCTTTTGAATATCATCTGAGATTACTTCGAATTTGTCGGTAGCAGGTCGAGTGAGTTTATTAGAAAGATCACGGGCTTCTATATTTTTATTTTTTAATGCGAAGGAAAATACTTTTTCATTTGCTTCAATGATGTCTTTGTAGATAACACGAAGTGATTTTAATTTCTCCAGATCCTTTGAATTTCCAATTTTTTCCAAAGTACTAAATAGACTATCCATCTCGACCATGCGATCTTTGCGCAAATCAAGTCGTTTTGCCATAGCCGCTTCATCAGTATCTAGGATTACATTTTTTTCATTTCTCCCTAACCAGAGAATAGTTCTATTTATCCCCTGCGCGGTTTGAACTTTGACTGAATATACTGTTACGATGCGAGTTAATTTGTCGTTAAATGAACGCAGGCTTAAAATACCTGTTATCACTCCTACTGCAATAAAACTTGTTAAGACGGAAAAACCTAATATTAATTTTGATTTCACACTCATGGAACTTACTCCTATTTTTTATAATTATGATTCTTGGATTACTAATTCTGCTTGTTTAATTTCATCTTCTATCAGAAGTCGATCAACGTCTAAGAGTACTTTGACTTCCTCTTTTACTTTAGCTAACGCTTTTACAAATCGATTTCCCATTTCTCCGAACCTAGGGGTTTCTTCCATTTGTTCGCTACTAATTTTTAAAACTTCTCTAACGGTATCTACGATTAGCCCGACGAAATGAGTATTGATATTTAGAATGATTACGGATGTTTTATCATTGTATTCAATTTCTGGAAGTTTGAATCTACTACGCACATCTAAAAGAGGAATGATTTTTCCTCTGAGATTGATTACTCCCTTTACGAAAGCGGGCATATCAGGAACTTCGGTTATTGAGTGTAAGCCGACAATTTCTGTAATATGTTTGATCTCTATTCCGTAATGTCTTTCTCCGATAGAAAAAATTAGATAACGACCTTCTAAAGTATCATCTTCATCTTCTTCTTCGAACTCTTCATCTGTAAAATTTTGTAATTGTTCTTTCATCTATTACACTAGTGCAAGAGATGTACCTAATGGTAAAATGCTGTTAACCGCTAGATAGAGGCTGTTTTGAAGAGGTTAATAAGATATTAACTGCAATAAGCATGATTGATGTATTACAGGTCGTGAGTTATGCACGATGGATTTCTCTTTATTGTCAATGCTATCCTTATTTAAAGATTACCACCGATGGACACCGATAAAAGAACGATAGAAGATACGATGGTTTTTTGATTTGACGAACTTTGGAATAAACGATGCACGCTATGAAGCGGAAAAGAATACAATAAACCAAAGTAACATCGTTCAGTTATCGGTGCTCTCGGTGTTAGCGATAGCGATCGGTGGTAATCTTTTAGATCGCGTAACGTTTGCGTTTGCGCCAGAGGGTTGCGGCGTCTATTTTTAGAACAGAGGCGGCTTCTTTTAAATCAGCAGTATACGAAAGGACTTTACTGATATGAATTTTTTCCATATCTTCGAGAGAAAGTAATGCGCTCATTTTTATTAGAGACGGATTTCTAAATTCTTCCGGTAAGCGGCTAATATCAATTAGGTTGTCTTTAGCAAGGATTACAGCATGGTGAATTGTATTCTCTAATTCTCTCACATTTCCGCGCCAGTGATAGGATTTTAAAAGAAAAAGTGTGTCATCCGTAATTTCTATTTTTCGATTCTTGGAAAAAATTTGGATAAAATGTTGAATCAGAAGTTCAATGTCTTCCGGTCGTTTTCGTAATGGTATAATTTTTATTGAAACGCCGTTTAGTCTATAGAATAAATCTTCTCGGAACGTTTTCTCCTGAATAGCCGCTTCTATATTAATATTCGTAGCTGCTAAAATTCGAACGTTTACTTTTTTTGTTTTGGAATCTCCTACACTTTCAAATTCCTTTGTTTGTAGAACTCGTAAAAGTTTAGATTGAAAGGCTAATGGCATTTCCCCTATCTCATCTAAAAATATAGTTCCACCATCGGCTAATTCGAATCTGCCGACACGATCTTTAATTGCTCCAGTAAATGCACCTTTTACATGACCAAATAATTCGCTTTCCAAAAGTCCTTCTGGAATCGCCGCACAGTTTACTTTGATGAGTGGTTTATTTGCCCGTAAACTCTTCTCGTGAATAAATTCAGCGATTAGTTCTTTTCCTGTTCCACTTTCACCAAGAATTAAAATATTAATTTCACTTGCTGCCATTTGTTCTGCGAGCTCTACATTTTTCAACAAGTCTTTATTTTGAGTAATGAATTTACTGTTTAAAGCGAGGCTGTAAAATTTAGATTTGATTTCACGAAGTTCTGTTTTTATTTGATGGTATTCGGTGGCTTTTTTTATAAAAAGTAGTAGTTCTTTTTTCTCAATCGGTTTTTGTAAAATTTGATAAGCTCCCATGTCCAGAGCCTTAAGTGCACGATCGAATTGATCGAAACGAGTGATTACTATCACAGAAGTGTTTGGCGCAAACTTCTTAATTTCCCCTAATATAGTAAATCCGTCTAATGGCTGTAAGTCGATGTTTAGAAAAATTAAATCAAAAGATTCTTGTTTTATTTTTTCTAATGCTACAAGAGAGTTTGCAAATATGGGAATAGTCGAATGTATATCATCCAAACATAGTTTGAATATAGTTAAAAAACTAGAATCATCTTCAATGACCAAGATATTCGTATCTTTAATTTCTATGTTCAAGGTGTTTTCATATTAGTCGCAGTTAAAAATGGGAGTTTGCTTTTTTGGTAATTGCATCTCTAAGCTTAAAGTATAGAAAGTCAAAATTCTAGCAAGTACAATTAGTATCTTGCGTGACACAAAAAAACAAATTCGAAAATAACTCGCCTTCAATTAAGAACATTAAAAACCTTATCCATTCAGTTTTATTATTTTCTATATTTTGGTTTAGGATTGTAAGATACTTGAAATAGTTGACAGTATTAAGCGCAAACCCGAGACTCTACTTGATTCATAAAATCAGGGATATTACGGGTATATCAACCAAGTTCGTAGAATCCATTGTGTAGGAAACTTCGGTCGAGTTACCGCAACTAAATTTTTTCAATTTGTAACAAATACAATGAACAACGAATACATTCATAGCTATGAAGAAAGCGAACAACAAAGATTAGTCGCGCAAGCAGAATTTCTTGCACCTTATACTCATCCATTTCTAACGTTCGCACCAACCGATTTGGTATTGGAAATAGGATGCGGAGTTGGTGCACAGATAAAAATTATTCTTGAGAAAGAGAATATAAAGAAGCTGACTGGAATTGACTTAGAACCAAAACAAATCGAAAAAGCCAAATCCTTGCTAACAGATGAAATTAGTAAGGGAAAAGTAGAATTAGCCGTTGGTTCAGGAACTAATCTTCCTTTTCCTGATGAATATTTTGATGTAGTTTATATTTTTTTTGTCTTAGAGCATTTTAGAGAGCCATTATCCATTTTGCGCGAAATAAAAAGAGTTTTGAAACCGGATGGAAAATTCTTTTGCACAGAGGTATATAATTCTGGAATTTCTATTTATCCATATAATCAATATCTGATAAATTACTGGAATCAATTTAACAAACTCCAAACTAACATTGGGGGAAATCCTGACATTGGTATACGGCTAAGTAATCTTTGCCTCGATGTTGGGTTTAACGTAGAAAAATTTCATCCGTCCTTACCAATCCTAGATAAACGTATGAAATCTTTAGAAGAAAGAAAACGTTTCTTAACTATGTGGGAAACATTATTCTTGAGTGGATATTCATTATTAAGCGCAAAAGGTATGGTAGAAAAAGACTCTAACAAAAAAGTCTCTCTAGAATTCAAAAAAATTTTGCAAAATGAAGAATCCATTTTTTTATATAGCCTCTGGCAGGTTCTTGCAGTAAAAGAAAAATAGGTTTTAAGTCACTGAAATTAGATAAAAGGAAAATCATGGAAGAAAAAGATTTTAACCTTGAATTATTGGTTGACGTTTTCGTGTAATCAACTAAACCTGAAAACTATGAAAGTAGAAGAGAAAGAAAAAGCACTTCTTATTGGTGTTAGTACTAAGAACCAGATGGATTTTCAGGAGTCAATGGATGAGTTAAAAAATTTG